>JBEVDW010000647.1:0-8269 GCA_040513115.1 Steroidobacteraceae bacterium | reverse complement strand
AAGGCCGTGCTCAAGGTGGGATGAGTGTGAGCTATCGTTAGCTCTTCGATCCGAACTGTGCCAGTCGTCGCCGCGCGCTTTCTGTTGCTTCCGGATCTACGTTCGCCGCGCCGGTCAGCACGGCGACGCTGCCTGAAAGATAAGGCTGAGCATCCTTGACACGCCCTTGACGATAGAGCGCCTCACCCATTGCACTTTGCGAACGTGCAGCACGCCATGCCGGAGCACCTGAGCGTTGCCAGCGATCGATCGCCGTGCGCAGCTGTGCCTCTGCCTCGGCGAACTTCCCTTCTGCCAGCAGAGTTTCACCGAGCCAATGCTCCGCGGCAGCAATGTACTGATGATCGGCAGGCAGCGTGCGCGCGTACACCTCGAGCGCTTGCTTGAACTCCTGCTCTGCTTCGGTCAGCTGATGCAACTTGAACAACGTGAGCGCCAGCGCCACACGGTGATAGCCGCTCATGTAGTGGTCTGCACCCTGTGAGCGCAGTTGGATGCTCAACGCCTCGCGACCATACACCTCAGCTTCCCGCAGTTTTCCTTGAGCAACGCGTAGGCGCGCCAGCGCGTCGAGTGTATCGGCCACCTTGGGACTGTCCTGGCCGTATAGCGAGCGCTGTGCAGGAAGCACTTCCTGATACAGGCGATTGGCTTCGTCCAGATTGCCGACGTGAGTCAGCACGTCAGCGAGTTCGACCTTGGCCATCAGTCGATCGGGATGCTGCGGCGGCAATGTTGCTTCGTAGATTGCATGCGCTTCACGCGCCATGCCGACGAGATCGCGTTGACGATCCTGCCAACCGCCGATGCTGACGAGGTCCAACAGGATGACCGCCACTTCCGGATGCTTCGAACCCCACAGCGTTCGTGCCTGCGCCAGCGCCTGACTGAGATGCTTCTCCGCCTCGCGAGGCTTTCCTTGTGCAGCCTCGAGCCGACCGATCTCGGCGAGCAGATGGACGTAGCCTTCTGACGCACTTGCATGACTACGTTGAGCGATCTGCAATGCTTCGGAAAGCGCAGCTTCCGACTTTTTGAATTCTCCACCCGCGCGATAGGCAGTAGCGAGCTCCGCCAATACGGCTCCCACAGCATCATCAGGAGAATGCAGCACCTCCCGGCGCAGGTGCAGCGCTTCCTCCAGGAATGGAATGCCCTCATCAGAGCGTTCCTGACGGCGGTATGCGCGGCCGATGGCCTGCATCAATCGCGCGCGAACTTCCGGACCCAACGACGGGTCGGCTTTGATGCGCGAGCCCGCCTGCTCGAGCAGCTCACTCGCTGTCATCTCCTTGTCCTTGCCGAGGCTGACGAACGGATCGGCGGCGGTGAATACGTTCACCATGAATTCGGAAACCGTCTCGGCTTGCTCTCGCTCGGTGCGGATACGCTGATTCTGAAGCGACAGCACGACCGCGACTCCGGCCATCATCAGCATGAACCCGGCGCTGACGGAAACGCCGAAGGCGTGCCGACGAACGAAACGTTGCGAGTAGTAAACCCAGTTGCCTTGACGCGCGAGCACTGCCTCATGCGAGAGGTAGCGGCGAATGTCATCGGCCAGCTGTTCGACGGAGCCGTAGCGATACGCGCTTTCCTTGCGCAGCGCCCGCATGACGATGGCATCGAGATCACCGCGCAGCGCACGCGCAAGACGCTCGGGGCTCGTGCTACGCAATGTGGCGAGCACATCTACCGTGTCATCGGTGGCTTCGGTACAGGCCTTGGTGACGGCCTGGCTCGGCGAAACCGGATCCGTCGAGACGATCAGACGCTCGAGCTCGAGCTCCGTGGTTTCGTCCGAAATACGATACGGATGCAGCCCTGTCAGCAAACCATAGAGCACGACGCCCAACGCATAGACGTCGCTCGTCGTCGTGACAGCTTGGCCTTGGATCTGCTCCGGACTGGCAAACTCGCGCGTGAGCATCCGATCAGCCATGCGCGTTACGGCTGCGTTTGGATTGGATGATCCCGACTTGTCCATAAGCTTGGCGATACCGAAATCCAGCAGCTTCGGTGTGCCGTCGTCAGTGACCAGGATGTTCGCCGGTTTCAGATCGCGGTGAACCACGAGCCTTTGGTGCGCGAAGGAGACCGCGCTGCAGATCTGCATGAACAGATCCAGGCGAGCGCGCAGGTTCAGGCCTTCCCGATCGCAATAGCTGTCCAGAGGCTCGCCCCGGACGTATTCCATGATGAGGTAGGGCTGGCGATCCTCGGTTTCACCCGCATCCAGCAGACGCGCGATGTTCGGGTGATTCAGGTTCGCGAGGATCTGGCGTTCGGCCTGCACGCGTGCACGGATAGTCGGGTGCGTGCTTTCGACCACCTTGATGGCGACCTGGGCGCTGTACTGCTCGTCGATGCGCTCGGCGAGGTAGACCGTGCTCGAACCACCGCGACCCAGCTCCGACACGATCTTGTAGTTGTTGATCGTCGTACCGATCAGGTTGCATCGCGGCGGCGCCGTTTCGCTCTCTTCATAGAACAGCACGCCCTCGGTGTCGCCGCGCATCTGTCCGACAGTGCGACTGAACACGGTCATCGCCCGCCGAGACATGGCGGTGCGACGGGGTTGGCGGGCCTTGGCAGTGGTCACGGAAGTTTTCAATTCAAAAGCTTTTTAGACGTCACGCTCGAGCGTTACCCGCAGAACAACAGGTTGCTGCCGGGCAATCGTTCCAGTTTTCAAGTCGCGCATCTGCCGACTCATTCTCAGCCTGGATTCAGGGTTTCCCTCAATCGCGTGGTGAGGGATAGCCTCAATTTGGCAAGCGAGTCGCCATGATTATGTCTTAAAGAAGCGACACATATCTATCAGCTAGAACCATGAAAAAACAGGAAATCCCTCACGTTCCGTGGGCGAATTCTCGAATCTGTGAAGGAGTTCCGCCCTCGACAGCGCTAGAAAAATCTTTAGCGCTGGGCCATACAAGCACTCGGAAGTGTGAACTGAGCCACGTTTACGTGCGCTCAAGCAAGCGCCGGTTGGCCAAGCCAACGCGCATTTGGATGTTTTTTCGGGGAGGGATTGCTTGTGTTGAAGCTCAAGACACTGGGTTTGGCGGTTGCTGCTAGCTTGATTGCAAACGTCGCATTGGCCGACGGCCACTCTTCTTTCCGCGTCCCGCAGCTGGCCGATGGTCATTCTAGCTTCCGCGTCCCGCAAGTTGCCTAAGAACTCCGCTTAGACAAAGAAAGAAGAGATTGTGCGCGAGTTGCATGCTCGCGCCAGGCAGTTCTAGATTCGTTCGGTCATCGCTTCTGCGTGCGAGTTGTCAGTCTCTGACACTGAACGCCGCATGGTACGTGACCACCCCGCCCGGCAACGGACCGTCGAGCACGAGAGCCTGAAAATAGCGGTGCGGAACGTCAGGCAATACGAGCTCAGCCTCTGACCTGAACCCGAAACGTTCGTAGTAATCGGGATCCCCAAGTAGCACGCACCCTGCCCCGCCTCGCTCTTCGAGACGGCGCAAAGCCTCTAGCATCAGACGAGAGCCGATGCCCTTGCCCTGGCGCTCGGGGCTCACAGAAATCGGCCCGAGTCCAAACCAACCTGCCGCACCATCGGAAATCGATACCGGCGATACGGCGACGTGACCTACCACGCAGCCATCGAACTCGGCGACCAGAGAGATCGAAAGAGCTCCCGCTTTTCGCAGAGCCTTAACAATGAACTGCTCAGCGTGGTCTGTATGAGGGGCGTTGAGGAACGCCGCAATCGTAACGGCATCAATTGCATCAATGTCGGCTTCTGTCTCGGGGCGGATGTTCAGGGGCATGGGAAGCGACTAGAACCGAAACTCGATGTACCGATTCTTCAGCCCGTCACGGACAGCAACATTGCGAATGAGCCGCCCCATTCCGTTCAAGACACTAAAAATGCCGGTAGACACAGTGAGGTCCATAGCTCGCCAACTCAAAGCTGTACGATCGCAACACGTGATTACTGCGGCAACCGCGAAGCGCACGAGTATGCGTTGTACTTGGCTATCGAGAACATCGATCACACGCGAACCAAGACCAAGAGTCCGCAAACCAACGAGCGCTTCCATCAGACGATCCAGAATTAATTTTACGCCAGCGCCTTCAGGCGCAAGCTGTATCACTCCCTGGAGCAGTTGCAGGAGGACGTGGATGCTTGGGTCCAGGAGTAACAGTGAGCGCACGCACTCAGGAAAGTACTGCTATGGCAAAACACCTCTGGAGACGTTCATCGAGAGCATCAAGCTCGCACATGATCCACAACGGGATCGGATCCAACCGACATCCGAGCGGCGGACATGAAAAACTAGTCGGTGTCCGTCAGATCAAGTCTAGGCTAGGACACGTGAGTTGAGCGAAACCTGATCACGCCTACACCCCCACCACCCGCCACGCCTTCAACACCGGAAAATACATCGCCGCCCTCACCTGCTCTCCCGGTCGGAGCGCTCGCATCAGGTGAGCGTAACGTGAGAGCTGAGGGCGGTAGCGCTCGACTTCCGCATCGAGAAAGACATCCAAACCGCCGCCTTCGTGCGTGCTCGTCTTGAAGTCCACGATCCAGCGCACGCCGTGTTCGTCGATGAAAGTGCGGTCAATGATTCGGTGGATGATCTCGCCGTGAAACACACCGCTGAGCGCCAGTTCGGATTCCGCGTAGTGCACGCGTCCGTCGAGACCGAAGATCCAACGACCGCGTTCGTCGGCGAGTGTGTTCTCGATGGCTGCGATGACACGATCACATGCGAGCTCGCATCGGTCCGCTGGGATGCCGAGTTCACTCAACTCGGCGAGCAAGCGCGCATGGGCTGACCGAAGCCCAGTTGTACCACCCTGGCGGCTCATGCGATCGAGCTCGCGATGCACGAGCGTTCCGATATGACGTGCTGTTTCGCTCGCCCAGTCGAATTCCGGTTGCTCCAGGCCCAATTGATCTACGCGCGTGATCGTCGGCAGTTGCACAGCCGCGCTGGGCAGTGGCACCTGCCAATCCAACGGCAAGCGCTTCAGCGGCACAGAGCGTCGCAGCTCGATTGGCAACTCGGCTTGCGGGCTGCGCTCGTTGAAGGCGGCCTCGAACGCCGGCTGCACTTCCTGCCACAACATGGACAGCATCGATGTGCGATTCGGTGCTGCCAGCTCGACAGCACCGCCCTTCGTCTTCAAACCGAGGCTTCCCAGCACATGCAAGTCCCGCTTCGCGCGCGTCGCTGCGACATACAGCAGACGGGCTCGCTCGTGTTCGCTCCGCTGTTGCTCGAGCATCTCGACCCAGCGATACACAGGGTCAGTGTCTGCGCCAGCTGCGGTGAGTGGCGCGAGCACGAGGCCGTCATCCACGCCGGCCACTCGCGTCCAGCGAAGTAGTGGACGGTCGGCCCCGCGCATGAAGCGCTCGAGTCCGGGAACGATGACGGTGTCGAACTCAAGTCCCTTTGCTTTGTGGATCGTCATGATCTCGACGCGTGCGGTGGCTTCGGTTCGTGGCCGGGCACATAGACCTTCCAGTTGCTCTTCGAGCCGCGTCACATCCTCGAGATCACCGGCAACCTGCAGCGAGTCCAGACGCCGGAAGTACGCCTGCGCGTCTTCCAGGTCCTGCTCTTCTCTGCGCGTCGCAGGCCCACCGAGCGCATTCCATGTACGTTCCACCCAGTCGCGCAAACTGGCGCGTGAACGTTCGCGCAGCGCTTGCTCCAACACTGCGAACGCACGCGTGGCCCGCGTCCGTCCATCTGGCGAGAACAGCACACCCTCGCCTTGAACCGCTCGCTGCAGCAGCTCACGCACGGTTCCAGCACCTTGATCCGCGGTGATCACGTGCAGTTCCGCCAATGCAAGGCCGCACCACGGTGCACGCAGCACCGCGAGCCATGCCGTTCGATCTGCCAGGTGAACGAGCGCGCGTGTCAGCGCGATCAGATCCTGCACGACCGGCCGATTCGCCAGAGGTTGAATCTCGACGGCCTGATGCTCGATACCCGCTCGCTGCAACTGCTCGGCGATGAATCCGACATGTGTCCGCGCGGCGACGAGAATTGCGATCGTTCCGCGCTCGTCACACAGCAACGCTTCGCGCACGATATCCACCACCGCGCCCGCGGTCGCCAGTGCGGAAGCCTCGATGCCGGCATGGACGTGCACTCCGCCGCCCTCTTCCGTGCGGGCTGCAACGCTCGCGCTGTATTTGACTGCGCCTTCCTCCAGCTCGTCCCGCGGCGGAAACACACGTGGAAAGACACGGTTCACCCACTCGACCACGGCAGGATGTGAGCGGAAATTAGCGCTCAATGTCAGCGGCTCGAGCGGCAGATGTTTCAGCCCGCGCTGCTGCAGCTCGAGAAACAGTCCCACTTCCGCCTGCCGGAAGCGATAGATCGACTGCATCGGGTCGCCGACGCAGAAGAGCGTGCGTCCATCGTGCGGCATCCAACCGGCGGTGAGCCGTTCGAGCAAATCGAGCTGTGTGAACGACGTGTCCTGGAACTCATCGACCAGGATGTGCCGCAGCTGGTAGTCGAGGGCGAGCGCAAGGTCCGTGGGCTCATCGGCTGAACCCAAAGCACGAAGTGCGCGCAGCGAGGACTCCACATGATCTGCGCGGCCCTGCTGCTGGAACACGAGTTGCAGCTCGGCGACGGCCACAGGCAGCACTTCGAACAATGCTTCCAGCATGCGCCATTGATCGTCGGCATACGTCGTGCCCGGCAACATCCGCAGCATCCCAAGCTGGCCACAGAGCGTGACGTCGTCCGCGATCTCTTCGAGCATGCGCTCCATGCGCGCCTTCACGGCGGCGTTGGTGGTTGGGAAGCCCTGCTTCTTCGTCACCTGGCGATAGAACTGACCATCCTGTTTCAGGAAGACATCGGCGATCGCCTGCCACGCGCGGAAGCATCCGCTGTCCACCTCTGGCGGTTCATCGCGCTGCAAACAGGCATCCAGCAGGACGCGACGTTCTGCACTCAGCGCATTCTCCAGCAGGTTACGCGCGGCATAGCGCGTCAGCTCCCACAGCTCGCGTCTTCCCTCGGCGGCAAGACCTTCACAGAGCTCTTCCAAGTGATGCTGGATGACAGCCTGCAACACGCGCTCCACAGTCGCACGCAGATCGGGGCTGTTGCGCGCGTGGATGACGGAGTGCAGCCATTGATCGCGTCGTGACAAAAGATCGCGCAGCAACCCGAGCAGCGCATCGACGCGATGACCGAGATGCACGATGAGTGTTTCAAGATGGCGAGCAACCGGACTGCCATCGCCCAGTCGTTCCAACAAACGCTCGCACGCCGATTCGTAGAGAGGCCGCGCGTCATCGACAGGCTCGAACGAAGCGCCGATGCCTGAGAGAATCGGCAAGCGTCGCGCCAGTAGGCCAGTCAGTGCATCGATGGTTTGGATGCGCAGTCGCGACGGATGCTGCGTCAAGTTCCACCCGCGCGCGGCATCCACGTCACGCACGGCGCGCGCCAGCGTCCATGTCAGTCGTGCATGAGCCAGAATTGGAACGGCATCACTCGACGCGGATTCGAGCGCCTTCACGATGCGTGCGCGCATCTCCGCGGCCGCTTTGCGCGTGAATGTGATCGCAAGTACCTGCTCCGGATGCTCGACCGTCGTGAGCAGACGCAAGTAGCGCTGCGTCAGCAGCTCGGTCTTTCCGGATCCTGCCGGCGCCTGGACGATGAACGACTGCTCCGGATCGAGTGCCCACGAACGCGCCAGCGAATCGATTGTGGCCGCGTCCTGCTCACTCATCCTCGATACCCATCTCTTCCGGATCCACTTCGTCGCGCTCGTGGATGCGGCAGAACGTGGACAGATGGCAGTACGTGCACGCATCGGGCAGCGGATCGACCGGAGCCTCTCCCCGCACGTACTCCAGCGCAAGCGTGCTCAATGACTGCTGCCACCGCTGGAGCAGTGCGTTCCAATCGATCGGCGGGTCGAACACGCGTCGAGTACCCAACGGATACGGAGCAATGCCGGGCGCAATCTCGACACCGTTGCTCCAGCCGCGATACTCCACGGCACCCGGCGCGAGCACGGCGAATGCAAGACCGGCCAACTCGTCGGCATGTGCCAGCGCATACAACGGCAGCTGCGGTTTGCGTGGCCGGCCGGGCCAGACATCCAGCCAATCGCGAGGTTCGTTGGCGGCCCCCAGTTTGTAATCGACGATCAGGCATCCACTCGCTAGTTGGTCGATGCGGTCGGGCTGCAGGCGCAATTGCAAGCCTGCGATCGTGTACGACTCATCGCGTTCGGCGCGACGGATCGT
>JBEVDW010000646.1:0-9460 GCA_040513115.1 Steroidobacteraceae bacterium | reverse complement strand
TGATTCCCGGCACACCGAACAGCACAAGGTCAGTGATCACCATCAGGATGATCCCGAGATTGCGATGACCCGCGTACAGGTTGCGTTCCAACCAGTCATCGGGTGTACCGCGGCCAAACTTTTCCTGGAGCTCAGGATCGCGCGCGGACTTCTTATACAGCTCCGCACCTTCGAGCAGCACCTTCTTCAAGCCCAAAACAACCGGGCTGTGCGGATCGTCCTCGGTCTCGCAACGGGCATGGTGCTTGCGATGCACGGCAACCCATTCCTTCGTGATCATTCCCGAGCTCATCCACAGCCAGAAACGGAAGATGTGGCGCAGCACCGGATGCAGATTCAGACTGCGATGCGTAGCATCGCGATGCAGATACAGCGTCACCCCCATGAAGGTGAACTGCACCATCAAGAACGAGACCAACACGTAGCCCCAGAAGCTGAGGTCCAGAACGCCGTAGAGGAAATCGAGATTCACTTCAGTAAGACCCCTGGTCGCGACCGCCGGATAATTGACGATCGACTATAGCGGAGGGACGCGGGGCGAACAAATGAGCCAATCCCCGTACGTGAGCGGAAAGTGAGAGCCGGAGCACGGGATTGGCGTGACGGCGCTGTCAGTTCAACGCATAACGCAATGCAAAAGTAACCGTGCCTGAGCTTCCCGAAGTAGAAACCACGCGTCGTGGAATCGAAGCCGCCCTCGTCGGCAAAACCGTCACCGCGGCGGTGCTTCATGAACGGCGGCTGCGCTGGACCGTACCCACGGATTTCGCATCCAGGCTA
The DNA here is from genome assembly GCA_040513115.1 of Steroidobacteraceae bacterium. GTDB lineage: Bacteria > Pseudomonadota > Gammaproteobacteria > Steroidobacterales > Steroidobacteraceae > DATELY01. The sequence continues at coordinate 8,680 of JBEVDW010000646.1, read as the reverse complement.
CGCGGTCAAAGCGTGCGGGCGGTGAAGCGCCGCGCGAAATACCTCTTGGTCGAGCTCGAACGCGGCACGTTGATCGTCCATCTGGGCATGTCGGGAAGCTTGCGCCTCGTCACGCCGAACACGCCGCGACTGACGCACGACCACCTGGAGCTGATCCTCAATGATGGCAACGTACTGCGGTTCAACGATCCCCGTCGGTTCGGCAGCGTACATTTCGTCACTGGGGATCCGCTGCAGCACACGCTGCTCGCGCGGCTGGCTCCTGAACCACTAGGAGAAGACTTCGACGCCGACTATCTGTGGCGGGTGACGCGCAAGCGACGCGCGTCGATCAAACAGGTGTTGATGAGTAGTCATCTCGTGGTTGGCGTGGGCAACATTTACGCGAGCGAAGCGCTGTTCCGCGCCGGCGTGCGCCCCGGGCGCGCTGCCGGACGACTCAAGCGAAACGAGGTCGAAAAACTGGTTGTGGGTATCAAAGCCGTACTGGCTGACGCGATCAAAGCCGGCGGCACCACCCTGCGCGACTACGTCAACGCAGATGGCATGCCCGGCTATTTCCGACAGCAGCTATACGTGTACGAACGGACTGGGGAGCCGTGCCGCACCTGCGGCACACCCATTCGTCACCTGCAGCAAGCACACCGCTCGAGCTACTACTGTCCGGCCTGTCAGACCTGACGTTCAGTAGACCAACCCTCGGCCCGCACCTCGCGGGTCGGATGCGGCGCTTACAGCACCGCTTTTGCGATCCCAGGTCACGACCTGCATGTTGCCGTAAGTATTCGACAGCTGCTTGAGCTGATGACCCATCGATTGCAGCTTCGATTGTTCGTCCTGGCTCAGGGCACCCGGTTCGAATACGACCACGTCAGGCAAGTACTGATGGTGATAGCGCGCCCCTCGAACGATGTCCTCTGCCGACTTGCCATCCAACCAATCCAGCGACGCCAGCAACACCATGCCCATGATGTAACTGCCTCCCGGCGTGCCGACGATCATTACGGCGTCGGGTCGCTCGATGAATGTTGGCGTCATGCTGGACAGCATGCGTTTGCGTGGCGCGATGGCATTGGCATCGGCGCCGACGAGCTGAAAGCCGTTCGGAACGCCCGGCTTGATCGAGAAATCATCCATCTCGTTGTTTAGGAGGACGCCCAGACCCGGAACCATGAGTCCCGAGCCGAAGAAAAAGTTTAGAGTCATCGTTGCTGCAACACGATTGCCCTCGGCATCGATGATGCTGAAGTGCGTGGTATGGGGGCCCGGTTCTGCGTTGGTGATGCCAGGCAGCGACCCGCTGGGAGTTGCGCGATCGAGCCGCAACGAGGTGCGCTGACCATCGGCATAGAACGGATTGATCAGCCGCTCGACGGGCACGGAAACGAAATCCGGATCTCCCAGGTATTCGGCTCGATCGCGATGCACGCGCCGCATGGCCTCGATCACGAGGTGCTTGCGCGTTGTACTGTCGAGGGTGGTGAAGTCGAACCCGGCAAGGATGTTGAGCGCATCGATCAACGCGACACCGCCCGATGATGGCGGCGGCGCGGACACGATGCGCGCGCCGCGATAGGTGCCAACCACCGGCGCGCGTTCCTTGACCTCGTACTGACGCAGGTCATCGAGCGTCCAGATGCCGCCGAGCTTGCGCACGCCGGCCACCAACTTGCGCGCTGTGGCACCTTTGTAGAAATCGTCTGCGCCCTTCTCTGCCAAGGTTTCGAGAGTCGCTGCCAACTCCGGTTGCTTGAGGATCGAACCCAGCGGCAGCACCTCGCCTCGATGTAGGAAAACTTTTCGCGCTTCACTCGCGGCGATCAGATCACGTTTGAACGTGAGTCCATTGCGCAAGCGCTCATACAGCGGGAAGCCTTGGCGCGCGAGACGAATCGCAGGTTGCAAGCTATCGCGCAACGGCAGGCGACCATACTTCTGCGCCATGTGAGCGAGTGCAGCCGGCTGACCTGGAATACCGGCGGCGAGTGCAGTGTCGATCGAGCGCCGCGGAACGGGATTTCCTGATGCGTCCAGGAACATGTCGCGCGTGGCTGCGAGTGGCGCGACTTCGCGGCCGTCGATCATCACATCGGTATGCTGAGCCGCTTGATGCAACAACCAGAATCCGCCGCCGCCCAAACCGCTGCTGCTCGGCTCCACCACCGCAAGCGCTGCGCTAACTGCAACTGCAGCGTCGAATGCGTTGCCTCCGCGCCGCAAGATTTCCAGTCCTGCTTCGGTGGCAAGGGGGTGTGCACTGGCAATAGCTGCGTGTGCTGGCTTGAGCTGCGCCTGCGCCGACGCGCAGAGCGCAAGGAACAACCACGCAAGCAGCAGGAAGCACTGCTGGCCCCGTCGCCAACGTGAACCGATAATCACTTCGTCGTCTGCTGCTTGCGGCTCCACTTCTGCTTCAGCGCGGCCGCGACGGCCGGATGCACGAAACCACTGACGTCGCCATTGAAGCTGGCGATTTCGCGCACGAGGGTCGAAGAGATGAAGGAGAAGTGCTCCGTGGGCGTGAGGAAGACGTAGTCCACCTCTTCGGAGATGTGGCGGCTCATCGTCGCCAGCTGAAACTCGAACTCGAAATCGGCCACCAGGCGCAGGCCGCGCACGACCACCCTCAAACCGTTTTGACGCGCGAACTCGACGGTCAGTCCGTTGTATCCCGTAACTTCCACATTGGGCAGATCGGTGAGCACCGTGCGGGCCAGCGACACGCGCTCCTCCAAAGTAAACAGCGGCGCCTTGCCGGGATTCGCAGCGATCGCGAGAACGACACGATCGAAGATGCCAGCCGCACGGCGCACGAGATCGTAGTGGCCGTTCGTGATCGGATCGAACGTACCGGGATACATCGCGGAAGGCATGCAGATTCCTCGACTAGAAAGTGGACGCGCCAGGTGCCGGCACACGGGCCAGATGATAGCCGACTTGGCCCGCGCGCTTGCTGCGAACCACGGTCCATGCGGCCGGCAGAAACGAGAGCGGTGCATCGGCCGGCGTTTCGAGATAAATGCTGGCGCCGGGTGCGAGCCAGCTACGGGTCGCCAGCAATTCACACGCCCGTGACAAGGCGTCACTCGCATACGGCGGATCGAGGAAAACGATGTCGAACGCAGAGCGAGGGGGGGTCTGCAGCCACTGCAGCGCGTCGGCACATTCGATTTTCACCGAGTCCGCTTTCAACGTGGCTGCCGTGGCGCGCAACTGCTCACAGACCAGCCGCTCCCGCTCCACGAACACCCCATGACTCGCGCCGCGCGATAGCGATTCGAATCCCAATACCCCACTGCCGGCGAACAGGTCGAGACAGCGGGCGTCGGCGATCACGGGCTGCAGCCAGTTGAACACCGTTTCGCGCACGCGATCGGGTGTCGGTCGCAACCCATCGCCATCCGGGAAGGCGATGCGGCGCCCACGCCACCGGCCAGCAATGATTCGCACTACGTTGCGCGATCCGTTGCTGACGCGCTGACCGGCAGACTTCGAGCGGGACGACTTCATGGATGTGGGCGTCGGAGAATCCCGCGCATGGTACGCAAGCCGAGCGCCGAACGCCGCAGGGCGACTCTGAGGCTGCTGCTAGAATCGCGCGCTCCCATCCGCGAGCCCACGATGTTCGGTTTCAGATCCAAGAAGACCGCGCCCACCCCGGACGCACCTGCAACGCCCGAAGAGAAGCCCGAACAGAAGGAAGGCTGGTTCAAGCGGCTGCGCTCGAAGCTCAATCAGGGCGACTCGTGGCTAACCTATGACCTGGCGAACCTCATCCCGGGGGGCCGTATCGACGATGCGGTTCTCGATGAGCTCGAGACGCGTTTGATCATGGCGGACTGCGGAGTCGAAACCACGGAACGCATCCTGAGTGGCCTGCGCGGCAAAGTGCAGCGCAAAGAGCTCGACAACCTGGATGCGCTGCTCACGGCCTTGCGCGGCGCACTGATCGACATTCTCCGGCCGAGCGCAAAGCCCCTGCTGATCGACGAGAGCAAGCGACCGTTCGCAATCCTCATCGTCGGCGTCAATGGCGCGGGCAAGACCACGACCATCGGCAAGCTCGCGCGGCTGTTGAAACAGGAAGAGTGCAAGGTGCTGTTGGCCGCCGGAGATACCTTCCGTGCAGCCGCGGTCGAGCAGCTGCAGGTTTGGGGGCAACGCAACGCCGTTCCTGTGATTGCGCAGGGCTCCGGCGCGGACCCGGCGGCCGTGATCTTCGATGCGATGCAGGCGGCGCAGGCGCGGGATGTCGACGTGCTGCTAGCTGACACAGCGGGACGCTTGCACACGCAGACCAATCTCATGGAAGAATTGAAGAAGATCAAACGGGTGATGAGCCGGCAGGATCCGACCGCGCCGCACGAGGTATTGCTCGTGTTGGATGCGAGCCAGGGCCAGAACGCGCTCCAGCAAGCGAAACTGTTCAACGAGGCATTGGGCGTCACCGGCGTCGTGCTGACCAAGCTCGATGGCACGGCCAAGGGGGGAATCGTGCTGGCGATCGCGAGCGAGATGAAGCTGCCGATCCGATTCATCGGCATCGGCGAATCCGCAGAAGACTTCGATGAGTTCGACGCCGAGAGCTTCGTGGATGCGCTCATCAAGCCGGCGAGCGAGGTGGGCTGATTGCCGCAGCCCATGATCACATTCGATCACGTCTTCAAACGCTATCCGAACGGACGCGAGGCGCTGAACGATCTGTCCTTTACGATCGCGAGCGGCGAGATCGTGTTCCTGACCGGACACTCGGGCGCCGGTAAGTCCACGCTGCTGAAACTGATCTCGCTGATCGAGCGGCCCACGCGCGGTCAGTTGATCGTCAATGGCCAGAACGTCAGTGGCGTGAGGCGTCGCAAGATTCCGGCATTCCGGCGCCAGATCGGCGTGGTGTTCCAGGATCACAAACTGCTGCACGATCGCACGGTGCACGACAATGTCGCGCTGCCGCTGGTGATCGCAGGCCTCGGCACGCGCGAGATCGACAAACGGGTTCGAGCGGCGCTCGATCAGGTTGGGCTGCTCGGGCGCGAGCACAGTCGCCCCTTGGAGCTGTCGACAGGCGAACAACAGCGTGTCGGCATCGCACGCGCGGTCGTGAGCAAACCACCTATCCTGATTGCCGATGAGCCCACCGGGAATCTGGATCCGGATTTGTCGCTGGAAGTGATGCGGATCTTCCGCCGCTTCAACGAGGTGGGCGTGACCGTACTCATCGCCAGCCACGACGTGCTGCTGCTGGAGCAGTTTCCGGTGCGGCGCATACGGCTCGAGGGCGGCAAGGTCATCCAGCGCGATCAGGACATGATGATGGATGCGCCCCTCCTGGACCCCTCGACTCTGCTGGCGCGCCAAGGCGCGGCCGATTTCCAGGCAGACGCATGAGCGCGTGGTTGACTCGTCACCTGCAGACGCTCTTGGGCGCACTCGGCCGTTTGGGTGGCCAGCCGATCGCCACCCTGATGACGATGCTGGTGATCGGCATCGCACTGGCTCTGCCAGCGTGCCTGTACCTCTTCGTGAAAAATGCACAGGACGCGGGCCGTTCGTGGGACAAGGCGGTGGACCTGTCGGTTTATCTGAAAGACGGCGTGAGCGAGCAGCAGGCCCGCGGCCTCTTGAATCGCGTGCGTCAGCGGCGCGATGTGGCCAGTGTCGACCTGATCACCGCCGACGAGGCATTGAAAGAGTTCGGAAGGGACTCAGGCTTCGCGCCGGCATTCGAAGCCCTCAAGGAAAATCCGCTGCCCCACACGCTCGTGGTCAAGCCGCGATCCCAGGATGCAGCCCCCACCCACTTGGATTCGCTGGCCGCCGATCTCAGGCAGCTGCCGGAAGTGGAGCTGGTGCAGCTCGACACAGCTTGGGTCCAGCGGCTCCACGCGATTCTGGATGCCATTCAGAAAGCCGTGTTGCTAGCTGCCTGCCTGCTCGGCATCGGTGTCGTCCTGATCGTAAGTAACACCATCCGCCTGGACATTTTTGGCCGGCGCGATGAAATCGAGGTCACCAAGCTAGTGGGCGGCAGCGACGGCTTCGTCCGTAGGCCATTCCTGTACACCGGACTATGGTATGGATTGGGCGGAGGCGCCTGTGCGGCGTTGATTACCTTCATTGTGTTGGCTGTTCTGTCCGCCCCCATCAGCCGCATCGCCGGTTTGTATGACAGCCAGTTCAGGCTGGCCGGCCTCGACCTCATGAGCCTCGCGGTCCTGCTGGCTGCTGGTGCAGCCCTGGGATGGTTCGGATCTTTTCTCTCGGCCAGCAGGCACTTACGCGACATCGAGCCCCGTTGAGCGGCAGCCGTTTATTGGAACCTCTCGCCGCCCTGACGCGCTAGCCGATCAGGCGGGCAGCCGGGGAACCCAAGCCGCTCTTAGCACTCTAATCGCGCGAGTGCTAAGCTTTGGTCCAACCTCTAACCTCTGGAGCTGAGTTCATGAGTACCGCCTTGGTCCGCACGAGCACAGATCTGGTCTTCGCCGGCCCGGTCGGCAGTCTCGACGCCTATGTCGAGCGCGTGTCTCGTTTTTCCATCCTCTCACGTGAAGAGGAGTTCGAGTTGGCAACCCGTTTCCACCGCGACAGCGACCTGGAAGCGGCACGTCAGCTGGTCCTCTCGCACCTGCGTTTCGTAGTCCATATCGCCCGCGGCTACAGCGGGTATGGGCTGCCGGTCGGCGATTTGGTTCAGGAAGGCAACGTGGGCCTGATGAAGGCCGTGAAGCGCTTCGACCCCACGGTCGGCGTGCGCCTGGTGTCCTTTGCCGTCCATTGGATTCGTGCCGAGATTCACGAGTTCGTACTGCGTAACTGGCGCGTCGTGAAGATCGCGACAACCAAGGCCCAGCGGAAGCTGTTCTTCAACCTGCGTAAGTACAAGAAGAATCTTGGCTGGCTGACAGACGCTGAAACGGCGGCGATCGCCGAGGACCTCGGCGTGAGCAAGTCTGAGGTGAGCGAGATGGAGCAAAGGCTCACGTCGCGTGAGCTGGCGTTCGATCCGGCGCCCGATGCCGACGACGAGGAAGGCTCTTATTCGCCCTCCGCGTATCTGCCGCACCCCGAGGCGGATCCCGCGATCGCAGTGGAGCGCGAACAGTGGGATGACGACACGGCTGATCGCGTCGCGCAGGCGCTGGAAACCCTTGATGACCGCAGCAAGAACATCTTGCGCAGCCGCTGGATGGTGGACGACAAGGCCACCTTGCACGATCTCGCGGCGCAGTACGGTGTCTCGGCCGAGCGCATCCGCCAGATCGAGGCGAACGCCATCAAGAAGCTGCGCACACTCGTGGTCGAACCCGAACCTGCGTAAAGCGCAGAGCGTGGAAATGGAAAGGGCCGGCTAAATGCCGGCCCTTTTTGTTTGCCTGGCGCGAATGCGACGTCAGCCTTTCTGCGTGACGGGCACGATCGTGAGCTCGACACGGCGATTCAATTGCTTGCCCTGTTCCGTGTCGTTGGAAGCCACCGGATAGGCTTCACCCGCCCCGACCGGCAACAGGCGCTCCTGCTTGATGCCTCGATTGGTCAGGTAGTTCGCAACCGTCTGTGCGCGGCGCGTGGACAGCTGCTTGTTGTATTCATCCGAGCCCGTGCTGTCGGTGTGGCCGGCCACTTCGACGACGGTCTTGTTGTATTCCTTCAATACCGTTCCAACCGAATCCAACGTCGCGAAGAACTGGCTGTTGAGATCGGAGCTGTTGGACGCGAAGGTCACGTTGCTTGGCAGATTCAGCGTGATGTTGTCGCCATTGCGCGTAACGCTCACCCCAGTACCTGCGAGGCGATCGCGCAGTTTCTTCTCTTGCACATCCATGTAGTAGCCGACACCGCCGCCCGCCATTGCCCCAACTCCGGCACCGATCAACGCATTGTCCAGCTTATCGCCCTTGGTCAACAGACCGGCGACAGCACCTGCGGCAGCACCAATTCCCGCACCCTTTGCGGCTTTCGATGTTTGCTGCTCGCCGGTGTACGGATTGACGGTGGTGCAGCCCGTAGTGAGAACGAGAGCTGCCAAAACAGCTGCCAGTAGTTTTGTGCTTGTTGCCAACATGACCTCTCCTGTAAGTGCGCAACCGGGCAAGACACATGATGGGCAAATCGCCATCCGCCGCCTAGACATGAATGTGTCAGCGCTAAGTCTTCGCTCAGCCGATGAATGCTTTCTGAAGACGAAGGCGTTTCGACCGGTCGCTATGATCCACGTTGGCGAAAATGTGCACCATGTCCGCGAACGCGAACACTGACGCAATGATTCCCGGATTCGACCTTAGTCTTAGAGCTGAGCCTTGAAGATCTCGGCCTGCGCCAGCTGGGTTGCGCAGGTTGCGTCCGAACACGGCACTTTGGCGAGCGCATTGATTCGATTTGCAGCAACGAAAGCCGCATCGAAATCCGTCCGCACGGTGTGCTGCGAGTCGCGAGAGTCTTCCTTTGCATAGCGACCATCCAGCGCCGCTGACAAGTACCAGCTGATGCACAGTGTCGTAGCGGCGATTGCGCTCAGAAGCCATTCCCGGCGCTGCCGCATCGCAACTCGTGGCGAGAGGTTGTGGTACTCGTTGATCATAGGTCTGCCCTCCTCGAAACGTACGAGGGGATTACAGCGTTCCCCGGCAACCGGGCTCGGGCGCGCAATGGGCCAACCGAAGGCGAATTGTGATCAATCGTG
>JBEVDW010000645.1:0-2942 GCA_040513115.1 Steroidobacteraceae bacterium | reverse complement strand
GCACGCGATGCTGGTACTGCAGCGGAACGGCAAAGAAGCCGAACAACATCGCGATGACGAAGACGTTGTCCATCGCGAGCGTCTTTTCGACCAGGAAGCCGGTGAGGTAGTTCATACCGCTCTCGGCGCCCAGGTGCCACCACACCCCGGCCCCGAACAGCAGACCCATGCCGATGTAGACCGCCGACAGACACAGACTCTCGCGCACCTTGATGACGTGATCGTCGCGATGAAGAACGCCCAGATCGAAGGCCAGCAGAGCGATCACGATGCCCATGAACGCCAGCCAGAACCACAGCGGCGTACCGAGGAAGTCTGCCGCGAGCACAGCTCAACGCTCTTGCGGGACCTCCGATGGGAGCGCGCCTGCGGTCATTCGCGGCCTGTGCTCACGCGCGAGCGAGGTCCGCGTCGCTCGCTCGAGCTTGGCGAACGCACCCGGAATTGCGCGGTACATGTCGGCGTTCAAATCGCTCACGGCCACCATCTTCCGGCGGCGCCCGACTCGCACGGAGACGAGACAGCATTTATCGGTGCCGCCGCGTTGTCCGTTGACGTCGGACAAGCGAATGTGGAGAGAGGCATTCAGTTCAGGAAACACGCCCTCGTAAGCTCGCACTTCGCTTTCCACAGCAGAAAAAAGCGCCGGCGTCAGTGAGAATCCCCGCGCCTGGATGTCGATGTGCATGACGTTCTCCTCCCAAATTTCCGTCATGGACTGTAAGGTTGAGACCAGCTCGGAAAAAGCAGAAAATTCGGCAGTTGTTCTCAACTTAATCCTGATGATGAAAACCAAGCGCGCGTTGAACATGAAACATCTGCGCTATTTCGCGGAGGTTGCGCGACGCGGATCCATGAGTCGCGCGGCCAACGTTCTCTTTGTGAGTCCGCAGACTGTGAGCGGCCAAATCCAGGAACTCGAGGCCTCGATCGGGCAGGCACTGTTCGAGCGCGTGGGTCGGCGGCTTGTGCTCACGCCCGCAGGAGCGACCGCGTTGGACTACGCCAGCGCAATTTTTGCCCAAGCTGATGAGCTCGCGGCGGTGCTGCGTGGGGGTGCCAAGCCGAAGAACATCGTGCTACGCGTCGGCGTGACAGACAGCGTTCCGAAGATCCTGACGGTGGCAACGCTCGAACCGCTCATCGCTCGTCACCGCAGTCAGCTGGAGCTGTCCTGCCACGAAGGCCCCTACACCGAATTGCTGGCGCGCACCGTCGCGGGTCAGTTCGACCTGGTGCTCGCTGACACTGCCGTGCCGTCGAACCTCAGCCGCTCGCTGCAATCCATCCTGATGGCCGACTCCGGTATGAGCTTTCTCGCAGCACCCGCAGTGGCGTCGCGACTCTCGGGTCGCTTCCCGAACAATCTCGACGGTGCGCCTTTCTTGGCAGGTTCTGTCTCCACCACTCTGCTCACGCAATCGCTGGATGCCTGGTTCGCACGTAACAACGTGCGACCTCATGCGGTGGGACGCTTCGAGGACAGCGCGATGATGAACGGCTTCGCGCACAGCGGTCTCGGTATTGCCGCAGTGCCTACGTCGATCGAGGAAGAAGTGGCGAAGCAGTATCAGCTAAAGGTGCTCGGGCGCGCCAAGGACGTGCGTCAGTCGTTGTTCTTGATCCGCGCTCGAGCTCGGCGCGCGCATCCGCTGGTGACGGAGCTCGAAGCCAACCGCGTGGAGTCTTAGATCCGCGGTCAGCTCATCGCCACACCACCGTCCACGATGATCGTCTGGCCGGTAATGAAGTCGCTGGCAGGGGATGCGAGGAACACGACAGCACCGACGAGATCCTCGGGTTGTTGATCGCGTTTCAGAGAACGCATGGCCGCGATACCGGCGGTCACTTCCTTCGTATACACGGGATTGTTGCGCACGGCCTCGCTGAGCGTGAATCCCGGGCTGATCGCATTCACGCGAATGCCGTCCGCGCCGAGCTCGCGCGCCAAGCTGCGCGTCATCGCAACGATGGCGCCCTTCGAGCTGACATAGTGCAACAGGAGCGGCTGACCGGAATTCACCGTCGATGAAGACACGTTGATGATCTTGCCGTAGCCCTGAGCGCGCATGAGCGGCACCACCGCTTTCACGCATTCGAACGTGCCGCGCACGTTCACCGTCATGACCTTGTCCCATTCCTGCGCATCGATTTCGAGCAACGGCTTGCGCCGGAGTGCGCCGAAGAGTGCTGCGTTGTTCACCAGAATGTCGACTCGGCCGAAAGCATCGTGGGTTGCCTGGGCGAGCCCTTTCACCGCTTGAGAGTCGGTGATGTCGACGATGCGGCCGATGGCTTTGCCGCCCGCCGCATTGATCTCGTTAACAACAGCGGCCGGATCGGTGATATCGCAGAGACTCACCGCGGCACCTGCCGCAGCCAATCCACGCGCGTATTCGGCGCCAATGCCTTGCGCGGCCCCTGTAACGATCGCCGCTTTGCCTGCGAGTTGCGTCACTATCGATCCCCCTCAATCAGTGTTGCGACGGCGGCAGACGTACGACCAAGCCATCGAGCGCGTCCGACACTTCGATCTGGCAGGAAAGGCGCGAATTGGGCTGCACGTGCAGCGCAAACTCGACCATGTCCCGCTCGCCCTGAGTCGGCTCACCCACTTTGTCCTGCCAGGCCTCATCGACATAGACATGGCAGGTCGCACAGGCACAGGCGCCGCCGCATTCGGCATCGATTCCGGGCACGTTATTGTCCACGGCGCCTTGCATGACGCTGGACCCCGCACCCACGTCGACGACGTGAGGTATCCCTTCAGGTGTGATGTACGTAATCTTCGGCATGGTGCGATGGTCCCGGATCGTCGGCAGAGTATCAATGAGCCCACCGCATCCATTGATGCCGACGGGAGTATTGATGCTGCACCGAGCGTAGCGGGATAAGGTCGACTGCGAGCGCTAGGGAAGCTCTGATGAACCCTAGACGGCCTC
>JBEVDW010000644.1:0-4635 GCA_040513115.1 Steroidobacteraceae bacterium | reverse complement strand
AGGCTTCGATGACGAGGCCGAATTCATCATCGGTGGTCTTCTGCGCACGCAAGGAGTAGTCGCGCTCATGCACGACCTGCCGCGCGACGGTGGCAATGTCATCAAGCGGCTTCGTGATCGACCGCTGCAGGGCAGTCGAAAGGCTCAGTGCCGCCAACATGAGCTGAACTGCGTCATCTGCAAGTTCGGCGCGAGACGCAATGCCTCCGGGATGCTCGTGGCGCCGGAGCGTGCGATCTCATCATGAGTGATCACGTAGATCGCCGCAGGTGCCGCGCTCAGGAGCTCAGCGGTTTTGGAAACGGATGTGACTTCCAGATCGGAAATCTCCTGCAGCGAAAGCTCTGCAATGCTCTCGACGGTAGTCGTTGCGGCGCCAGCCGGTGAACACAACGATAAAAGGGCGGCGGCGGCAAGCGCCGCATGGATGCAAGCGGAAAGACGGCGAACGCGAACTGCCCTGAGCAGGGCGCCAGGCATGACCATCACTTGAAAGAGTTCCCCCGAGCGCGTGGTGATGCGACTGCAGCACCGCTGGCGCACCCTACCTCAAACAGCGTGCAATCTGAATGACTCCCGTTGCAGCGAATGCGAGTCGGTGAAGGTCATCGTGATGACTCTAATCGGCCTTCTTCCGCTGCCGATTCGTGAAGCGCGCATTGCCCAAACCGGTGCCGATCGTCATCACGCCCCAGTGCTCTACATCCTGCATCCACGGCAGCTGACTCAAACCCTGCACGACAGCGTCGTTGTGCATGACGACGACGGTGTCGTGGTCGCCGATCTTTGGAATCTCAGCGCGCAAGATCTGCGGCAGATTGAAATCCTTGTGTTCCCAATTGCCGGGTAGATTCTGGCCGCCGCGCTCGATCGAGCCATCCGCGCGAATCACGCCAGGACAGCCAAGGCCGATGAAGGGTGCCAGCGTGAGGCCATCCTTCGAGGCGCGCTTGATCAAGTCGCGCAGAAACTCGACGAGCTTCCCGACCGCATCGTCGCGCTTGGGCGCATCCTCACGATGACGCCACAGCTCCAGGCGTCCGACACTGACTTCGGACCAATCCGCATTCTTCTTCCCGTTCAACTCCACGATGCCCGCGCGTATGTTGCTGCCGCCGATATCGACGGCCAGGATGCTGTCATGACCGGCGAGGATCCATGCCGGCACCAGGTGAACGGTGCCGATCAGTCCGGCGTGATCCGGATCATGGCGAATGGGTTGCAGCTCGAGATCGTGCCCGTCGGCTTTGAGCGCGACGGCCGTGCGGCCGATCGCAAGCTCTCCGATGCGGCTTTGGCGCAGGCCACCGCCTACGACGATGCGCTGGGTGTCCTTCCACTCCTTCAGGCGCAGGAAGCGGCGAATCACCGCGGCAAACTCCTGCGCGAATTCCTCGATCGCGCTGTGAAGCATGCCGGCCGCTTCGGGATCGCCCTCCAGCAGGACTTTGTCGAGCTGCTTCTTGCTCATCTCCTCACTCGGCGTTTTTCCCAATGGGTCTTCCCCCATCGCGCTCACGCGCTCGCGCCAATCATCCAGGATGGCTCGAAACGCGCGCTTGCTGGCGCGGTCGCCGATGAAGCCGTCAGAGGTGCGCAGTTCCGCGTTGTAGGCATCCACACGGACGGCACTCAATTCTTCAGCCCCATGGGTCAACAGGACAGGAGCCGCGTCCGAGGTTTTGGCGACCATGGTGGTGATATCAGTGAGACCTCAGACTCAAACACGCGACGCGACGATACGTTCCTTCGGTGCTCTCGATTGCACAGTACGCACCGCTACGTCTACCATCGCGACGCTCGGAGACCTTCCAGCATTCATGGAGGAAGCGATGGCACCGCAACCAGAAGGTGCGAATGAAGCATCCGGCATCGAGCGGCGCAGACAACCACGAACCTCCATTCAGCTGCGCGCCACGGTTCTGTTACCTGACGATCAGCTCCTGATGGCTCACACCATCGACCTGTCGAACGGCGGGGCGTGCTTGTCCGTGCCTGCCCAGCTGGTTGCAGGCGACGAAGTCCGATTGGCGTTGCAGTTCGAGGCGGTCGGGATCAGGCACAACCTGCTGTTGATTGCCCGCGTTTGCTACTGCTCAGCCCAGGGGCCGGTCTTTCGGGCGGGTCTTCAGTTCGTGCAGATCGCACCGGAGGACGCGGCGCTGCTGGGTGCCCTGTTGGCCTGAGCGGTGGCACGGGTGTGGGTCGTTCAATCAACGATGGGCTGTTGAGCTAGCGACTCCGGCTCACAAAGCTTTTTGCTTCCTGCAGCTCCGCAGTGCGCGTCCCGTGCTCGCCAAGCTGCAGTAACGCTCCATAGAATGACTGTGCCGTTGGCCGGTCGCTCAGTGCGATGGCTGCGCGCGCTGCGCCCAGCACACTGTTGAAGCGATTGGGGTACTGCCTGAGCGCTGCTTTGTAAGCCGCCAGCGCAGGCTCCGGGCGACCCATGTCCAGCAGCAGATCTCCCAACAGCTCGTTGGCAGGTAGCGTCGGTGCCGGTGTCACGGGTGGCTTCGGAGTCGCGGCTTCGAGCTGCGTTGCGTCCTGCATCTGCTTTGCGGCAGCTTTACGGTCGCCGCGCACGTATGCGAGCCATGCGTCCAACTCCAGATGCAGCACGCGGATGTTGCGTGCGAAGAGGTCTTCGCCGCTTTTGCGCGTAGCCGTTTCCAGCGCATCAAGCCGTGCGCCAGCGGTTGTCGCCGCTTCGATCTCACGCAGGTGAGCAGCTCCCAGTCCATGGGCAAACTGCGCAACGGCCTCAGGCCACGCAAAGCGATCCCATTCGAGGTAAGCCGGCTCGCGCGGCCGAATGCGCATCGCCTCTGTCCACGCATGGCGCTCGAGTGCATAGCGCGCTTGCGTGGATGCCAGATGAAACGCGGTCTTGAACGTCGGTTCCAGCTGCGGTGTGGAGCGCAACCTCTGTATCTGTGCGGCTGCTGCCGAATCTGCGCCTTGCTGCAGATGGGCATACACCAAGTACTCGATGGCATGCGGAAACTCATCCCACACGAGCTCACCGCGCTCTCCGGCCGGATGCGCGAGCGCTGCATCGGCCGCGCGCAAGTTGCCGCGAATCACGGCGTCCCAATCGCCCAGGCGCGTGTAGATGTGCGTCGGCATGTGCAGCGCATGCGGATTGTTGGGCGCGATCTGTTCGTACTTGCGCGTGATCTCGAGCAGTTCGTGCTCGCGGCCGGGCACATCATTCGCGTGGACGAGGTAGTGCATGGCTCCGGGATGCTCGGGGTTGCGCTGGTAGACATGCAGCAGGATGTCGGCTGCGCGGTCCGCATGCTCGCGACTCGCCGAATTGGCAGGCGTCGTCGCCAAGTGAGCCAATGCGTAGAAGACAGCGGCCTCCGAATCTTCGGGGAATGCGCGATAGATCCTTTCCTGCGCCTCCTCCCACCGGGCGACTCGACGCCAGTAGTCGTTGATCTCCGGTTCGAGGAAGAACGCTTCGGCAGCGGCAATGTACAGCCGCTCGCGCTCGCTCTGCGGCTGCAGTGTTTTCGCCCGCTGCACTTCGGCCCAGCCGCGTCGCAGTGCAGCCGCAGTGGGACGCGTTGGCCATAGCGGTTGAAACAGAGTCATTGCAATTCCCCAATGAGCCATCGCGCAGCGCGGATCGATCTGCGTAAAGGCGGTCCGCGCCTGCGGATACGTCATGTGATGCAAGAGCGCCAGCGCCTGATTGAACTGCTGCTGCGCGGCCGGTGAGCAGGAGATGGGGAACTCCACTGTGCCGAGGGAACCGTGCGCATGAGCTGCATGCGGGTCGAGCTCACCGGCACTCGAAGCGATGGAGCAGAGGACGATCGACAGTGCCGCGGACGCAAGCAGCCCGACATGCGCACGTGCGGCTCGCGCGTGGGAGTGCGTGTTCATGACGTGATCCTGCCTTGATAACGCGTTCGAGCCAGCGTCCAAGAGTTCAAGCTCGATAGCCGTGCCTGCGGACTACAGCCAATACCCGAAGAGCTGCGTGAAGAACTCTTTCGAGCGCTGCCACAGCGACCGGTGCTGCCAGCGCCTGGCATCGACCGCCCGTGATTCCTTTTCATCTCTACGGAACATGGCTTCCATGTCCTGCGCGACGCCGCGGCTGATGATCACCGCATTGGCTTCGTCGTTGTGCACGAAGCTGCGCATGTCGAGATTCGCGGAGCCGATCATGGAGAGTGCGCCATCGATGACGATCGTCTTCGCATGTAGCAGTGCATCCTTACGCTCGAAGATGTGCACGCCACCGTCGAGCAGCGTCGTGTACGTCGCACGCGAGGCTTGCAGCACGATGTTCGAATCGGAGAACCCCGGCACGATCAGGCGCACGTCGACACCGCGTTTCGCCGCCTCGATCATGGCGTTGAGCAGGTCTTCATTCGGTGCGAAGTAAGCCTGCGTGATCCACAGGCGCGAGCCGGAGTGCGTGATGGCGGCGAGGACGGTGCCGTACAGCCAGCGATCTTCGGAGTCGCTCTCGTTGGCGACGATCGTCACGAGATCCTTGCCGCTGCTGGTGACCGTCGGGAAATACTCCGGAGCAAAGTGGCTCTGCTCTCCCGCCTTGTTCCACATCTGCATGAAGAGCTGCTGCAGCTGCGTGACGGCGGGGCCTTCGATACG
>JBEVDW010000643.1:0-23939 GCA_040513115.1 Steroidobacteraceae bacterium | reverse complement strand
CGATCGCATTCCCTATCCGCTGCCCGCCGACGTGCGGGCCGTCATGACTCAAGTCCAGGCCGGTCGACCTGTCCTCGTGCTTCAGAACCTGGGACTGAAGCATTGGCCACAGTGGCACTTTGCCGTCGTCGTGGGCTTCGACCGGACGAGCGATCAAGTGATTTTGCGCTCGGGTACCGAGCGTCGTGCGCTGATGTCCGTGTCGCGCTTCGTACGGACATGGGAGCGCGGTGGCCGTTGGGCCATCACGGTGTTGCGGCCGCGCGAGATGCCGGCGGACCCCGATCCCGAGCGTTTCCTTACAGCGGCTGCCGGATTGGAAGCGACCGGCCGCCTGGATGCTGCGGAGGCAGCGTACGAAACTGCGCGCGATGCCTGGCCAGAGTCGGCCTGGCCGTTGCTGGGCTTGGCGAACATCGCTTACTTGCGCGATCGCTTCGATACTGCGCAGTCGCTGTATAGACAAGTAATCGACCGCGATCCCGGCAACCTGTCGGCACGCTACAACCTGGCGGATACGCTGGCTGAGCGCGGCTGTCCCAATGCAGCCCGGTCAGAATTACAGACCGCGCTGACGCTGGCGGCTGACACGGCAATGCGCGCGCGGCTGCAAGCCCGGTTGGATGAGCTACCTGCAGCGAACGACCCCGATCGTGCCGCCTGCGGGTGTACTTCCCCATCCTGCTGAGAGTTGAAACCGCACCCCACCCGGCTGCGATGGCACCCTCGCGCCTTTCAGGCGAAGGAGGAGCCTGTGCCTTGATATGATTCAGGGATGAGCATTGCACGCATCTCGCAAAAGGACATTCAACTCGCGGTGGAGGCGCTGCGGGCCGGGGAGCTCGTCGCGTTCCCGACGGAGACGGTGTATGGGCTTGGCGGCAACGCCAACAATCCCGAAGCCGTGCGCAAGATCTTTGCGCTGAAAGGTCGGCCTGCCACGCACCCGGTCATCGTGCACATCGATCATCCGCGCTATTTGCAGCGCTGGGTGCGCGACATGCCGCCCGAAGCGCAGAAGCTCGCGGATGCCTTCTGGCCCGGTCCGCTGACGCTGGTCGTCAAACGGGCACCGGCTGTGCACGATGTCATCACGGGAGGTCAGGACACCGTGGCGATTCGGGTGCCGAGTCACCCCGTCGCGCAGCAGCTGTTGAATGCCTTTGGTGGCGGCATCGCGGCGCCTTCCGCAAACCGCTTCGGTCACGTGAGCCCGACGCGCGCGGAGCACGTGCGCGAGGAATTTGGCGAACAGCTGCCGATGATTCTGGACGGCGGCGAATGCAAAGTGGGATTGGAGTCGACCATCGTCTCGTGCGTGGGAGACGTGCCACGCTTGCTGCGACCCGGCTCGATCAGCGTGACTCAGCTGCGCGGTGTGGTCCCAACGTTGCAGACGGCGAGTGAGACTGGAGCGCCTCGTGCACCCGGCACGCTGAGCCGTCACTACTCACCCACGACCAACGTGAACGTCGTCCCGAGCAAGCGGCTGGAGCACGTCGCCACCGAGATGACCGAGAATCGCGAGAAAGTCGCGGTGCTTGCCATGCGCCCGCCCGGCATCGCGAATCCGTACATGACCTGGATCAACGCTGGTACACGGCCGGACGTATACGCGCGCCAGTTGTATTCCAACCTCCGCACGCTCGATAAGGCGCAGGCCAAGGTCATCCTGGTGGAGGAAGTACCGGAAGGCGAGCGCTGGGATGCCGTGCGCGATCGCCTCAAGCGCGCCGCGACGGCAGAGAACATCGTCACCTACGATCCCGACATTGCAGCCTGGGTGGCGGACTTCGGGGAAGGGGAGAGTTAGGGTAGGTTGGCTTGTTGGCTAACTGATCGGCTGGCCAGAAGTGCCGGCATATTTTCTGCCCAGCCGACCAGTTGACCAGCCAGTCAGTTGGGCCTTCTTAATCCCTGCTCAATCCGCCGCCACCGTCCTCTCAGCCGCCCACTCGCGCAGCTCAGCCACGCGTTCCGCCATCACGATCGACAACGGTCGCGTCGCTGCCATCTCCCGTTGAACCAGAGCGGCGCTCACGGCCTGCTTTGCGGCGTGAGCGCCATAGCAAGCCGACACGATCGCCTGCTCGATCTCCGCGCCCGAGAAGCCTTCGCAGCGGCTGCTGAGTGCCCTGATGTCCGGTTCACTCAGCGCCAAGCCTCGCTTGCTGGCGTGCAGACGCAGGATGTCTGCTCTGGCTGCCGCTTGCGGCAGATCGACGAAGAAGATCTCATCGAAGCGACCCTTGCGCACCAGCTCGGGCGGCAATGCGGAGATGTCGTTCGCCGTCGCGACGACGAACACGCGCGATTTTTTCTCGGCGAGCCAAGGGAGGAAGCTGCCGAGCACGCGCTTGGACGTACCGGCGTCTCCGTCTCCGCTCGCCAGTCCCTTTTCGACCTCGTCGATCCACAGTACGCAGGGCTCCATCACCTCGGCTGTCGTCAGCGCCTCGCGCAGGTTGCGCTCGGTTTCGCCGATGTACTTGTTGTGCAGGGCGCCGAAATCCAGCCGCAGCAGCGGCACTCCGAACACACCTGCGGTGGCGCGCGCGGCCACGCTCTTGCCGCAGCCCTGCACGCCAAGCAGGAGCACACCCTTCGGCACGTCCAGTCCCGTCGTGCCGTCGAAGCCGGCGCGGCGCTGCTCGAGCCAGCTCTTCAGCTTGCGCATGCCACCGAGGTCTGCGAAGCGTGCAGTGTCGTACTCGAAGGAGAGCACGCCACCGCGCTTGAGCAGCTCGTACTTCGCCTGCATCAGGGGTTTCAGGTCGCTGGGGGTGAGCGCTCCGTCGTCGTAGATGGCGCTGCGGGCGAGGCGCTCGGTATCGCCGGTGGAAAGACCGCTCAAGTTGTCTACCAGCAGCTCGTAGGCTTTCCGGTCAGTGCGCACGCGAGCGCCCTGAGCCTGCGCCCACTCGCTCGCCACGCACTCGACGATGCGTTCGCGCTCCAGTCGGTCAGGGAAGGACAAATCGAATCGCGCCGTGAAATGTTCCAGCTCGCGTGGCACTTCGAGCGCGTGGCTGATCAGCACCAGTGTCCTGGCGCAGCGGCCATATTCGAGGCAGATGTCCTTCAGCAGCCGTACGTGCTTCGGGTCGCTCAAGTACGGGTGGAAGTCGAGCAGCACGTAGATGCCGGGCTTGCTCAGCGCGCGAATCGAGCCGAGCACCTCGGTAGGTTCCGCATTGTGACGTTGGGCACCGAGCTCCACGTCCATGCGTTTCAAGCCATCGGTGACCGTCCACTGGAACACCGGCGTGTGTGCCTTGGAATTCACCTCGAGCGCGACGCCGACGAGCAGCGCGACAGCGTGCGGCTCGTCGCGCGTCTCGATGACGACGAGCGGCACGCGGCTGCCGAGCAGTGCTTTGAGCTCGGCGCGAGTGTGCGATCCGGGGTTGCTCGACATGATTTTGCTTGGGCGCAAGACGGCGTGGCAGTGTGACGAAAGTTGGATTCCGAGCATGCGAACGAAAACGTGCGAGACCATGCAACCGCAACAACGAAAAAACTGCGACACAGTTCTTGCATCGCAGACTCGTTTTGCTAAATTGCGCGCCGGCCTGTGTAAGAGAGCACCCATAGCCTGTCTCTTCGAGAGCGAAGAACGGGACGCGCAAGCTGCAGGTGCCGCTCGACCAGACTTTGAGAGCGTTGGGATCCAAGCCCAGCATTTCTTGGTTGGTTAAGTGTCCGCAGCTGTGTTGAAAGAGGTGCCGAACAGTGTTGCCACGTGCAGCCAGGCAAGCCCTGGCCGTTTCTCCCGCTCATTCCATCGATGCCACGACGCCGCTCGCCGAAGGCGAGATCCAGGCGCTCGTTGCTCGTTTCGGCTCGCCGCTCCTGGTGGTCGATTGCGAGCAGGTTCGTCGTCAATATCACGCGCTCAAGGCGGCGTTGCCCGGCGTCGACCTGCACTACGCGTTGAAGCCGCTGCCGCATGCGGCGGTGGTGGCGTGTCTGCGCGATGAAGGCGCGTTCTTCGATCTCGCCACGACGGGTGAAGTCGAGCTCGTGAAGGGGCAGGGCGTGGCGCCGGAGCGCTGCATCCACACACACCCGATCAAGCGCGACAGTGACATTCGCGACGCACTGCGTTTCGGCATCACGACGTTCGTGGCCGACAACGCGGATGAAATCCACAAGTTCGTGCGCTATCGCAAGCGCGTGGAGCTGCTGCTGCGCGTGTCCTTCCGCAGCCCCGACGCCGTGTGCGACCTCTCGCGCAAGTTCGGTTGTGAGCCGACGGCCGTCCTCGGCTTGATCGAGCTTGCCCGCCGCCTGGGTATCCGCGTACGCGGTCTGTCGTTCCACGTAGGCTCGCAAGCTACGGATCCGGCCAAGTACGTAGAAGCCATCCACGCGTGCAAGGACTTGTTCGCGGAGGCGTTGCTTGCCGGTCTGCCGAGCCTCGACGTGCTCGACATCGGTGGCGGCTTTCCCGTTGCCTACGGTGACGACGTCATGCCGATCGCCGAGTTCTGTGCGCCGCTCCGCGCCGCTCTTGCGCTGTTGCCGTCGCACGTGCGTGTGATCGCCGAGCCGGGTCGCTTCATTGCGGCGCCCTCAGCCATTGCGATTTCCACGGTGATGGGCAAGGCCAAGCGCGATGGCCGCTGGTGGTACTACCTGGACGATGGTCTGTATGGCTCCTACAGCGGCCAGCTGTTCGACCATGCGAAGTATCCAGTCACGACGCTCAAGCAAGCGGATGAGCAGTTCGCGAGCGTACTGGCCGGTCCGACATGCGATTCCATCGACGTCATCGACGACAACATCCTGTTGCCGGAGCTGGCGATCGGCGATCTCGTCGTGGGCCGCATGATGGGCGCCTACACGTGGGCCAGCGCAACCGACTTCAACTTCTTCAGCCGCGCCAAGGTCGTGGTGTTGAACGAGCGTGCGGCGGCCGACCGGGTCGTGCCATTGAAGAAGCGCGCCAACCGCTGAGCCCCAAGCGGCTGGTGTTCGTCAGCTAGCGCCAGCCGCTTCGTTCCATGCGCGTCGAGATCAAGGACTTCGTTGCCGGTGCCAGCGAGGCGCGCGGTATCGCCGTCGTCATCGACGTGTTTCGCGCCTTCTCGCTCGCGGCATTCGCTTTCGCGAGCGGCGTCAGCCGCATGATTCCCGTCGCTCCGCTCGAAGACGCATATCGACTCAAGGCCGCAGACCCGGAAGCCTTGCTCGTGGGCGAACGCTACGCCCGCCCGGTTCCCGGCGCCGATTGCGGCAACTCACCGACACAGCTGGCGGCGTTCGACCTGCGCGGGCGGAGGTTGATCCACTGTACGCACGCGGGGACGCAGGGCCTCTGCGCCGCGACAGGTGCGGATGAAGTGCTGACCGGGGCGCTGGTCAACGCGGGCGCCATCGTTCGCTATCTGCGTCAACGCGCGCCGGATCACGTCACGCTCGTGCGGATGGGCCAGCATGCTTCCGAGCGGTGCGCGGAAGATGATCTGTGCGCCGAGGTGCTCGCTGCGAGGCTGGCGGGCCGAACGTTCGGCACGAACGCGATTGCCGAGCAACTGCGCACGGCCCCCAGTGCGGCAAAATTTTTCGACTCGAGTTGCGACTGGGCGCCGGCGGAAGACTTCGCGTTCTGCACGCAGGTCGATCGGTATGACTTCGTTCTGCGGTTGAACCGCACGACGGCTCCCGCGATCTTGGAGCGGGTCGACGTACCGTGAGCGTGACTGGCTCGCGCTTAGACCTTCGTGCCACGGTGCGCGCGCGTTAAGCTTCCGACATGCGCACGTTGCCTCTCACAATCCTGTTACTCACGGCTTCGAATGTCTTCATGACGTTCGCGTGGTATGCCCATTTGAAGAACTTGTCGGATCGACCGTGGTTCGTCGCTGCCTTGGTGAGCTGGGGCATCGCGCTCTTCGAGTACCTCTTGCAGGTGCCGGCCAACCGCATCGGTTACACGGAACTGTCACTGTCGCAACTAAAGATCCTGCAGGAAGTCATCACGCTGACCGTGTTCGTACCCTTTGCAGTCTGGTACATGCGCCAGCCGCTCAAGCTCGACTATGTTTGGGCGGGTCTGTGCATTCTCGGCGCCGTCTATTTCATTTTCCGAAAATGACCATGACGACAGCGATCCATCGGCTGGTGGAAGCATGTCGAGCGCAGCAGGAGCCGGCACTCGTCGCGCGCATGGCGTCGGGCTGGGCCGTCATGAGCGCAACCCAGGTGTTGCGAGGATACTGTCTTCTGTTACCTGATCCTGTCGTACCGCACTTGAATGCGTTGCACGGCGCGGCGCGCACGGGATTTCTCGATGATCTGGGCCGATTAGGTGACGCAGTACTGGAAGTCACCGGCGCCCTGCGCATCAACTACGCGATCTTCGGTAATCTCGAGCCCGCGCTGCACGGTCACGTCATACCGCGTTACGCAGATGAGCCCGAGGCGTATCGCACGGCGAATCCTTGGGCTTATGATTGGGCTCGCGCGCCGCGACTGGACCTTGCGCGCGATGGCGATCTGTTGGAACGCTTGCGCGATCGCCTCCAGAATCCATCGAGTCGTTGACGAGAAGCAATGATGCAAGGAGCGTACTGCGGGAAGCCGCAGTGACGCACGGGTGCCGCACGCTTGAACGGGCGGAAGGACGCAGTAAATACCCACCTTGGGTCGGACTGAAGGAGAGTTCCGATTCATGATCGTCTCATCGGACTTCGTCACGTATGTGACTACTCAGTTATCCAGACTCGGCATGGTGCAGACTCGGCCGATTTTCGGCGGCGTAGGGATACTCGTCGAGCATCGCTTGGTCGGCGTGATTCTGGATGATGTGCTCTATCTATACACGGACGAATACAGTCGCCCGGACTACACCGCATACGGGATGGGGCCGTTGCGGCCGTATCCGAATGCCTTCGATCTGACCACTGATCAGTATCAATGCCCCGATGAGATCGTCCGTAGTCCGGACAAACTCCAGGATTGGGCGCAACGGGCCCTGGAGGCATCGATCGCGTCGGCGCGCGCCAAGCAACTTGCGGGCATCGAGCGGTCGCGCAAGGCGAAAGCTGCCAAGCGCAAAACATCCGGCGGTCAGGGCAAAGGCCGCGATGGGGGTCACGACGGCGATGTCTGAGCCGCGCACGCCCGTGAAACTCGGCTCAAATGCGCGTCAGTGAGGTGAGGGCCGACAACGACTGAAGCGGCTCAGAGCACGTCAGACCCTCGCAGAGGTAGGCGACGGTTTCGGCCTCGGCCTGTGCAGTCTTGGTCGCAAGGGCGGCGGGGAGCCCGGGCGTCGGGTTGGGAATCGCAAAGATCAGCCGGCGCGGCGCATACACCTTGTTCAGTGCCGCTTGCCACTCACCGCACTCTTTCGCTGGGCCACGGATGACCACGACCTGTGGCGGTTGCAGGTATTCCTCGAGCGCGATCAACAGCGAGCCGTGGGCCTGCGGGTAGCGTTCGATGTACGACCATGCGCTCCGCAGGCAGCGTTCGGCAGCATCCAGATATCTGGGTTCGGCCAGCAGAAATCCCATTCGCAGCAGCGCGCGCGCCGCGATGCCGTTGCCGGAGGGCACGGCCTCGTCGGCATACGACTTGGAACGATGTACGAGCTGCTCGTGGTCGTCGGCAGTGAAAAAGAAGCCGCCCTGCTCACGATCTTCGAAGTGGGCCAACAAAAGATCAGCCAGTGCCACGGCCCAATCGAGATCCTCGTTACGCCACTGCAACTGCAACGATTCCAAGAGCGCGTCCATCAGGAACGCGTGATCGTCCAGATAAGCCGGAAAGCGCGCTCGCCCCTCTTTGTACGCCGCCAGCAGGCGGTTGCCTTGCCAGACGCTGCGTCTCAATCCATCCACCGCCGCAAGTGCCGCCGAACCCGCTTCCGCGTAGCCAAGCGCTCGCGCGGTGTGCGCCAGACCGCCGATCGCCAGCGCGTTCCACGACGTCAGCACTTTGTCGTCGAGCCCTGGTCGCTGCCGGCGATCCCGGACGGCGAGCAGTTTGTGACGTGCGGCGTCCAGTAGCCTGTTCACTTCCTCTGCAGTCGTGCCGCGCTCTCCCGCGATGTCGTCGACCGCGCGATAGCCATGCAGATGCCACTGACCCTCGAAGTTGGCAGGTTGATCCAAGCCGAAGCGTGGCGCGAACACTGCGAGCTCCCCGGCGTCGAGTGCGGCGCGCACGGAGCTCTGGTCCCACACGTAGAACTTGCCTTCATGCCCTTCCGAATCCGCATCCAGCGCGGACCAGAACATGCCCTCGGGCGAGCGCATCTCGCGCAGTAGCCATCCCGTCGTCTCGCGGGCGATACGGGCAAACAGCTCATCGCCCGTGGCGAGCGCGGCCTGCGCATACAGCGCCAGCAGCTGGCCATTGTCGTAAAGCATCTTCTCGAAGTGCGGAATCATCCAGAAAGGGTCGACGGAGTAGCGACAGAAGCCGCCCGCGAGCTGATCGTAGAGGCCGCCTTCGGCCATGCGGGTCAGCGTCAGCGTCGCCATGTAGAGCGAATGCAGATCGGGCTCTTCGCTGCCCGCCGTCGCGCGCCAGCGCCGCAGGAGCACTTCGATGTGGGTCGGATGCGGGAATTTGGGTGCGCCGCCGAAGCCGCCGTACTGGCTGTCGAATTCCTGAGCGAGCATCTGGCGGGCTCGATCGAGCGGTGTTGCATCGAGCGGCTCGGTGCTCACCGGCGCGGCTTGCAGCTCTGCGAAGGCAGCCATCAATGCTTCGGTCTGAGTACGGATCTCTGCCCGGTGCGTGCGATAGAACTCGGCGACCCGGCGCAGAAGCTCCGTGAACGCAGGCAGCCCGTGCCGCGGTTCCTTCGGAAAGTAGGTGCCGCCGAAGAACGGCTTCTGATCCTCAGGACTCAGAAACATGGTCAGTGGCCAGCCGCCACCACGTTGCGTAAGCATCTGGTGCGCCAGCTGGTAGATCTTGTCGAGGTCCGGGCGCTCTTCGCGATCGAGCTTGATGTTCACGAACAGCTCATTCATGAGCGCCGCCGTGGGTGCGTCTTCGAACGACTCATGGGCCATGACATGGCACCAATGACACGCTGAGTAGCCGATCGACAGGAGAATGGGCCGATCGGTGCGGCGCGCGAGCTCCAGCGCGTCGGGTCCCCACGGATGCCAATCGACAGGATTGTGGGCGTGCTGACGCAGATACGGACTCGTCTCTTGTGCGAGCCGGTTGGCGGGGGTCCCACTGTCGTGCGTCGATGGGTTCATGCAATGCGCCCGGCTCATTTAGAATCCGCGCCCACTATAACTATTGACTGAGCCTATTCGTGCATGGCGTACGTGCTCGCACCCTTTGCGAGCCATGCCGGCACGTCACCCAAATGACTACATCGAATTCCTTGCCCCAGTTGCGTTTGAAGCCCAACGAAGAACGGCGCCTGAGTGCGGGACACCTGTGGGTGTTCTCGAATGAAGTGGATACGGCGGCCACGCCCCTGCAGCAGTTTCAGCCGGGCTCGCTGTGCGAAGTGGTTTCTGCGCGTGACAAGTTCATCGGCTACGCGTACGTCAATCCACATTCGCTCATCAGCGCTCGCATTCTGACGCGCGATCCGCGCTATCCGCCGAATGCCTCCCTGATCGTCCATCGCTTGCACGTCGCGCTCGCGTTGCGGCAAGTGCGCTTTGCCGCGCCGTATTATCGACTCGTGTATGGCGAATCCGATGGCCTTCCTGGCCTCGTGCTCGATCGCTATGGCGACGTCATCGTCGGGCAGATCGCTACGGCAGGCATGGAAGCCCTGCGAGGCGATATCGAAGCCGCCGTGCGCAAGGTGCTTGAGCCCGCGGCTCTGCTGTGGAAGAACGACAGCGGTGCGCGCGAGCTCGAGCAATTGCCCTCGTACGTGCAGCTGGCGTTTGGCACTCTGCCCGAGCGAGTACGGGTGGAAGAGGGTGGCATCGGCTTTACTGTTCCGGTCGAGCAGGGTCAGAAGACCGGCTGGTTCTTCGATCAGGCTGCGAATCGCCTGAATCTGCGCAAGTACGTCAACGGTGCGCGGGTGCTGGACGTCTTCAGCTATCTCGGGGGTTGGGGTCTGGGCGCCTTGCACGCCGGCGCAAGCGAGGTCACCTGTGTCGATTCCTCTGCGCCGGCCCTCGAGCTGCTGCAAGCCAATGCCTCAGAGCAGGGCGTTGCACCGCAGGTCGTGCGTGGGGATGCATTCGACGTGCTGTCGACCCTCGCCGCCGAGAAGCGCAAGTTCGATGTGGTCGTGATCGATCCGCCCGCCTTCATCAAGCGCAAGAAGGACATTCACAAGGGCGAGGCCGCGTATCGCAAGCTCAATCAGCTCGCCATGCAGATGCTCGAGCGCGACGGCATGTTGGTGTCGTGTTCGTGTTCGTATCACCTGGCTGCAGACCAACTGCTCGGCGCGATACAACAGAGCGCACGTCACTTGAATCGGTTCGTACAGGTACTGGAAGTCGGCGGCCAGGCGCCTGATCATCCGTTTCATCCAGCCATTCCAGAGACACGGTACCTGAAGGCGTTTTTTTGCCGCGTGTTGGCAGAGTGAAGATGGTCAACTGGCTAGTTGGCCATCTGTCCAGTTGGCCAGCCGACCGATCGGCTAGCGAGCCAGTTGCCATCCAGCCAGCTCACCTCTCGCGCTGCTACCATCGCGCTCCATGCTGACGTATCCCGCAATCGACCCGATCATCGTGAGTTTGGGCCCCTTGGCCGTGAGGTGGTATGGCGTCACCTACGTCATCGCCTTTGGCGTTGGGTGGTGGTTGGCGCGTCGGCGAGCCAGTGTGTCCGGTTCGACGTGGACGCCGCAGCAGGTCGATGATCTGATCTTCTGCTGCGCGATCGGTGTGATCCTGGGTGGTCGCCTGGGCTGGGTGCTGTTCTATGGGCTCGAGAACGTCGTCCAAGAGCCGATGCGCCTGATCCGCATCTGGGAAGGCGGGATGTCGTTCCACGGCGGCTTCATTGGCGTGATGATTGCTGCCGCCTGGTTTACGCGCACGCGCAAGAAACATCTTGCCGATGTATTCGACTTCCTCGTGCCGCTCCCGGGTATCGGCATATTCGCCGTGCGCGTCGCCAACTTCATCAACGGCGAGCTGTGGGGCAAGCCCACCACCGTGCCCTGGGGTTTCAAGTTGTCACCGGAAGGTCTCTATCCGCAGCAAAGCCTGGAGCTGCTGAGTCTGTGCCGCCGGTTCCAGGTGGATCCGTGTCAGCTGACATTGCACGGCTCGCAACTGTACGAGGCGCTCACCGAAGGCTTGCTGCTGTTCATCATCGTGTGGTGGTTCTCCTCGAAGCCGAGGCCGCGACTGGCGGTGTCGGGGTTGTTTCTGATTTGCTATGGCGTCGCACGCTTTACCGTCGAGTTCGTCCGTGTGCCGGATGAGAACCGCGGCTACTTCCTCGGGGACTGGCTGACGATGGGTCAACTGCTGTCGGCACCCATGGTCATCGCTGGCATCATTCTGATGTTCGTGGCTTACCGCCGCAGAATCCCGACCGGCAATCGCGATGCCTTGCAAGCAGAGGCGGCCTGAACATGCGTCAGTATCTGGATCTCTTGCGGCTCATTCGGACCACAGGCGCGCGTAAGACGGATCGCACGGGCACCGGTACGCTCTCGCTGTTCGGTCATCAGATGCGCTTCGATCTCGAAGCCGGCTTCCCGCTGTTGACGACGAAGAAGCTGCATTTGCGCTCCATCATCTATGAGCTGCTCTGGTTCCTGCGGGGCGAGACGAACGTCAAATGGCTGCAAGAGCACGGCGTTTCGATCTGGGATGACTGGGCCGATGAGAATGGCGAGCTCGGTCCCGTGTACGGCAAGCAATGGCGCTCATGGCCGGTGCCGAATGGCAACTCGGTGGATCAGATTGCCAATGCGATCCGGTTGCTGCGCACCGCTCCGGATTCGCGCCGCATCATCGTCAATGCCTGGAACGTTGCCCAGCTGGAGCAGATGGCACTGACACCCTGCCACGCGTTGTTCCAGTTCTATGTGGCCGATGGCAAGCTCTCGTGCCAGCTCTATCAGCGCAGCGCGGATATGTTTCTCGGCGTGCCGTTCAATATCGCCTCCTATGCATTGCTCACGCACATGTTTGCGCAGCAATGCGATCTGGGTGTCGGTGAATTCATCTGGACTGGCGGCGACTGCCATCTGTATTTGAATCACCTGGCACAAGCGGACGAGCAACTGAGTCGTACCCCGCTGCCGCTGCCTACGTTGAAAATCCTCCGCAAGCCTGTCTCGATCTTCGAGTATGAGTACGAAGACTTCCTGATCGAGAACTATCAAGCCCACGCACACATTAAAGCGCCTGTGGCTGTCTGAGTTGCTTGCGGTTCACTGCTTTCCCGTCCTTCTTCCGATACCTGCTCCCATGGCTATTCGCAAATCCAAGCGTTCGCAGAAGACTTCACGTCGATCGACTTCCCGCGGCAAGAAGACTGCCGCCACCAAAGCCCCCAAGCGCGCCAAGCAGTCGGTGAATGGAAAACGCCGCAGCATGGTCCAGAAAGTGGCGCAGAAACCGCGCGATGCGTCCAAGCTGGAACTCATCGAGGTCCGCGATTCACCCATCCACGGGCGCGGCGTGTATGCACGCATCGATATCAAGAAGGGCCGGCGCATCCTGGAATACGTCGGCGAGCGCGTCTCGCACCGCGAAGCCGATCGGCGCTTCTTCGAGAAGCCCGATGACGATGGCCATACTTTTTTATTCATCGTCGACAGGCGCACGGTCATCGACGGCGGCACTGGCGGCAATCCATCCCGCTTCGTGAATCACTGCTGCGATCCGAATTGCGAAACCGTCATCGAAGGCCGTCGCGTGTTCGTCGAAACCATTCGCGACATCAAAGCGGGCGAGGAGCTGGGCTACGACTACCAGCTGACCTGGGAGAGCACCGACGACGCCGAGGATCTCGCGCTCTACACCTGTCGCTGCGGCGCGAAGAATTGCCGCGGGACGATGTTGGATCGGGAGCCGTTGGACAAGAAGAAGGGAACGTGAGGCAGTTGACCAGCAGACCAGTTAGCCCAACATGCACCTCACCATCGTCGTTGCCGTCGCGGAGAACGGCGTCATTGGCGCAGGCAATCAATTGCCGTGGCGGCTGCCCGATGACCTGAAGCGCTTCAAGGCGCTGACACTCGGCAAGCCCGTCGTCATTGGCCGCAAGACCTTCGAATCGATCGGGCGCCCGCTGCCCGGCCGCAAGAACATCGTCATCACCCGTCATCCCGAGCGTTCGATCGAGGGATGTATCGTCGTGGGTTCGGTGGATGCGGCGCTGAAAGAAGCGGAGCCCGCAGAGGAAGTGATCCTGGGCGGAGGCGGCGACCTCTATGCGCAGCTGATCGATCGGGTCAGCACCATTCATCTGACCCGGGTGCACGTGACACTCGCGGGAGATGTTTTCTTTCCATCCCTGAACCTCGAAGACTGGCAAATCACTACGGAGCCGAGGCATCCTGTGGATGAGCGTCATGCTTACGCCTTCACCTTCCAGACCCTGACGCGCCGTTGAACGGGAGTCACTGCCATGGGCTACAACTGCCTCAAGTGTCCGGGCTATTGCTGCAGCTACGATCGCATCGCCGTTTCCGATAACGACATCGCCCGTCTCGCCAGGCACTTCGGCTTGAGCGCGGAGGTCGCGCGCGAGCGCTTCACGTATGCCTATCACGGCGAGGACGGCGAAGAGCGCATCCTGCGCCACAAGAAAGACCATATCTTCAAATCCACTTGCCGCTTCTTCGATCAGGACGAGCGCCGTTGCACCGTGTACGCGGCGCGGCCGAACGTGTGCCGCAAGTATCCGTATGCAAACACGTGCGGGTACTACAGCTTTCTGAAATTCGAGCGGATACAGCAGGACGACGAGGAGTTCATCCCTTCCGCTTGAGCAGTGCGACCAAGTTAGTGATGTATCGTGCGCGCATGGACCCGAAGCAAGAAACACACCCCTGCGCACGTCCGGGGCGTGAGGGTGCTGGCGTACTTCTATCCGTACGATCACTGGCGCATTCGCCAGGCGGTGGCGAACGGCATGTGGGAGCGCTATCAAGCCGACATGCGATCGCTGTTCGATCCGCGCACGGATGAGGTCGTCGACATGACCACCCCCGATTACCTGGCCATGCGCTTCGATGTGGCGTGTTACACGGACGAGCATCTCAGAGCGGCAGGCGCGCAGCGCATGCTTTCCGAGTTACAGCGCATGCTCGATGCACACATTCGAGGCATCCATCGAGCTCCGACGCTCAAGACCGTCGCACGCGTGTGCGCACCGTCCCGGGAGGCATCCGGATTCGATCGTGCGTCGGACGAGCTCGCGACGGAGTTGAGATCGCTCACGGCGGCACGAGCTAGCGGTTAGCCCGCGACGCGTCGGGCACTTGCATGCCCGCCATCGAACGCGCAATCCTGTGCGACGTGACATCGGGAGAACTGCATGAACATCGACATTGGGATCAGTGAAAAAGACCGCACCGAGATTGCCTCCGGCCTGGGCAAGTTGCTGGCCGACACGTACTCGCTCTATTTGAAGACACACAACTTTCATTGGAATGTCACGGGGCCGATGTTCCAGACGCTCCATCTCATGTTCGAGACGCAGTACAACGAGCTGGCGCTGGCCGTCGATGCCATCGCTGAGCGCATCCGCTCGCTGGGTGCGCCGGCACCGGGCACGTACGCGGAGTTCGCGCGCTTGAGCTCGATCAAGGAAACGAGCGGTGTGCCGAAGGCCGACGAGATGATCCGTCTGCTCGTCGAAGGGCAAGAAGCGGTGGTGCGCACGGCGCGCTCTCTGTTTCCGGTCGTCGAGAAGGCCAGTGACGAAGCGACGGCCGATCTGTTGACGCAGCGCATCCAACTGCATGAGAAGACCGCCTGGATGCTCCGCAGTCTGCTCGACAAGTAACCTTGCTCTCCGCACTGCGGGCAACGCAGGGCGACTCCAACCAGCGACACGGAACCCAACGCGCAGTGTGCGCGTCGTTGACCGCACCATACGAACCCGCCGCTGCGCACACAGCAGGCGGTGGTCGTCCTTTTCTCGGGTAAGGGGGGGTCAAATGAAGGCGCGACGCGCACTCGAGCTTGGGGTCAAAGCGGCCCGCCAGGTCACGGCGCTCACCTTCGGTCGCAAATTGACCCAATCATACTGGCCGGCGGAGCCACGCAAGAGTCGAGCGCGCATCGGCGGCGAGTTGCTCTGGTGGTTCGCGCGCTATGGCGAAGTGAACCACTACTACTATGTGTACGGCCTCGACCGTAAACGCCATGGTCGCGAGGACATCCTGCCATACCGCGTCTTCCGCAAGATCCGCAATTCACGGAATCTCAGGGCCGGCCGCGCCTATAACTACATTTGCGTGCTACGCGACAAATTCCTGTTTGCGCAGCTCGTGTCCAGCTTGGGACTGGCGACGCCGAAACCGTTCGCACTGCTGGATGCCAACAAGGTCACGTGGCTCGATCGCAACGAGACCCTGTCGCTGCCGACGGTGTTCTCCTCGGCGACACCGACGTTAACCGGTTTCTGCAAACCGCTCGATGGTATCCAGGGAGAAGGTGCATTCCCCTTGCGCCTGACACAGGGCAGGGCGTGGGTACGCGATGAAGAGATCACCTATGAGCAGTTGCGAGCGCGCTTGCGTGGGCGCTACCTGCTACAACAGCGCATCGAGCAACACCCGGCGCTTGCCGCGTTGAATTCCAGCTCGGTCAATACCGTGCGGCTGATTACGTTCTGCAATGAAGGTCGCGCGACCGTGTTTTCGGGCGCGTTGCGCATTGGCACGGCCGATCACAGCGTCGACAACTGGGCGGCGGGCGGTCTGATCGTCGGCATCGATCTGAAGTCAGGCACGCTGCGCGAGGAAGGTTTCTTCAAGCCCGGCTACGGTGGGCGCGTCGCCCAGCACCCCGACAGCGGCATTCGCTTCACTGGCTATGCCATTCCGCATTTGCAGGAAGCCGTGCAGCTCGTCACGAGGCTGCATGAGCATCTGCGGGGCATCCACTCGATCGGCTGGGATGTCGCCATCTGCCAGGATGGCCCGGTCGTGATCGAGGGCAACGATGATTGGGAAGGCGGTATCCCGATGGTGCTGGAGCGCGACTTCAAACGGCGCTTCTTGCAAATGTATGCCGGCGAGCGCCGTGCCGCCGGTCATCCGGCCCGGCCCGAGCTGGTGGTGCCTAGAACGTCCATGTGACCTTAGCGTACGCGCTCTGCTCGATCGCGCCGCGGTCTTCGGGCACACCGAACTCGGTGTGGTGGTCGTGCAGCAGATTGCGGCCGACGAGCGCGAGCTCGAATTGTTCCGACGCGCGCCAGGCTACGCGGACGTCCAGCTCCGAGTAGCCGTCGATTCCGGTGCCGTCGACGATCTCTGGCATGCTCTCGATGTCGCTCAAATGACGCCACTGTGCGTCGAGTTGCCACCCGGCCGG
Source organism: Steroidobacteraceae bacterium (assembly GCA_040513115.1). Lineage (GTDB taxonomy): Bacteria > Pseudomonadota > Gammaproteobacteria > Steroidobacterales > Steroidobacteraceae > DATELY01. Next base: position 7,467 of record JBEVDW010000643.1, on the reverse strand, counting down.
CAAGTCCCACTGCGAACGCAAGGTGAATTGATGCTTGGGCGTGGAGCCTTCGAGAAAAGCTCCGCGATTCAGGTCCAGGCCCGAGGGATCCAATTCGAGGTCCACGTACGTGTAACTGGCCGTCAGTCGCAACGACGGTAAGAGAGCATAGGTCAGCTGCGTTTCGAGCCCGCGAGCGACCCCATCCATTTGGTTTTCGTTTCTGAGGGGAATGACTACCTGACCGGAGGTTGCTGCAAACGGCGTAGACAGCTCCAACGTCGCGAGGTTGTCGTAGCTGTTGTAGAAGACGGCTGCGTCGATGAACACGTTGTCGCGCGCCTGCCAGCGATGACCGAGCTCGTAGGCGAGCAGCTCCTCCGCATCGAAGTCATCGTTGCCCAACAAACGGAAAACGGGATCGTCGGTTGGATTGCTGGCATCGACTGCGATGTCGCGCTCGATACGCGTCGGCACCCGCACTGCACGCGCAATGGCAGCCCACAGTATGTGATCGGGTGCCACACGCCATGCCGCACGCACGCTCGGCTGGATCTCGACGCCGCTGAAGTCGTTGTGCTCGACCTTGCTGCCGAAGGTGATGTGCAGCACGTCGCTGAGCGCGATCTCATCCTGCACGAAGCCACTGATCAGATCGTCCGTCGAGCTGCGCGGCTGCAGCGCGAAGATCCCTTTGCCTTCGTTGCGATTGTCCATCGTGCGATAGGCCACGCCCCACACGATGTCGTGTCGCTGCGCGAACTGGAAGTGGTGCTGGAAGTCGATGTCGATCGTATCCAGGCGATCGTCGTAGCTCGCATCCTCGCGCCGCGTATGGTCGTAGTACACGCGCAACTGCAGGTCGGATCCGCCAACGAGCATGCGTTGCCAACGTCCCAGAATGTTGCCGCCGCGAAGATCGACTTCGAGATCGCCCGTGGGTCCGGGCCGGCCGATGACATTGATCGATGGCGCGTGCTGACCGACTTCGCCGCGGTAGATGTCACCCTGCAACGTCAGGCTGTCGACTTCGCTGAATTGCCAGTCCGCTCGCAAACCGAAGCGCGACGTGTGCCAACCGTCATCGCTTTGCGCAACGTCATTGGGGGTCGAGTCGTGATCGGCGTACTTGCCGTAGACGCGAACGTAACCGTCTTCCGCGAATTGCGCGCCGTAGCGCGCGCCGATCAGCGTCTGCAGCTCATCGCCTGCGCCGACCTCAACGTATGGGCCTTGCGTGTCCTTGGCGTGCTTCGTCTGGATGTTGATGACGCCGTTGACGGCGTTGGAGCCCCATTGGGTCGCGCCCGGTCCACGAATCACTTCGATGCGATCGATGTCCGCCAGCAAATAGTCCTGTGCGTCCCAGAACACACCCGAGTACAGCGGTGTGTAGATGCTGCGGCTGTCGGTGAGCACCAGAAGCTTTTCCGAGTTGACGCTGCTGAAGCCGCGCGAGCTGATGGCCCATTCGCTGGCGTTGATCTGTGCCACATGCAGGCCAGGAACACCGCGCAGGGTTTCCGGCAGAGTGGTTGCCCCCGAGCGCCGGATATCTTCGCTCGTGAGCACTGCGATCGCGGCTGGCGCATCGAGCAATTGCTCTTGCTTGCGAGACACGGAGGTCACTTGAACATCGAGCAGCTCCTCCAGGCTCAGATGCTTCAGGTCCTGCGCCGATGCGAGGCTCTGGGCGTCGACGGGCAGTGCCCAGAAACATGCGCTCGCGACACTGGCGTGCAGCAGCGCATGTTTGGCTTGCTGACTACGGGCGCCTGTTGGGCGGTCAGCCCGTGGCCGCAGCCATCCACTCGCCGAAATCGGCGTTGCTGGGAAGGGTGAAGTAGAACGTTGCACCATGACCTATGGCTCCTTCGGCCCAAATCCTGCCGCCGTGTCGACGCACGATGCGCTTGACGATCGAAAGACCCACCCCCGTGCCCGGAAACTCGCGCTCGGAATGCAGGCGCCGGAAGGGCGCGAACATTTCTTCGACGCGTTCGCTGGGAAAGCCCGCGCCGTTGTCGCGGACCAAATAGGTTTCCGTCTCATCCTGCAGGCCGCCGATCTCGATGCGCGCAGCGCTCGCATTGAGAGTGAATTTCCAGGCGTTACCGATCAGGTTCTCGAGAGCGATGCGCAGCAGGCTCGAATCGCCCTGACAGCGCAGTCCGTCCGCAATGCGTACCTCGATCTGTCGGGCCGGTTCGCGCTGTCGCAGCTCGTCCACGATCGACCGCGCCATCACGGAGAGGTCGATGTCGGTCCGATGCAGATCGGCCGCCGTGGCGCGCGATAGCTGCATGAAGTCTTCGATCAAATCCTCCATGCGCCGGACCGCACCCAGCACCCGTTGCACATAGCCGCGGGCTTGATCGTCCAGTCCGCCACCGCATTCGTCGCACAGCATGCGCGCGTAGCCGTCGATGGTGCGCAAGGGCGCGCGCAGGTCGTGCGAGACGGAGTGCGAAAAAGCTTCGAGCTCGCGATTGGTTTCCATGAGCTGGCGTGTGCGCTCTTGCACGCTGCGCTCCAGATCTGCGTTGATCTTGCGCACGAGCTCCTCCGTCTCGCGCAGTTGGGAGTTCTCGCGCCGCAACTGGCGCACGGTCCACGCGCGCTCCAGCACCGGCACGATCATCGTCAACGTGAACGGCTTGAGAATGTAATCGAGCGCACCCGCCTTCATCGCGGCAACCGCCGTGTCGATCGAGCCGTGGCCCGTGATGACGATGCCGACGACCTGCGGATCGAGCTCGCGCGCGGCGCGCAGAAACTCGATCCCGTCCATCGACGGCATCGTCAGATCGGTCAAGACGAGATCGAACGTCTGCTGTCGAAACGCGGCGAGGGCCTGCGCGGCGGACGTGAAACCTGTCGTGGGATAGCCCTCCATATCCAGCGTGCTGCACAGTGCGCGCATCTGCGCTGGATCGTCATCGACTACGAGCAGGCGAGGGCGATTGGGATTAGTCATGCAGTTGTCCGTTGCGCGAGAGTGGTGCGCATCAGTGATCAGAGACCGCAGGGGTCGAGTCGGTCAGGTCGGCGAGAACCTGCCGCAGCTCCGCGATGCGCGGCGGCTTCCCGAGCAGCACGTCCACGTGTGGCGGGATGCTCTGTTCGGTGTTCAGTCGTTGACCCCAGCCGGTGAGCAATACGACCGGTGTCCGAGGCGAAGCTTGTTTCACCGCAGTGGCGACCGCGCGTCCATCGACGTAGGGCATGCCGAGATCGGTCATGACGAGATCGAATCGGCGTTGCGAGCGTTGCGCCTGCAGGAACGCGTCGATGCCCTCGCGGCCACCTGCCGCCCCGGTGACTTCGTGACCCTCGCTTTCCAGGATGCGCAACAGCGCCTCGCTCAAGAGCGGATCGTCATCGACCACGAGCAGGCGCAAGCGCTTCGTCGCGCCGAACGACCGTGGCGAGTACGTCTCCGCAGGGGTGGCAGTGCTCGCGGCGGCAAAGCGCAGGCGCATCGTGGTACCGGCATCCCGAGTGCTGTCTATTTCCAATTGCGCTTTGTGACGCTGGGCCATGCCGTACACCATCGCGAGTCCGAGGCCGCTGCCGCGCTCGCCCTTGGTCGTGAAGAACGGTTCGAGACACCGCCGGCGCGTGGCTTCATCCATGCCGAAGCCCGTATCGATTACTTCAAGCTCAACGTCAGCACCGCTGTCCACGGCGCGTGGAGCGGTACGAGTTCGAATGGTGAGCGTGCCGCCTTCGGGCATGGCATCCACGGCGTTGAAGATCAGGTTCGTGAGCGCATCGCGCAGGTCGCTTTCGGTGCCCAGCACTTTCGGCAGGTTAGCATCCAGCTCGGTGCGCACGTCGATCACGATGCCGCGTTCCTGGGGCATGTCGTTCCAGCGCGCGCGCGTCAGCGTGAGCGCTTGCTGGATCAACACGTTGATCTCCACCGGCAGCAGCTCGACTTGTTGATCGCGCTGGCGATAGAACTCGCGCATGCGCGCCACCGTCTGGCCGACGTCCGTGATGGCGCGCTGGATGATACGCAGGTATTCGCGGGTGCGCTCGCTCAGGTTGGGCTCGCGCTCGAGCAGGGATTCCGTATAGAGCGTGATGGGCGAGATGGCATTGTTGATGTCGTGTGCCACACCGCTTGCCATCTGTCCCAACGCGCGCAAGCGCTCCTGCTGCAAGACTGCATGCTGGCTCAGGCGCAGGTCGTCGTACGCCTGCTGCAGATCGGTATAGAGCCGGATCTGATGCGCGGCCAGGGCAACGTGCTCGCTGAGTTGACGCAAGAACTCGCAGTCCGTGCTGCTGAACGCATTGGATTGCGCACGCGCGATCAACAGCACAGCGAAAACTTTCTTTTCGACCATCATCGGCGCGGCCACCAGAGACCGTAGTCCGGCTTGCGCCAGTTGGTGCAACAGTCCATTGCTGATGGCCGCGATATCGGGCTCGTAGACCAGCGCCCCCTCGAGGCAAGATCGCAAACCGTCTGCACCCACCGGCAATGGCGCTCCAGCCACGATGCCGGCCCGTTGCCCCAACGCGCTACTCTGGCTGCCCAACGTGTTGACCGTGAGTCTTGCCTCGGCGGCGTCATAGAGGCACACGCAGCCGAACTCGACCGGCATGTTGTCCTCGAGGTTACGCAGGATGACCTGGAAGATGCTCTGCAGGTCCTGCCGCTCGCCGATCGCGCGCGTCGTTCGTTGCAGGAGATCGAGACGGGCCAGTTGTGTTTGCAACCGACTGCGCGCCTGCTTGCGCTCGGTGATGTCGGTGACGAAGCCGCAGAACGACAGCGGTCCGTCGCCGCGCAACGCCGTGATCGCCACTTCCGCTGGAAACTCGCTGCCATTGCGGCGCATGGCCGTGACCTCGATCGTGCGGTTCAACAGCGGTCCATGACCCGTCTTGAGGTACTCCTCGAGTCCGTGGCCATGAGCCGCGCGAGCGCGTTCGGGGATGATCGTGTCCGCCAGCAGCCGACCGACGGCTTCGCCACGGGACCAGCCGAAGATGCGTTCGGCCTGCGGATTCCAGTCGACGATCAGACCGGCGGCATCCATGACGACCACGGCGGACAACGCCGAGTCCAGTGCCGCGCGCAGCCGCGCTTCGCTTTCGAGCAGCGCGGAGCGTTGCGCGCCGATCTGATCGAGCATCTTGTTGAATGCATGGGTGAGCAGGCGGAATTCGCTTTCCTGCGGTACCGGGGCTCGCACGCTGAAGTCGCCCTGATCGGTAACAGCGCTTGCAGTGCCGATAATGCCTCTCAACGGTTGCGAGATGCGCTGCTGCAATACCCGCGCGAGCAGGTAAGTGAGCAGAAGAGATCCCGCCATGATGGCAGCCGCGATCGCCACGTACAGCCACAGCTTTTCGTAGACCGCCTGCAGATCGAAGCGCAGGTAGAGAAAGCCGAGGTTGTGGTCGCGCTCCTCTTGCACGGTGGTGAACTGTTCGAGATACCTGCCGCGGAAAGCGTGGCTGGCAGCGGCCGCTGTGGCGGGAATGTCTGCGCCGGGGCGATCATGCGGGTAGCGGGCGAACAACCGGCCGCGGGCATCGTAGAGCGCAGCGCCGACGATGCCCGGCTCCGTACGCAGCGATGCCAGCACCTGTTCGGCATCGCCCCGATCGCCGAACGCAAGGGCGGCGGTGCTGTTGGTGGCGATGATGCGGGCCAACGTCGCGACTTGCTCTCGTGCCTGCGCGCGCGAATTGGAGAACTGCAGCAACAGCAGAGCGGCACACGTGAGGACGATGCCCGCGACGCTCGTGAGCAGCATGCTGCGCATGAGGCGGCGGCGGAAGGTTTGCATCGAACGCATCATGGCGAGCCCTACGCCGCGCCCACGATTTCGGAACGGCGCAGCAGTTTGGAGCTCAAGCGCAGCTGTGCCTCGGTTGCCGCACGCAGATTCACGCGCAAGCGAATACGATCGTTCTGCGTCACGAACTCGATCATCCCGCCCATGATTGCGAACGGCGTAGCGTCGCTGACGGTGAGAATGGGCTGGCCTTTCAATCGCTCGAGCGCGCTGCGCAGTTGCTGTTGCGAGCGCAGGTTCACGAACAGCAGATGGCAGCCCGTGACCGCGTCGACGTGCGCGAGTCGTTGCACGTTGATGCGACGGCCGCCGACATGTTCGTCGGCGATGACCGCATCCAGGTCCGTACCGAACGGATCGGGACCCAGCACGCAGATCGACAGCGCGTCCTCCGGGCTAGCAAACGCGCTCGCGGGCCAGTCCACGAACTGCAGGAAGTTGAAGAGAAAAGCGGCCTTGAGCTGATACTCGTGAGTCGCGACCGGCTGCGCCGAGCTCTGCACGTGGAAGCCGATGAGAAGCCACGCAATAGCCTGGAGAAGCCTCGGCAACGACCGGGAAACGCATTGCAACGGGGAGCGCCGGTAGTTCTGCAACACCTTGCTAGTCGATTCCGTGAGCGGCGGCACGCAGTATTGCTGCGCAATAGAACGGCACGTTATCGCAGACGCACGGCCGCCGGGTCGTGGAAAACCGCACGTCGAGAGGAAGTTCGATGCTGTCGGCACTTCGCTCACATTTTTTGGAACTGAAACGGGCCGGATTGAGTTAAGAGTGCGCGCGTTGAACGCTCCGCAATGCAGCCGGCGTGCGCCTGCAAGCTCGGCTCAAGGCCCGGCCCACAGTCCAATCGAAGGCATTGCGTTCTGTCGATCGACGCAATGCCTGCACTCAGAACGACGAAGTCTCATCCCACGTGGGCCTCCTTGCTCACCCTCTGTTTGGTAGTGGCGATCCTCATCACCGCGAAGAGCGTGCTGGTGCCGGTGGCGCTTGGCGTCATCCTGGCGTTCGCGTTGTCGCCCGTCGTGCGGATCTTCGATCGACTGCGGTTGCCGCGTCCGGTGGGTGTCGCGCTGTGCCTGATCATGTCGCTGAGCATTGTCGCGGGAATGGGCTATGTGCTCGGCTCGCAGGTCACCGAGCTGTCCGAGCAAGCCACGCGCTACAACTCATCCATTCGCGAGAAGGTGCGCGATCTGCGCAAGAACGGCATCGGCGGCTGGGGTGGTATCTCGCGAACGGTCGACAAGATCACTGAGCAACTCGACGAGAATGCGGCCGCTCTGCGGCGCGCACAGCCCGTCCGCGTGATTCCCGAGAGCCTGACGCCAGTTGAGCGGCTGCGCGATGTGGCCGGTTCATTTTTCGAACCCATCGCGAGTGCCATCATCGTGCTTGCCCTCGTGGCCTTCATGCTGGGTCAGCGTGAAGACTTGCGCGACCGCATCATTCGCTTGATCGGCTCGAACAACGTCACCCTCACGACGCGGCTGATCGACGAGGCGGGTCACCGCGTCAGTCAGTTCCTGATTGCGCAGACACTCATCAATATTGGTGTGGGCCTGCTCGTGGCCGCTGGCCTGTACTGGATTGGTGTGCCCTACGCCGTGCTGTGGGGCGGCCTGACTGCCGTGCTGCGTTTCGTGCCCTACGTCGGCACCACCCT
>JBEVDW010000642.1:0-10604 GCA_040513115.1 Steroidobacteraceae bacterium | reverse complement strand
GAACGGCTTACTGGCTAGCTGGTCGTCTGGCCAGAGGTACGGAGGGCTGCGACCAGCTAGCCAGCAAACCGGCTGCGTCCTCACTCAACGATCAGCTTGTAACCAGCACCCGCTACCGTTTGCAGCATCTGCGGTTGGGCGGGATCGATCTCGATCTTCTGTCGCAGGCGATGGACGAGTTGCTTCAGCAACTGGCGATCGCCTGCGCCTTTGTGCCCCCACACCTGCATGAGCAGGCGGTCGGAGCTCACAGTGTGTCCGGCGTTCGCGACGAGCATCTGCAGGAGTCGGAGCTCGAGCTTCGTGACTCGAACAGCGTCCTGCGTACCGATTTGCACAGTGTGTTCTTCCACATCGAGCTGCACCCGCCCTGCTGCGAGCGGTGACGTGTTCTCCATGCCGGCACGCCGTAACAGTGCTTTGACTCGTGCCAGCAGGGTGCGTGGGCTGAAGGGCTTCGTGAGGTAATCGTCTGCGCCCAATTCAAGCGCCTTCACCAGATCCTCTTCTTCACCGCGGACCGTCAACATCATCACCGGCACGCGCGACTTCGAGCGCACGGCTTCGCACACCTGAAAGCCGCTGGCACCGGGCATGTTGATGTCGAGAATGACGAGATCGGGTGCCTCCGCGTCGAACAGGCGGATGGCAGTGGCGCCATCGCTCGCTTTCACGACGAGATAGCCCGCCTGCGACAGGGTGAATGCGATCAGTGCGAGGAGGTCCTTGTCATCGTCGGCGGAAAGAATTTTCATGGGATGCTCAAGCCTCTGCTCCTTCCATCACGCGCGGCAAGGAAATGACGAATCGTGTCTTGTTGTCCACGGTGCGCTCGGCGCGGATGGTCCCGGCGTGTCGATCGATGATGCTCTTGACGATCCACAGACCGAGGCCAAGACCACCCGGCTCGGGCTCTTGATCGGAGCCGCGATTGAACCGCTCGAAGACGCTGCCGGACTCCGTTTGCGGTACGCCGGGGCCTTCGTCTTCCACCCAGATCTCGACCGCGTCGGCCTCAGCTCGAGCGCCCACGCGCACTACGGAACCTTCAGGGGCGAACTTGCTCGAGTTCGCCAACAGGTTCACGAACACTTGTGTCAACCGCGGGCCGTCGCCATCGAAGCGCATGTCATCGGGGATGTCGGTCTGCAGTTGCTGACGACGTTGCGTGAGCAACGCACCGATCAATGCATTCGCATCCTCGACGATCTCGCCGAGCACGACGCTTTGATGGCGAATGCCCAATTGCCCGGATTCGATGCGCACGCTCTCGAGCAGGTTGTCGATCAAGCGCGTGAGGCGCAGCGTACCGCGCTCGAGCGACAGCACGAGCTCGTGCTGCTGCTCGGGCGGCAGCGTATTCAAGCCGTCGCGCAACAGTTCGATCGAGGCCAGCTGTGCAGCCAATGGCGTGCGGAACTCATGCGAGATGTTCGCGAGCACGGAATCGCGCGCGCGACGCACGCCTTCGAGCTCCGTTTCATCGCGAATGACCTGCACCTGCAGGTTGTCGACAGGTGCTGCGCTCGTGATCACGGTCGTCCGTGGCGCACCGGCGCGCACGTTCAGCATTTCTGTGTTTTGGGCGTTACCTTCGATGCGCGCTTGCAGGATCGGGCAGCGCACATCGCATAGGCGCTGGCCATTCTCGGCATTGCAGGGTTTGAGCACATCGCCGCAGAAGCGACCGATGGCGCTCTCTGCATCGACGTTCAGCAACCGCGCGGCCTGGGGATTCAGATAGCGAATCACGCGCGACTTATCGACGGCAAAGACGCCTTCGACCACGCCGGCGAGCACAGCCTGCGCTTCGGCTTCGCTGCGTCGCAACGTAGTGGTGACGTCCACCAGGTTGTTGCGCATGTCTTCCATCGTGCGCGCGAGTTTGCCGACTTCCGCTGTGCCGCCGGTTGGAATCGACGTGGAGAAGTCACCCTGACCCAAGCGTTCAGCCGCTTGAGTGAGCTCGTCGACCGGTCCCGCGACTTGCTGACCGAGCAAGACACCGGCCAGAACGGCGAGTGCCGCCAACACCACGGCACTGATCAACAGGCGCTTGATGAGACCGCCGACTGCCGCATCGATCTCGCCCGCAGCCAGGCGCGCCTCGATGAGACCGATGGCTTCGCCTGTCGCGGCGAATATCGGGAAGCTGGCGGCATAGAGCTCGCGTTGCTTGATGCGCATGACCGCCGAGTTGCCGTCCGATAGCCCTGCCGAGTGCAAGCGCGTGAAGTCATCGACGGGGGCGCTCGCGAAGACGCGATAGTTCAACACTCTGATCGGCACACCGGCACGTTCGGAAAGGGCTTTGTCGGTTTCCTCATCGATCAGCCGGACGACGTATACGCGCTGCTCCGGCCGGCCCGGAAGCTGGGCCTCGGCGCCCGTGAGGGGTGCCGGTGCCAGCGCGGGTACCGCAAGGAAACGTTCGCCTTGTTCGCTCGCGGCAGTGGCGATATCCGGCCAAGGCAGCTCGATACCGGCCTGAGCCAGGAGGCGCTCGCCATCGAATACAGCGCACGCCACGTACGGTGGCCGCACGCAGGTGCGTCGCAGCGTCAATTGCAGGTTCGTCGGCTGTGCTTCCCGCAACAGACGCGGCAAGGTGGGAGTGGCTGCAACGCTGCGAGCGGTGGTGAGTGCATCTTCGCCGTAGCGGCGCAGCTCTTCGCGCGCCATCGCGCCGGCCAACTGCACGCGCGCTTCGCCTTGCGCGTCCGCCATGTTTCGCAGCAAACGGATCGCATACCACGACGTGCCCGAGACGACGAGCAGCACCATGAGCGCGTTGATACCCGCGAGCCACCAGGCGAGCCGCGCCTTCGATAGGTCGATGCTGAGTCTGTCGAGCCAGGGTTCGATGCGTTCCAGCATGGGCAGCTAGTGCTTTGAAGAGCCCGAACGCCATTCAGCCAGCGTCTTGATGACCAATGTGACCACCGCCAGCAGTGTCAGGAGCGAAGCGACGGCGAAAGCGCCAACGAAGTTGTACTCGTTGTACAGGATCTCGACGTGCAACGGCATCGTGGTCGTCAAGCCGCGGATGTGGCCGGAGACGACGGAGACGGCGCCGAATTCGCCCATTGCGCGCGCATTACACAGGATCACACCGTAGATGAGTCCCCAACGGACCTTCGGCAGCGTCACGCGGAAGAAGGTCATGAGTCCGCCTGCACCCATCGTGATCGCGGCTTCCTCCTCATCGTTGCCTGTTTGCTGCATCAATGGAATCAGCTCGCGGGCGACATACGGGAAGGTGACGAACAGGGTCGCCAGCACGATGCCCGGAAACGCGAACACGATGCTGATGTCGCGCTCCTGCAGCCAGTGGCCAAACCAGCCCTGCATGCCGAACAACAGGACGTAGATCAAGCCGGAGATCACCGGCGAGATCGCGAACGGCAAGTCAATGAGCGTAATGAAGATGCTCTTGAACTTGAACTCGAACTTCGCGATAGCCCAAGCGGCTGCGATGCCAAATACCGTATTCAGCGGCACGACGATGGCCGCCGTCGTCAACGTCAGGCGGATCGCGGCCGCCGTATCGGAATCCGCGAAGCTGGCGATGTACATCTGCCAGCCCTTCGCAAACGCCGCGATGAACACCATGGCGAGCGGTGCGAACAAGAGCGCCGCCAGGAAGAGCAGCGACAGGCCGATGAACACGAAGCGTGCGGCCTGCCTGGCAACCGTGTCGCGACCCGGTCGTGATCTCAGCTCCGCTTGCGCGGTGATGGACAGGGCGCCGGCCATCAGCGTCCCGCCGCCACGACCCGGCGACGCCCCCAGGCTTGTATCAGGTTGATCGAAAACAGCATCACGAACGACATCACGAGCATGATGAAGCCCAGGGCCGCGGCACCGGCATAGTCGAACTGTTCCAGCTTGATCACGATCAGGAGCGGCGTGATTTCCGTCTTCATCGGCAAGTTACCCGCGATGAAAATCACAGAGCCGTACTCGCCGATGCCACGTGCGAACGCCATCGTAAATCCTGTCAGCAGCGAGGGCAGAATGGCCGGCAGGATGATGCGTCGAAACGTGTAGAAGGGGCGTGCGCCCAATGTCTCCGCGGCATCTTCGAGATCGCGTTGCACTTCCAGTAACGCGGGTTGCACGGACCGCACCACGAACGGCAAGCCGATCAGCGTGAGTGCGACGACGACACCAATCCAGGTGTATGCGACCTTGATGCCCAGCGGCGCCAGGTATTGACCGATCCAGCCATTGGGCGCGAACACCGCAGTCAGCGCGATACCCGATACGGCGGTGGGCAAGGCGAACGGCATGTCGATCAATGCATCGATGAAACGCCGGCCCGGAAACTCGTAACGCACGAGGGTCCACGCGATGATGAATCCGAATACGCCATTCAGCGCCGCCGCTAACAAAGACGCTCCGAACGTCAGTCGATACGACGCAACCGCCCGTGGATCGAGCAAGACGTGCAGGAACTGCTGCCAGCCCATCGTCGCCGTCTTCATCACCAGCGCCGCGAGCGGAATGAGCACGATCGCACACAGAAAGAAGGTGGAAAATCCCAGCGTCAGCCCGAAGCCGGGCAGTACGCTCGGTTGCTTGAAGCGGCCGTGAGTCTTCATTGACGGCCCACCGCAGACACCTGATCGAAGATGCCACGGTCGGCAAAGTGGGTGTTGTGCGCCTGCTCCCAGCCACCGAATACGTCACCCACCGTAAACAAGCGCATCTCGGGGAACTGCTCGCGATAGCGCGCGAGCACTTGCTCATCGCGCGGCCGGAAGTAGTGCTTGGCAGCGATCTCCTGGCCTGCGGGGCTGTAGAGATGCTTCAGGTAGGCTTCGGCGATGCGACGCGTACCCTTACGGTCCACAACCGTATCGACCAGCGCTACCGGCGGCTCGGCCAGAATGCTGATCGACGGCACGACGATCTCGACGGGATTGCCACTCAACTCTCTCTGCGCCAGCAACGCTTCGTTTTCCCACGCGAGCAGGACATCGCCGATGCCTCGCTGCACGAACGTATTGGTAGCGCCGCGTGCGCCGCTGTCCAGCACCGGCACGCGCTGATAGATCGCCTGCACGAACTTCTTGGCCTCTTGCTGCGCGCGATCGATGTCCGCTTGCGCTGTAGGGTCTTGCAACTTGTTCAAGTCGCCGAGCGCACGGTCGAGCGCATAGCCCCACGCAGCGAGATAGTTCCAGCGCGCGCCGCCCGACGTCTTCGGATTCGGCGTGATGATCTGCAGGCCGGGCTGCAGCAGATCGGCCCAATCGTGAATCTTCTTGGGGTTGCCCTTGCGCACGACGAATACGATGGTCGAGGTATACGGTGCGCTGTTATTCGGCAGACGTGTCTGCCAATCGGCGCCGAGGCGTTTGCCGTGGCGCTGGATGGAATCGATGTCGTAGGCCAATGCCAACGTCACGACGTCCGCCCCAAGTCCGTCGATCACGGCGCGCGCCTGACTGCCCGAGCCGCCGTGTGACTGCTTGATCGTCACGGCTTCGCCGGTCTGAGCCTGCCAGGCCCGCACGAAGTCCGCGTTGAAGTCGCGATAGAACTCGCGCGTCGGGTCGTAGCTGACGTTCAACAGCTCGATGTGTCCCGGCTTGTCGCTGTCTTTCGAGCCGCAAGCGGCGAGCCCGATCAGCGCGAACGCCGCGAGCGCAACCCACATCGGGCGCCAGCGACGACGCGATCCATTCCAAACTGCCATCATGGATTCATTCCCCGTCGCGCGAGCAACCGCGCTCGCGCACTGCATTCATTCATTCGATGCGAGTGCCGGCTCGATACGCGCCGTTTCGTTGGGTCGATACACGATGATCAACGGCTGAGTCGTGTTGCTCCCCAGCACCTGTGCATAGCGCTCTTGTAAGTCATTGAGGTTGGCAACGCCCAGGATCAGCATCTGCTCCGGCGACTCGGTGAGGCGCCGCGCCAGCTCATCGGCCGGTGCCCCAAAGCGCAATTCCGTGCGCATCTCCAGGCCGTGCACACCCTGTGCTTCCGAGCGCGCATCGAGCAAATCGCGAACGCCATGCGGACGCTGCGAGTCAGGAACGTTGGCGGGGAGGATGCCGACGTACACCGCTTCGGCAGGCACGTGCCGCAACAGACTCGCGGCAACGGCCAGCGTACCGCGCCGGGCAAAATCATCGCCCCAGTGGATCAATACACGCTGTGGCGGAGGACAGTCGCGCGGTAGCACGAGCACTTCCGCAGCGCCGTTGTTCAACAACCAGGCGGCCCGTTCTGTCGTGTCGGGCGTCGCGGAGATCACGCCGACGCCTGCGAATGGCGATTGCGGAGTGCGACGCGGCTGCTCATTGAATTCCGGTTCAACGCGCACGTTCACGCGCGTCTTCATCCGCGTCGCCAGCTCGTTGAGGAACGGATGGGCCGCCAGAGCTTCAGCTTCGCGTTGTGAAGCAGCGCATACGGTGTAGCTGGAAAGCGGTGTTGGCAGCACGTGCAACCGCCGCACACCGATCGCAACGGACTGACCCAATGCCAAGGGGAAGCCGCGCTGCTCGTATTGAGTGCGTGTGACTTCGAGCACCTGGTTCGCCGCGCCTGGCTCGGTTGTTGCGAGCTGTGCGTCATGTCCGCTGTTGTCCAAGCGCACACGAATGCGCTCCAGAGCTGCCGTGAACACGAGCTCATCGACGGTACCCGACGCCAGATAATTGGAGCGCAGCCCATCGCGCGTAGGAGCAAGCTCGATCTCCTCGGGCCGCAACACGGCGACGACTTCGTGCTCGCGCTTGCCATCGAACCTCTCGACACCGCGCGCACTGACGGGTGCGGCACCGAAGCGAATACCCTGCGCAGTCTGACGAGCGAGCAAGAGATTCGCGGCACCCAGGAACGTGGCGACGAAGCGCGTTGCCGGGCGTGCGTACAGCTCCTTCGGATCGGCACATTCGAGCAAGCGGCCCAGATTCATGACGCCGATGCGATCGGCGAGCGCGAATGCTTCTTCTTGATCGTGCGTCACGAGCACCGTGGTGATGTTGAGCTCGCGCTGTACCTGGCGAATTGTGCGACGCAGCTCTTCGCGAATCTTTGCGTCCAACGCGCCGAACGGCTCATCGAGCAGCAACACGGGCGGCTTGTGCGCCAGCGCGCGCGCAACTGCCACGCGCTGCTGCTGTCCGCCCGACAGCTGTGTCGGCAGGCGATCATCCATCCCTTCCAGGGCAACGAGCCGCAGGAGCTCTTGACGGCGTGCCCGGCGATCGGCTGCGCGCATGCGTCGCACACGCAACGCGAACTCGATGTTCTCGCCGACGGTCATGTGTTTGAACAGCGCGTAGTTCTGGAACACGAGACCGACGCCACGTTCACGTGCAGATACGTGGGTGACATCGCGGCCATGCAGCGAGATGCGCCCGTGATCGATGCCTGTCAAACCGGCGATGGCCCGCAAGAGCGTGCTCTTGCCGCTGCCGCTGGGGCCCAGCAGTACGAAAAACTCGCCTTCGCCGACTTCGACAGAGACGTCGTTGACGACGGGTGAGCCTTGGTACTGTTTCGTAACCTGATCGAGTGTGATGGACATAGGCGCGGTAGCTTAACTACGTGCCGGTCTTAAGATCAGTCTCGGAGAGGTTATAAAGTGGTTACAGATCGAAGCAGTCAGCGCTGCCGCACCGTCGCATCAAATTCAGTCACTGCCTCCGCGCACGGGCGAAACGAGCAGGCAGCGGCGCGCGCCAGCACGGATTGGGGTTGCTTGAATCGATCGACCGCATCAGATGGCCCCCCGCCCCCAATCCTCCCCCGCTACGCAGGGGAGGGAGAAAGCAAGTCAGGTGGATTTGCTTGCGCGTGCGGTCTTACTCATCGCCCTCGCGTGCAACCTGGCTGCCATCCTCAGGGACGATGATCTCGACACGGCGGTTCTGCTGCCGGCCACCCGCATTGTCGTTACTCGCCACGGGTGTGCCTTCACCCTTGCCGGTCGCCTGGATCTGATCGGCTTTGACGCCCCGCTCCACCAGCGCCATGCGCACCGCGTCGGCACGCATGCGTGACAACTCCATGTTGTGCTCGTCGGAGCCGGTGCTATCCGTGTGACCTTCCACCACCACCGAACGGCCTTCGCCCGCCTTCAAGAAGCTGGCCAGGCGATCCATCGTGTTCATGGCGCCCGGCTTGAGCGTCGACTTGTCCACATCGAACAGCACATCGCCCAGGGTGAGCACGAGGCCACGGTCCGTGTGTTTCGCATTCAGATCCTTCAGCGACTGCAGCTCGCGCTCCAGCTGCTGGGAGCGCTCACGCGCCGAGTTCGCTTCCTGCGTGCGGGCATTTGCCATCACGTTCTGGCGCTCGGCCTCGCCTTTCTTGACCGCCTCTTCGGCGTCGGCAGCCAGAATCTTTTCATTCGCGATCTGCGCGTTTCGCGTCGCGACATAGGAAAGATGCTTGATCTGGTGGATATCCTTGCCTTTCTCCGCCGCTTCGTTCGCCTCGGCGAGCGCCTTCGTGGCTTCGTTCACGTTCGCGGCTGCACGGTCCGCCATGGGCGAAGATTGAACCTGAGCCACGACCGCGCGTGCGGCTTCGAGCTCGGGAATCGGCTCGCTCGTCGTTGCACAGGCAGACAAGGCCAGTGCGATCGACGCACCGAGCAGTGTCTGCTTTATCGGAAAACTGAAGTTCCTCATGAGATGTGTCTCCTGTCGAGCAGCGCCGCGTTACATGCGCGAGTCGGATGTGGAAGAAGGTGCGACTTGAGGCGTGGGCGCCGGAGTCGTCGTGCTGGGCGTAGTGGTCGTCGTGCTGGGCGTAGTGGTCGTCGCCGGCGCCATCGGGCTCGGCGTCGGACTAGTAGTGCCGCCCGCGCCCGTCGAACGCTGCGCTTCCTGCCGCAACTGCTCGATGCTCGTGCGCACCTCTTCCGCTGCCTTCTGTGCGGAATGGCTGTGAGACTTGGCTTGCGCGAGGTCCGCATCCAGCCGAGCTTGTTCGGCGAGTCGTAACGCGTCTTTATCATCGCCCTTATCCATGGCTTTGCGCGCCTGTGCCGTCTTGTCCTTGGCCTGTTCCAACTCCAGAGCACCGGCATCGCGGGTCGCCCCGGTCTGCTCGATCTGTTTCACCGTTGCTTCGGTGCGGGCGACTTCTTCCTTCACTGATTCGGATGTCGATGCGCAACCGGTCAGGATCACGGAGAATCCCGCGATCAGCGGCAGCGCAGCTTGTAATGAAAAAGGCCTGGTCATGTTTGCCTCCACAAATAAATGCGTGCGCTGCCCAAACAGACTGGGAACGCGTTGTATCCGTGCCAAGCGTCCGGTTGGCTCCGTCGTGCGGTGAAGGAACGCTGTCATAAATCAGCAGGTTCCCCGCGCGCTTCGCTGTGGCATGCGATGTTGTACGGATGCTTGCGCCCTGCAAGTGATCTGCTGACACTGCCTGCCAGGCGACGATGAGCGAGGTGCGTAGAGTGCTGCTGTGCGTGCGGGCTATGGCGATTGCCGTTATGTGTTTGACCTTGAACGCGTGCTCGCGCGTGGATTCACCAACGCCCGGCACTTATCGCGCTGTGCTGCAGTTACCCGGCGGCGAGACACCCTTCGGTCTCGACATCAAGGAAGAAGAAGGCAAGCCGGTGCTGTACCTCGTCAATGGAGCAGAGCGCACGCGTGTCACTGATGTGCACTTGCAAGACGAAGAGCTCACGGCGCGTTTCCCTGGCTATGAAAACTTCATGCGCGCGCGCCTGTACCGCAAGCGACTGGAAGGGGAGGTCGTGCTGATCAAGACCGGGGGCAAAGAACAAGTCATTCCAATGCGCGCGGAGGCGGAGCAGCCGTGGCGCTTCTTCCAGCAGTCGAGCACCGATAACGCCGATGTCTCGGGACGCTGGCAGGTGACGCTCGAGGAAGATGGCCAGACGACGCACGCAGTCGCTGAGTTCGCACAAGAGCATGATCAGGTCACCGGCAGCGTGCTCACGCCTACTGGGGATCATCGCTTCCTTGCCGGTCAGGTGCGTGGTGACGAGGTGCGCTTGTCCACGTTTGCCGGCGGACTCGCCTATCTCTATCACTTGCGCGTCAACGGCAAGGGCAACCTCGAGGGCGACATGTGGCAGGGCCTCGCAGCGCACGCGAAGGTGAACGCGCATCGCAATCCGGATGCGGAGCTGCCTCAGGAGGAACGCACCCAGGTCAAGGCGAACAGCCAGTTCAACTTCACGTTCCCCGACGCGCAGGGCAAGCGCGTTTCGCTGCGCGACGAGCGCTTCCGCGGCAAGGTCGTGATCGTCACGATCGGCGGCACCTGGTGTCCCAACTGCCATGACGAGGCGGGCTTCCTCGTGCCGTTCTATCGGGACTACAAGGCGCGCGGCGTGGAGATCATCGGACTCATGTTCGAACGTCACGGCGAGTTCGAGCCCGCTGCGAAAGCGGTGCGCGATTTCAGTCGCGACTTGAGCATTCCGTATCCGCTCTTGATTGCCGGTATCTCGGACAGCGAGGAAGCCAGCAAGGCGTTGCCGACGCTCACAGGCATCTACGGCTATCCGACGGCGCTGTTCATCGATCGCACCGGCAGAGTACGCAAGATCCACACAGGCTTTTCCGGACCCGCAACCGGCG
>JBEVDW010000641.1:0-4956 GCA_040513115.1 Steroidobacteraceae bacterium | reverse complement strand
TGGAAGGGCCGACTCGCTGCACATCGAACAGCACGGTCGGAACCTCGGCGTAATACGCGAGGCCGATGAACTCGCCCATGAGCGAGATGCCGGGACCACTGGTAGGGGTGAATGAACGAGCGCCATTCCACGCGGCGCCGATCACAACACCGATGGCAGCCAACTCATCCTCGGCCTGCACGATCGCGTAGTTGCGCTCCCCCGTCTGCGGGTCCACGCGCCACTTCGAACAGAAGCTCTTGAACGCATCCATCAACGACGTGGACGGCGTGATCGGATACCACGCACCCACCGTTGCGCCGGCGAACATGCAGCCCAAGCCACATGCGGTGTTGCCGTCCATCAGGACGTAGCCCTTCGTCGCATCCATCTTCTCGACGCGCAGCGGCAACGGGCAGTTGAAGTGATCGCGCGCGTACTGATAGCCCATGTCCAACGCACGCACGTTCGCATCGAGCAGCGACTTCTTGCTGCCGTAGCTCTCGCTCAGCAAGGTGCGCATCACATCCAGATCGAGATCGAACAGGGCGCCGAGCACACCCGCGTACATGATGTTCTTCAGCAGAATGCGCGACCGCACGCCTTGGAAGGTCTCGTTGCACATGCGCGCCAGCGGCACGCCGAATATCGTGATGTCCTCGCGCGCCAGAAGGCCCGGGCGCGGCCAACTCGAGTCATAGAGCAGATAACCGCCGGGACTCACCTCTTTGAGATCGCGGCCGTACGATTCGGCATTCATCGCGACCATCATGTCGATGCGACCGGAGCGCGCCATGTGGCCTTCGCGCGTGACACGAATCTCGTACCAGGTCGGCAGGCCCTGAATGTTGGACGGGAAGTAGTTCTTCCCGATGACCGGCACGCCCATCCGGAAGATGGACTTCATCAGCAGAGTGTTAGCGCTGGCGGAACCCGTGCCGTTGACGTTCGCGAGCTTGATGACGAAGTCGTTTACGCGGTCTTGCGAGTTTGTTGGGGCCATGATGAACCATCACCTGCACGGGGGAACTTCAAGCTGGACTTCTGCATGTCCCACGCGGCGGTGGGGCAGCGCTCGGCACACAGGCCGCAGTGCACGCAGACGTCCTCGTCTTTGACCATGACACGGCCGGTTTGTTTGAGCGGCTCTGACACGAACAACGGCTGAGTCACGTTGCGGGCCGGTGTTTTGAGGCGTTCCCGCAGGTCAGCTTCTTCTCCGTTCGCGGTCATCGTCAGGCAGTCCACCGGACAGATATCGATGCAAGCATCGCATTCGATGCAGAGCTTGGCCTCGAACACCGTTTGCACGTCGCAGTTCAGACAACGCTGTACTTCCGCCTGCGTCTGCTCGGCGGTGAAGCCGAGCTCGACTTCGATGTCGACGCGACGGAAGCGCTCCTTCAGGCTCACATGCGGCATCAAACGTCGCTCGAACGCAGAGTAGTCGTTCTTGTAAGCCCATTCGTTGTGGGCCATCTTGCGGCTCTGCAATTTCAGCTCGGGCCGGGGCCGCTCGTTGACGGGCAGGCTCTTGCAGAACAGATCGATCGAGATGGCTGCCTGATGACCATGCTCGACGGCCCAGATGATGTTCTTGGGACCGAACGCGGCATCGCCACCGAAGAACACATTCGGACGCGACGACTGAAACGTACTCGTATCCACCTTCGGTACGTGCCACTTGTCGAATTCGATGCCGAGATCGTTCTCGATCCAGGGGAACGCGTTCTCCTGGCCGATCGCCAAGATCACGTCGTCGCAGGGGAAGAAAATCTCGCCGACAACGCGTTCCTGGGTAATGTTGCCCTTGGCATCGATGTCGTACTCCATGCGATCGAACATCATGCCGGTGAGCTTGCCGTTCTCGTGCACGAAGGCCTTCGGCGCGTGATTGATGACGATCTCGACGTTCTCTTCTTCGGCATCGTCCAGCTCCCACGCCGACGCCTTGAAGAAGTTGCGCGGCTTGCGAGCCATCACCTTCACGTCCTTCGCACCCAACCGGAGCGAAGTGCGGCAGCAGTCCATCGCGGTGTTACCGACACCGATGATCAGCACGCGCTCGCCAATCTTCTCGATGTGCTGGAAGGCGACGGATTCCAGCCAATCGATGCCGATGTGAATGTTGCTGGCCTGATCGCGGCCGGGGAGTTTCAGATTCTTGCCATGGGGTGCGCCACTGCCGACGAACACGGCATCGAACTCACCCGAGGCGAGGAGCTGCTTCATGCTCGTGACGGGCGTGCCGAGACGGAGGTCGACGCCGCGGTCGATGATGTAGGCGATCTCTTCATCCAGTACTTCGGCCGGCAAACGGAAGGACGGAATGTTCGTGCGCATCAAACCGCCAGGCGTGCCCCAGCGCTCGAAAATCACCACGTCGTATCCGAGTGGCAGCAGATCCTCGGCGACTGTGAGCGACGCGGGACCAGCACCAATACAGGCCACCCGCTTGCCATTCTTCACCTTGGGTACGGTGGGCAGTGCAGCACGGATGTCCTCCTCACGGTGATCGGAGGTCACACGTTTCAGCCGACAGATCGCAACGGGCTTTTCCTCGATGCGTCCGCGGCGGCACGCTGGTTCGCAGGGACGATCGCAGACGCGCCCCAGGATGCCGGGGAACACGTTCGACTCGCGATTGATCAGGTACGCCTCGGTATAGCGTCCTTGACCAATCAAGCGGATGTACTCGGGAACGTCGGTGTGAGCCGGACAGGCCCATTGGCAGTCGACTACCTGATGGAAGTAGTCGGGATTACGAACATCGGTCGCGTGCACCGGGACGAGGCCCTCTCAAGTGGGCGCCTTTCATGCGGCGGGACGGCGAGACTACTCGCTCGACTGAGTGAAAGGAAGCACTCGCCCGGTGCACTTCCCGCAGGAATTTGCACCGATTCGATTCAGTTAACTCGCACCTGAAAACGCAGCTCGAACCAGGGGTTTCCGGCACCGCTGCTGGCTGCCATGGTGCCGTCCGGGCGCAGTCTTATATGTGTGACGGCGGGATCGCAGCCGTTCGCGTTGGGCGTGGGTGTGTAGGTCCAGGTGGTCCCGCCATCGTTGGAAAACTCGAGATCGTCGGTCGTGTTGTTCAGGGCCGTGTAGGTCCAGGTCACGCCGCTTGCGGGTGTGCCGTTCATGAACGCGATTGGCCCAGACCCCGCGGCGCCTTGATCGAGGACATACAACGCTGTGTTCGCCGGAATGGCATCGGTGATGCTGAGCGAATTGCCATCGACCGTCGCAGGACCGGTATTCGTCAGCCGCACCGTATAGCGCTCGATGGCACCGGGAATGCTCTTCGGCTGGGTCGTGGTGTTTAACGGGTCAGATAAGACCGCGACTGTTTTCTGATGCGTCAGGTTGGGTGCTCCAGCGACGACCAGATTGCCGCTGAATTCGGAGGTCTGGTTGCTCAGTGTCGCGGTCGCCGTGATCGTGGTCCCGATGGAAACTCCTGGGGGCACCGGAATGCGGAAAAAGAATCGGTTGGTTGTGTCCGTGCCCTGCGCCAGTCCGTTCACATTGGCCGGACCGTAAGTCCCCGTGGTGGCATCCAGGTCGGAGCCAGAGCCTTCGGTCAGGCCAGCGAGATACGTGAGACCTTCGCCGAAGCCCGTCGGATCGGCCTGCGCCACGTAGAGCTCGAGCAAAGCGCCCGGCCGCCCGAAGCCACGCAGATACAACTCGGAGCCCACCACGTTCGCGCTCACCAACACGGGGAAGTTCAACAGTCCGTTCGGCCCCGGGTCGGTGTCGTTGTTGTCGTTGATCGTGACGCCGTTGATCGCGCCGTGCGTGTTCGGATCGATCGTGGTGCGTGGGTCCAGATCAATCGCAATATTGCCGTTGTTTCTGAAGACGTTCTGACTGATGCGTGTGTTGGTCGCCTGCATCACGAGCAATCCGGGGCCTGCAGTGCCCTGAGATCCGGTTGCGATAAAGCAGGACGTTGGTGCCGCCATACCAATAACCCACGAGGCCCAACGGTTCGGACGAAGGTGTTGAACCGCTCGCATAGCCATTGTTCGACACCGAGTTGTTCTGCACGGTGACGTTCGTGAGCGAGCCCCCACCAAAGCCCAGCTCGATGCCCCCGCCGGCCTGATCGCGGGTGAGATTGCTGTCGATCAGCACGTTGGTCGCACTGCCGACGAACAGGATGCCGTCAAACGTCGTCGTGTGTCCGCTATCCGGTCGCGCGACTTCATTGAGGCTCACGACGGCGCCGCTACCGGGGCTCTCGCCGCGAATGCCGGAGTTGTTCACTTTCACGTAGTTACTGCGCACCGTGGCAGTGCTGCCGGACACGTTCAACGATCTATCGCTGGAGCGGCTGCGCCCGAGGCATAATGAGGGCTAGGCAGGCGCTTCAATCACACAACTCTACCGCGCCACTCGCTTCCCGCGCGCCAAAACTCCACAACTCCTCCACACTGCGAGTGAGCTCTCCGCTGACCGTCGCCGCATCATGACGCCACGCTTCCACCACGATGAGATCGCATGTGCTGCTCGTGCCTGCAGCCTCCAGGTTCGCGATCAGTAGCGTGCGCCGCAGTGAATTGCTCAACGAGTCACCCGTACTGCTGAGCACCGCGTGCCCGTAATTGTTGTAAGCCGTGAACTGCCACAGGTATTCGCTCAACAGCTGCAGCGATTCCGCATCGATCGGCGTGCTCTTCAACACGCCCGCGTTGCCGGCCTGCTGACGAAGGTTGCTCGACTCCCGTTCGAGATACGCGCACTTGAATACGCGCCCGCGCAAATACCGGTCCGGCTCGCTGCTGCGAACGCGGCCGAACTCGAAATAGCGCTCGTTCTCTTCCGTCGCCATGAGGTCCGCATACTGCCCGGAGCGCTGCTGGGCCTCTTCCGACCACGCGAGTGCTTCGTTCCAGTCATCGCTGCACAACTCGTACTGAGCCGCGTCGGCGGACACGGTCGCGAGGTCGGTGTTCTTCAAATGAGATG
>JBEVDW010000640.1:0-4294 GCA_040513115.1 Steroidobacteraceae bacterium | reverse complement strand
TCGGTCCCATCTTGGTGTTGGTGCCCGCAGTGATCTGGATGTACGCAAACGCTGATCCTCTCTGGGCGACAGCGCTTCTGATCTGGAGCATTCCGGTATTGATCATGGACAACTTCCTGCGACCGATACTGATCAGTCGTGGCGTGGATCTGCCACTGTTGCTCATCTTCGCCGGCGTCATCGGCGGGTTGATCGGCTTTGGGGTCATCGGGTTGTTCGTGGGCCCAGTGGTGCTTGCCGTGACCTACACCAGCCTGGTGGAGTGGGTACGCGACGACACGGCGGCTGTGCCCGCAACACCCGGAGCGTGAGATGCCGCTTTGCGCGTGGCACATCAGAGTTGTCGTTGGCTTGCTCGCCGCCGGCCTGCTGTGCGGTTGCATGACCGGCAACGACTACGTGCGGCCCACCATCGATCTCCCCGAGAAATTCCGTTTCGAGACGGTTGAAGCGAATGACTTCGCGAACACTCGCTGGTGGGAGCAGTTCGAGGATCCCGTCCTCAATGAGCTCATCGAAAGTGCGCTCGCCAACAACCTCGACGTGCGCATCGCCGCGGCGCGGGTCGAGGAGTTCTACGGCGCGCTCGGTATCACGCGCGCGGGGCTGTTCCCGCAAGTAGGCGTCGATGCCTCGGCGGGCGAACAGCATCTGCCACCGGGGATTACGTCCGATAACTTTCAAGCCGATGTGTTTGCATCGTGGGAACTCGATGTCTTCGGTCGCTTGCGACACCTCACCGACGCGGCTCGTGCAGACTTGCTGGCGAGTGAAGAGGGCAGGCGCTTTGCAGTGCTGTCGCTGATCTCCGGCGTGGCCAGCGGCTATGTCACGCTGCGCACCATCGACTCGCAGCTCGATATCTCGCGCCGCACACTGACGAGCCGCGCAGAGGGCCTCAGAATATTCGAAGCGCGTCACCGTCGTGGTGCGACTTCCGAGATCGAGCTGAGCCAGGCGAAGTCCGAATACGCCAGCGCCCTCGCCGCCGTTCCGCGATTGGAGCAGCAGCGCGCGCAAGCAGAGAACGCGCTCGCAGTGCTCCTCGGTCGCAATCCAGGAGACATACCGCGGGCGAAGAAGCTCGAAGAGCTCGTGCTTCCCGCCGTGCCCGCCGGCCTGCCTTCGGAAATTCTCGAGCGACGTCCTGACTTGCGCCAGGCCGAGCTGAACCTCATTGCTGCGAACTCGCGCATCGGTGCGGCGAAGGCGCTGTACTTTCCGAGCATCTCGCTCACGGGATTGCTCGGCAGCGCGAGCAGCGACATCGACGACTTGTTCAGCGGACCCGCAAAGCTGTGGAGTTACGCTGGCACCCTTACTGCACCGCTCTTCACCGCTGGCAGCATCAAGGGGCAAGTGCGCGTAGCCGAAGCGCGCCAGCAGCAACTGTTGCTAGCGTATCGCAGCGCGATTCAGGTCGCCTTCCGCGAAGTCGACGATGCCCTGATTGCGGGCCAGAAATCGCGTGAAGAGCTGGCGGCTCAAGCACAGGGGGTGGAGGCGCTGCGCACCTACGCTCGCCTTGCCAACCTGCGTTTCGACAACGGCTATTCGAGCTACCTCGAAGTGATTGACGCGGAACGCAGTCTCTTCAACGCCGAGCTGGACTACACGCGCGTCAAGAGCGACACCTATTTCGCACTCATCGATCTGTACAAGGCGATGGGAGGCGGGTGGGTGATCGAAGCCTCCGACAGAGCGCCGCAACCGCAAGTGACCTTGACGACCAATCCTCGACCGTTTCCCTGAGACCCGCCGTGACCGAGCCATCAGCCACACCCGTACCCGACGACCGCTCTCGACGCGAAGCACCGCGCGGAGATGAATCAATCAATACCGCATCGGCAGCGAGTGCATCGCCAAATACATCGGATGGCGGCGCGCCTGCGAACGAGACACCACCGGCCAAGGCGAAGCGTGATCCCGTGCGCTCGGTGACATTGGGCGTGTTGGGGACGTTGCTACTGCTCTTCATCTACCACATCGCTTCCGATCGTGTGACGCCGTATACCTCGCAAGCCAACATCGAAGTGTTCCTCGTGCAGATCGCACCGCGCGTGACGGGACAAGTCGTCCACATCGGTGCCCGCGACAATCAGCGCGTACGCGAGGGCCAGGTGCTGTATCGCATCGATCCCCAGCCATTTCAGATTGCAGTTCGCGCGGCGGAAGCAAACCTCAAGCTCGCGGAGCAGAACGTGAGTGTCGCGACGGCAGAGGTTCGTTCCGCGGAGGCGACTCTGACGAAGCAGGAGACGGATCTGAAAGCGACCGAAGTGCTGAGCGCAATCGTGTTCGCCTTGACCAAGGAGAAGGCACTGTCCCAATCGGACTCGATCAAGGCGCAAGCCGAAATCGACAAGTCGAAAGCGGATGTTGCTCGCGGCGAGGCCGACTTGGAGCGCGCGCGGCGCAAGCTGGGCGCGGAGGGCGAGGACAACGCACAGGTACAACAGGCTCGCATTGCGCTCGAGCAGGCGCGACTCGATCTGCAATACACCACAGTGATTGCACCCAGCGACGGTGTCATCACCAATCTGCGTCTGTCGGTCGGACAGTTCGTCAGTCGCGGTCAGCCGGGGTTGAGCTTCGTCGATGCGGATAGCGTCTGGCTCACGGCTTATCTACGCGAGAACCAGATGCGCTACATCGTGCCCGGCAACGAAGTGCGGGTGGCCTTCGATTTTCAGCCCGGCCGTGTGTTCAGCGGACGCGTCGACAGCGTCGGCTGGGGCATCACCAAAGGGGGCGAAGCGCCCGTCGGCACTCTGCCTGAGGTTCAGTCAACCAAAGGTTGGGTGCGTGATCCACAACGCTTTCCTGTGCGTATCGCCTTGCGCCGCGAGGCGAATGGGCCGCTGAAGGATCTGCCGCTGCGCAATGGCGCGCAGGCGAACGTTCTGATCCTCACCGATGAGAACTCGTGGCTGAATCCGATCGGACGCTTGTGGCTGCGCGTGGTCTCCTGGCTGCGTTACATCTACTGACGGCAATGCAGACACGGAGCGCACAGCAATTTGATCCCGCGCGAACGCATGCCACGCTGCGCTTCGCATTTGGCGTGACCGTTGCATTTGTGGTCTCTGAGTTGATGCAATGGGTGCCGACGTTCCTGGCACCTGTACTCGTCGCAGTGGTGCTGGTCAATGTACCGATTCGACCACCGCTCAAGGTCGCCGTCGGGCTGATCGCGATCGTCGCAGCGACCGCGCTCATCGCGCTGCTCCTGTCGACCGCGTTGCTCCCCACGCCGCTCCTCCTGTTCGGAGCCGCTGCCGTGGTGGTGTTCCGCACGCTGTACGTGATCGCCGAAGGACGTCCGCGCGTCGCGCCGTTGTTCATGCTGATGTGTGTCACGACCATACCCGTGATTGCGCTGGAATCGCCGTCGATTGCCGGCTCGTTTGGGTACGCGTTGGTGCGATCGACGGGTGTCGCAATCCTGGTCGCCTGGACCGCGCACCTGCTCTGGCCAAGAATTCCGCCACCGCGTTCGGCTGCGCGTCCCCTCCCACTGCCACCCGACGCGAGGCTGAAGAGCGCACTGCTAGGTACGGCCATACTCACACCACTGATGCTCGTCTATCTCCTGTTCGGGCTTACGAATGCGCTGCCTGTGTTGGTCGCGACGTCGATGATCGTGATGAACCTCGACTTCCGTCAGGGCCGGATGCAAGCGCTCGCGCTGGTGGCGGGCAACTTGGGCGGCGGCATCGTGGCATTGGTGATGTTTGTTTTGATCGCGGTACAGCCATCACTCATCTTCCTCTGCCTGATCACTGTGCTGACCGGGTTGGCATACGGTTGGCGCACCTCTGCCGGCGATCCGATGGCAGCCGTCGTGCTGGTCGCCTGCAACGCGACCTTCATCGTGTTCAGTTCAGCCCTCGCCTCCGACACGGGCACCGTTGATTTCTGGATCACGCGCTTGACGCAGTTCGTCATCGCGGGCGCTTTCGCGATCGGCATGATGACGTTGCTGTGGACGGTTAAAGAACAACCCACTGCCCCAACACCGACACCCAGTAGTACCTGATCTCAACATCAAGACAAATTACTCATCTACTGGAGAGACAACCATGAACGCCACTGTTGCAAGTTCCGCCGCGCCCGATCCGCGCCAGAAGCGGCGCCTGATCATGGGCGTGGCAGTATTCGTCGCCGGCTGGGGACTCGCGTTGGCGCTGGTTCCCTTTCATGCGCAGACGTTTCTGAGTGTGACCGAACCACTGACTGACAGAGAACTGCGGATCCTGTTTCCTTCGGGCGAGCAAATGCAATGCTGGGACTC
>JBEVDW010000639.1:0-11178 GCA_040513115.1 Steroidobacteraceae bacterium | reverse complement strand
CGATGGTCGCCGTGGAGATATCGAAGTCGGCGGCATGCGAGAGCTGCGCGAGTCCCAGCGCAACAGCGGCAGCGAGGGCATAGCGAGCCAAAGGAGAACGTACTGGACGCGACATGGGTCACCTCAGTTCTTGATGGTCTCGTTCGAGAGCGTGGGAGTGTTCTTCGGCAGCACGCGGGCCTGCGTGGCTTGCTCGAAGTCGTAGCCATAGCTGAGCAGCTTCGGTTCGCTCCAGGCGCGGCCGAAGAAAGAGATCGTCACCGGCAGGCCGTCCTTGGTCATGCCCGCGGGCACGATGAGATCGGGGAAGCCGGTTTCATTCGCGATGTTGGTCGCCGATTCGGCGCCGCCGCCTGCCGGTGCTGGTGCGATCGGGCGCGCGGGTTGGGGCGACGTCGGATACACGATGGCGTCGAGCTTGTTCTTGTCGAAGGTGGCTTCGACCGTGGTCTTGATCAGCGACAAGCCTTCGTTCTTCGCCGCGAGATAGAACGGGTCCTGCAGCCCCGCCGTCGCTTCGGAGCGCTTCATCGCTTCCAACCGCCATGGGTTGTTGTACTTGGAGCCCGGCGCTTCGGCTTTCGCGATGAGCTCGGTCAGTGTGTGCGGATACTCCGGCTTCAGCGTCGCCAGGTATTGATTGATCTGGACCTTGAACTCCGGCGGATTGATGGCCTGGTAGATCGAGCCCTTACCCTTGATGACGTATTCGGGATATTTGAAGTCGACGACCGTGGCGCCGAGATCCTTCAGCGTCGCAATCGCCTCTTCCATCACGCGATCGGTTTCGTCGCTCTGCTTGAAGAAGTCGCGTGCCACGCCGATACGCGCGCCCTTGAGTGCGCCGCGTTTCAGGAACTGCGTGTAGTCGCTTTGTGCGTGATCGGCACTGGCAGCAGTCGCCTCGTCAGCCGAATCGACACCGGCCATCACGCTCAACGCCGCGGCGACGTCGTAGACGTTCCGCGCCATCGGTCCGCCCGTATCAAAGCTCAGTGCGAGCGGCACGATGCCGTCTCGGCTCATCAAGCCACGTGTGGGCTTGAGCCCAACGATGCCGTTCGCAGAGGACGGGCCGCGAATGGAGCCACCGGTGTCAGTACCCAATCCCAGTTGGGCGAATGCGGAGGCGATCGCTGCGCCCGTGCCGCCGCTCGAGCCCGCAGGTCCCTTCGTCAGATCGTGCGGATTCATCGTCTGGCCGCCCATCGAGCTGAAGCCATTCGGCCCGCCGGCACCCGAAGCGAACTCGCTCAGATTCACTTTTGCGAGAATGATCGCGCCCGCTGCACGCAGCCGCTTCACTGTGAACGCATCGTCGGGTGGCACCGAACCCTTCAACAGCAACGAGCCCGCAGTGGTCGGCATGTCGTACGTGTCGAAGTTGTCTTTGAGCACGACGGGTACGCCGTGCAGCGGTGAGCGTGGGCCCTTGGTCTTGCGCTCACGGTCCAGTGCTTTGGCTTCCGCCAACGCCTTGTCGTTGAGATGGATGACCGAGTTGATCTTCGGTCCCTTCCTGTCGTACTCATTGATGCGCGCAAGATAGAGCTGCACGAGCTGCTGCGAGGTGAGCGAGCCGTTGTCCATCGCAGACTGGATGTCGGCGACGTTGGCATTGGCCAGATCGACTGCAGTCGCAGTCGCAAATGGCAGAGCACAGGCCAAGGCACTCATCACGGCCGTGACGAGCAGGTTCGAGCGCATGGATGGTTTCATCGGATTGCTGCGGATGTTTGCGTTGTACATCTCAGACGGAGATGTTGGTGCGTGCCCCACCTTGTTTGATTGCGGTGGCTCAGGTGGGGGCCGGTTAGCTCGCCACCGATCTCACTTCTGCGCGCAACTCCGCAATACGTTTGCGATAGAACGCCAACTGCTCCCGCGATCGAAAGCGCGGCGTGAACCACATCAACGCCTCGATCAACATCGACTCATCGATGATCGCCGGCACATGACTCCACCGCTGCATCGCGCTTTCGAAGATCATGAAGCTTTCTTCTTCTGCGCCGATCAGCAGCTCGAGATCCGAGGCCCACATTTCGATGCCGACAGCAGGCGGCTTGCTGCGGCCGGCTTTGACTTCATGGAATAAGAGCTGACCGTAGTCCAGCTCGTAAAGCGAGCGCGTGTCACCGTTGCGAATGCTCAAGCCCAAGCTCGGTACAAGCGAGCCGATCTCTTGGAACTTGAGGTAGTACAGCGCTTCCATGAGCTTGGGCGAGTGTGCACCGATGCCTTCTCCCAGGCGTTGCACGATGAATTCGCGTACCGCTTTCAGTCGCTCGGGCGGTACTGCGCGAACATCGCTCCAGGCCACAAACGGCTCGGCAACCTGTACCGATGAGGGATCGAACTTGCGACTCGGCCGTTGCACGGCACCTATCAACGGCGACTCATCGATCGAGATCGAATCGCCTTGCAATGTGAAGCGCAGCCCAGGCTTGCCTTCGAACCACTCGATGTGTGGCGCCAGTTCGCTTGCGCCGGCCGTGAGCCAGGCATTGTCGACGCTGAAGAAGCCGTGATTGAGCGCCCGCTTGTCGTCTTGGAAACTCCAGCCCTGGCCGCTTACGACCGCGCGACGCGGCTGAAACTTCTGCACGAATTCCATCATGTTGCCGGCGACGATCGCGCGTGATCTCGTGAACGCCCACGGATCGCGCACGAGCGGCTGACGCGGCTCGACGAAGTTGTTCGTGAGATTGTCGAGCGTGCGCACCGGACAATGCTGTGCAAGCCACGCGCAGATATCCGGATGCGCAACGGTGTCGATGGCCGTCAGAAAGCTTGCACGGCTCGCGTCCTGCATCAGCAAGGCATAGGTGTCGGGCTCGAGCGTGTTGTACAGACCCGGCAGCGGCGTGATCGACACACCGCCAATCGCGAAGCTGCGCAACGCCGCGAAGCGCTCCACCGCAAAACCCATCTCCGCAATGGCCGTGGCCATCGCATAGGAGGACAGATCGGAGATGTAGATGCGGCAGCGGCGCGGCAGCGCGTGCAGCGTGTCGAGCGAGAAATGATCGGCGTGCTCGTGCGAGATGATCACACCATCGAGCGGCTCGAAGCGGGAGAAATCCAGTCGGCGCTGCGGCCAGATCGGCAACCGTGCAGCGCCGTTGCCCATCGTTTCGAGAATGGGATCGAGCAGAAAGCTGCGACCGTTGTGCTCGAAGTGCCAGCCTTGGTGGCCGAGGAAGGTAACCCGCATTACGCCTTACTCGAGGAATGAACCGTTCGCACTCGAGCGCCTCCCGGGTACAGGATGTACCCCGCCGCTGGAAGCGGCGAGCGATCAGCAGAAGTCGCACCTTTTGCTGATCGCCACGAGGGTCGTGACAGGAGTCCGATCCCTCGTTTCAAACTAGAAGTCCAGCTTCATCGACAGCTCCCAGCGTGCACCGGGCATCACGGAGATCAGCTGTCCGTTGGTGTCGCCCGAGGCCGGACGGAAGTAGCGCTCGTCCGAGATGTTGTAGCCGTTCAACTTCAAATGCAGCTTGCCGGTGTCGTATGTCACGCCGCCATTGAACACATAAGCTTCCGGCACCTTGATCGTCTTCTGACGGTTCGCCCAGACATCCGAGAACCAGTTACCCGAGAGCAGTACTCCCCACCCGCGACCGATCTGCCAGGTGCTCTGAATGGAGGCCTGGTCGACTGGATAGCCGACACGCTCGTCGTATCCCGTCGCGCCGGCCGGGATCACGGTCGTCGAGCGACCGCCATACAGGAAGGCTTCCGACGGATAGAGCAGTTCGCCGGTGTCGGGATCGAGGATGTCCTGGAAGCCGACCTGCCGACCATTGACTTCGAATGTCGACGTCGACGATGGCGCCACGATGTATTCCTGCTTCATGTGGGAGTAGTACGCGGAGAGATACAGATCTCGCGTCGGGACCCACTTCACTTCCATCTCGATACCCTTGGTCTCGGTGCTGCTGACGTCTGCGCTGGCGCTCGGATCTTCCGGGGAGGTCACGTCGTTGCGTGACTGTTTGAAGCCGGCCAACGTCGTCTGCAGCTTGCCGCCCAGGAAACTTCCCTTGATGCCGACCTCGCGCAGGTACGCTTCGCCGATGAAGCCGTTATAGACACCCGTCGCTGCCGTCTGAATCGTCGAGGCCGTGATGATGTTGTTCGAGCCATCGAGCGTCAGACTCGAGTTTGCAGCGGTGAAGTAGGGTCGCAGGCCCCAGGGCAACTGCTGCGACAGGCTGATGCTCCAGGACTTGCCGGAGTCTTTGTCCTTGGCGATCTGGAACGGGGCCGAATACAGGAAGCCCGGGCAATTGCGAGCGCGTGCAGCGGTACGGCCGGTCGCGTTATCAGGTGCGTAAACCGGGTCCAGGCAGCTCGGCTGCCCGGCGGCGTGTGCCGCTATCGCAGCCTCGTATGCTGCTTGCGCAGCCGCCAGATCAGGGGCACCCGCATTGCCCAGATCGCCCTCGTTCTGGTTGCTGGCGCGCAGGTCCTTCGCCGTTGCCTTGGACTTGTCGTAGCGACCGCCGATGATCAGGTTCGTGTTGGTGAAGAACGTCGTGTCGAACATCACGGCGAAGCCGCGTTCAGTGAACCGGGAGTCGTTCAATCGCTCATTCGGCGAGCCCGTCGCAAAATCGTCGTTCGTCAGTTGAGTCCAGAACATCGTGTTCGGATAGTGCTGGCCATTGCCGGAGCCACCATCGAACAGCACGTCCTGACGATAGTCGTAATCGTTGCCCGCAACGCCGCCCGAGCGAATCCATCCGACCGTCTTGCGCCAGTTGACGGAGCTCAGCGCATTCATGCTCATCCAGTCGGGCAGCCATTCGGAAGGCACTTTCTTCGTGACGGTGATCTTGTCTTCCACCGTCTTGATGTACTGGCGCTCGCCATAGGGCAGCCATGAATCCTTGAAGGAGTCGATGTTGTCGTAGAACAGTTGGTTCTTGACGGTGAAATCCGGATTGGTGTCGTAGATGAGATCGACGTAACCGAGCTTCTGGTCCCCATTCTGTTCGCGCTCGAACGCGCCGTTGCCGCGGTAGTCCACCTTTCTCACCGACACCGTACAGGGGTTCAACATGAAGCCGACGGGCAGATAGCCGCTGACTGGCGTCGGGCCACCGACAGGCATCGCGCGCATGACCTGCGCCGCTTTGCAGTTGGCTGATGCGAGACCTTCCGCGGAGTTCAGGAACTCACTCATGGCTTGCGGAATACCGGGCGTTACCGCGGCTCCCTTGGCACCCCCTGAGAACGGAAATGCCCAGCTCTGGCGCAATGGCAGGTTGGTGGCGGCCGCAGCCGAGGACAAGTTGCCGCGTACGGGCGAAGCGAAGACATGCTCGACGTAACCAATACGACCGTCACCGTTCAAGTCGAGATTCTTCAGCGGATTGCCGCGAATGTAGTCGCCGTCATCGATCAGCCTTTGCGTCACGCGATTCATGTATGCGCCGGAGGTGATCGAGTTCTGCAACTGACCGCCCGTTTCCAAGCGGAACGGGCCGACCATGTTGTCGATGCTCGTCGTGGCCTGGATGAACTTCTGCTCCGCACCGACGTGCTTCGTGTAAGTGTTCGAGTCTTCGATCAAACCGAATATGTAGGCACCCGCCGTGCGGTCCTCGCCCAACTTGAAGGGAATGCCGGTACCAATCTGAATTTCGTTCTTGTCGTACGAGCCCGTGGTGGCTTGGAAGAAGCCGCTCACACCAGGCAAGTACTTGCCCGTTCGCGCGCGGCTCGACTTCGGATCGAGATTCGTATAGCCGCCGATGCGGCCCATGCCGAACAGCGGCGAAGGCGGCCCCTTCACGACTTCGATGTTGTCCATCGCGGACAGCACCGTGCGCACGTGACCTTGCTGTTGCAGGCGCTTCATGCCGCGGTAATAGATGTCTGCGGACACACCACGCACGTTGATGCCGCCTTGCAGACCATAGCGTGTGGTCGTGTAGGTGCCGGGCACGACCCGCGATAGATCTTCCACTGTCGATACGCCGAACAGGCGAATCTGCTCTTCACTGATGAAGGATACGGAACGCGGTGTTTCGAGCAACGGCTTGGCGAAGCCGAACGAAGATGCGCTCGGTTCGTTGGGTAACGCTCGCAATGGATCTTCAGTAACGCTGAGATCACTCAGCTCGGTGACTTCACTCTTCTCTTCCTTGCTCTCTTCGCCCGCAGCTTGTGCCTGCGCCTGCATCGCAGCGAGCGCGCTGGCGGTGCAGAGAATCGCGGTGATCGTTTGCGCCAGTGTTCCAATGTTCGAACGCGCCGGCCGACTTTGCATGTTCACTCCCCATCTGTATGAGATCTGCCACGCTGTTGCGTGGAGCGTTGCTCAGACAGACGCGAGGAGTGCTAAGAACCCTACCCTGGCTCAGAAGCCGTACTTGACGGTGAGTTGCCACTGTCGATCCGGCATAGCTTGCGCAAGCACATTGCCGAGCGTGTCGCCGGTGCGCGCACGGAAATAGCGTTCGTTCGTGATGTTCGTGATGTCGAGCTTCAAGTCGAGCTTACCGAGTTGCCACAGCAGCCCTGCGTTGAAGACCAGACTGCTCGGCAACTTCACCGTACACAAACGCCCGCTACACGTGCCCGACAGATAGTTGCCACTCAACGTCCAGCCCCAGCCATAGGGCAGGTGCTGCGCAACACTCCAACCGACCTGCGTGTCGGGATTACCTTGCTTTTCTCGATACTTCTTGATGTCGGCAGGTAGCACGACACGACTGCGCCCACCATACAGAAAGGCTTCCGCGGGAAAGATGACGTTGCCGTCGACATCCTTCACGTCCTGAAAGCCGAGCGTGCGCGCATCGACGAGCTGCGTGCTGCCGACGTTCGGATCGAACACCGTCTTCTGATGCAGAGCGTACAGTGAGACGAGAAAATCGCGCAGCGGCACCCACTTCAGCTCAGCTTCCACTCCGCGTGCACGCGTCGCCGTTGCATAGGCATAGACGATGGCGGAATCGTCATCCGCATCGACGCCCACGCGGGCTTGCTCGAAAGCCGCCAACGATACGAACATGCGTTCGTCGAGCAGGCTTGCTTTGAGGCCGACTTCTTTCAACGATGCACGACCCAAGTGACCATGCTCGATCGTCGGGTTCGTGAGCTGGTTGTTGTTGCCATCGAGCACGATGGTTGACTCGGAGATCGTGGCGTAGGGCCGCCAATGCCACGGCATCTGATAGGACAGACTGACGCTCCACGATGCACCGCTGTCCCACGCCGAAGCCGTTGCATCTTCCCCCATGAATTTCCCCGGATTGCTCGATGTGCCCGTGGTCGCGTTGAACCCGCCAGCGTAATCGGTGTTGCGTGCGCGCGAGGTGTCGTATCGGCCGCCGACGAGCAGATTCCACCGTTGCAGCACATCCACATCGAACAACATGCCCAGACCGATCTCGGAATACTGAGTCTCGTAGATGCTCACCCAGGGAAAGCCGTCCGCGTACAGATCCGGATTGTCGATCGGGCTTGCGAAGGTCGTGTTGGGCGTCATGCCGCCGCGCTCGGCAACCCATGTGGACGCCATCGCATCGGTTCGATGGCTGCTGAAGTCCGCCGTGCCGGATGAGCGGCCCGACGACACGGTCTGGCGCACGTTTGCCGATGCAAGCGCGTTGACCGCGAGCCACGAAGGCAAGCTCTGCAGCCGTCGCGTCACGGTCAATTTGTCTTCGATCACGCGCACGTCCTGTTCCTGGACAAAGGGCTGCAGCGAGTTCTTGTACTGATGCATCTTGTCGAAGAACAATTGGTTCTTGACCGTGAAGTTCGGATCGCTGT
The DNA here is from genome assembly GCA_040513115.1 of Steroidobacteraceae bacterium. Lineage (GTDB taxonomy): Bacteria > Pseudomonadota > Gammaproteobacteria > Steroidobacterales > Steroidobacteraceae > DATELY01. Next base: position 3,384 of record JBEVDW010000639.1, on the reverse strand, counting down.
CGTGAATGAGGTCGAGGAACAGGGTGATGAACTCGGCCCGAAGATCCTGCTCGTACGCCGCGGCGCGATGCGTGTCGAGCGTGTCATAGCCCACAGTGCGCGGGTCGAGCACCATGCCGATCGGAACGGCACCGGATTGAGGCACGGGACCGCCAACTCCCTGTGCGCGTAGCAGTCCGGTTGGATCAGCCTCCGGATGTTGCGTCAGATAGTCGTGCATCGATTGCGGGATGCCGACCATTTGTGGAAATTGATCGAGCGGCAAAGGCTGTCCGGTCGCATCGCGCGGCCACGCCCAGGTTTGAATCAGCGGCTGATTGGACGCGCTGATCTGGCCGTTCACCGGCGAGTTGTCATGCAACTCGAGATAGCCGGTCGCACCGTTGTCGTTCGTGTCGAGATTCACGAGCGGTGTGCCGCGGAGGTAGCGACCGCTGTCGACCAGATCCTGTGTGAGGCGACCGGTCAGTGCGCCTGCCGTGCGTGACACCTGATAGTTCGCACCGGTTTCGAGGCGCATCGGCCCGATGAAGTCATCGACTGTCACTGCGGCCTGCAACACCTGCTGCTTGACCGGCACGCCGTCGGTGAAGGAATCCGAGTCTTCGACGAGGCCGTAGACGTAGTAGCCGCCGCGCCGATCGAAGCGTTCGGCAGCGGTCAACGGACCGCCCACGCCGAAGGAGCCTTCGCGTCGGTCGTAGTCACCCATGATGACTTGTGCGAAGCCTTGCGTTTGATTCAGATACGCACCCGTCTTCGCGCGCCCGGACTTTGGCTCGAGGTTCGTGTAACCGCCGATCTTGCCCATGCCGTACAGCGGCGAGGGCGGACCGCGCACGATCTCGATGCCATCCATTGCAGCTAGCACACTGCGTCCATGCCCTTGCAGGCTCAGACGTTTCATGCCACGGAAGTAGGTGTCTGCGGGGACGGCGCGAATGTCGACCGCGCCTTGGATGCCGAATCGTGTCGTCGTGTACACACCAGGAACGACACGCAGAAGATTTTCGACTGCACTCAAACCGAACAAGTCGATGGTCTCTTCGCTGATGTAAGAGACGGCGCGGGGGGTTTCCAGCAATGACTTGTTGAAACCGAAGCTGCTCGTGCTGGCCTGCGGCAGTATCCGATGCGGATCGCCCCGCACCTCCAGATCGGTCAGCACGGTCATGGTATCGGCGGTGTTGACGTGCGTTGCGCGCTTCTCGTCGGGCTTGGCTGCGGCGAGCACAGGTGGCGCTCGCGGTCTCACTGCGATGGTGGTGGGATTGGCAAAGACCCATTCGAGATCCGTGCCCGACAGCAATCGCGTCAGCGCGGCGGATGCGGAGATCCTGCCGTGTACTGCCGGCGCGCTGCGACCCTGTAACAGCACAGGGTCGTACACGGTTTGCAGTCCGCTTTGCTCGGCGAAGCGATTGAGGGCTGCTGCCAGTGATCCCGCAGTGATATCGAATTCCGTGGCTTGTTGGTCCGCTGCGGCAGATCCGGTCGCCCACAGCACAGTCGCGATTGCCACGACCGCCGTGGCCCAGCGAGCGGCGCAGAGAACTAACGATCTACCGCTACCTGTGGCCATGACGCGTTGTTCACGTGCAGTCGGGCCGTTGGAGGACACATGACCAGTGCCGCTCTGGGGCAGCTTGTCGAAGAACGTAAATGATCAATGCAGGGCTTGATCGTGACGTCGGAACAGGATGATTTCCTTCGGGCCTGCTTCCACCACACTGATTGGCAACGCGGCGGCAATCGATGACGCGATCAGCGCACCATTGCCCGCGACGAAATTGCCCCCGATCTGCAGATCGGCGAGCGACGGATCACCCAACCGCAGCTTGCGGTCGGAGTAGCGATTGATCTCCGCAACGGCTTCCGCGAGCGGCGTGTGATCGAACACGTGGCGGCCCTGCATCCAGCTGATGACATGCGCGGGATTCACGGTATGCCGCTCAGGCGCACCGGCACCGTCCTTCATGCGGACTTGATCGCCTGGCAGGAGCTTCTCTTCCCAGCTCGGAACCGTGCCATTCGCGTCGCTCACCAGCACGGAGCCTTCTGCGAGCGTGACCGTCACGAGGTTCTGATCCTGATCGACCTGGAACTCCGTACCGAGCGCTACGGTACGCACACCATGCGCGGTGACCGCGAACGGCCGCGACGTGTCGTGCGCGACTTTGAAGTACGCGCGACCGGCGGTGAGAGTGATTCGACGCTCGTCTCTATACATCTGCACTTCGATCTTGCTTGCCAGGTCGAGCTGAACCGTCGAGCCATCGCTCAACCGCACGACTCGCGCTTTGTCCGGCGCCGCTTCATACGCGACGCTCGGCGTGTTGCGTATCTCGAGCTCGGGCACGAGACGGATCACACCGATCGCCACCAGCACGCTTGCCGCCAAAGCCAGCGGCACTCGAACCCACTTTCGATTCGTCTCAAGCGGATTCGTTTGAGCCCGCTTCGTCTGCTCCGATCGAGATCGCGCACGGCTGATTCGATCGACGCTTACTGAACCATCACCCTCGCGCAACGCAGCATCGGCCAGGGCTGCCAGGCGAGGATCCGGCGCCATGTGCGTCAGCGATTCGGCTGCGCGCTTCACGGACGCAAACGCATTCTCGTGGCGAGCATCGCTGCTCAACCAACGCTCAAACTCCGCCTGCTCCTCCGCGCTACAGTCAGGTGCACCCAAGCGGGCGTACCAGCGCGCAGCGGCCTGCAGCGGCTCTGCCTGCGAATCTTTACCCATTCCCCACGTAGACGGATCGTTCTCGTTCCACCCTACCGGCTCAGGGCCACAAATTTCACCCGTTGTTCATCAACTCCATCTCCCGCGCGCAGACCGCGAGCGCATGGCTGATGTGTTTCTCGACCATTTTCACCGAGATGCCGCAGTGTTGCGCGATCTGCGGATAGGTCATGAGCTTGACGCGGCTCAACAGAAAGACCTGGCGACACTTGGGCGGGAGTTGCTCGATCACTTCGTACAACAGCGACAGATCCTGCTCTGCCGCGAGCTGCCTTTCGGCGGACGGCTGATCCGATACGAGCTCGACATCGTCCAGCGGACACTGATCCTTCACACGTCGCGACTGCTCGGCGCGGCCCAGATCGTTGGCCACGTTGATGGCAATGCGGAACAGCATGGAGGATGGCGATTTGATGTCTTTGGAGGATTGGTACTGCATCATTCGTATGTAGGCTTCCTGAGCAACGTCGAAGGCATCTTCCGGTACCCGTAGTCGTTGTCGTAAGAAACGAATGAGTGAATCGTGATAGCGGCGGATCGTGTCGGGTATCGACAACGTCTGTTCCGCCGGTGCTTCGACGAAGGCAATGTCAGTCATGCTCATGTCTTCCGCTCGAACGCTCATGTCAGGCGTC
>JBEVDW010000638.1:0-13115 GCA_040513115.1 Steroidobacteraceae bacterium | reverse complement strand
TCGACAATGATCCAATCGCAATCGGCCGAGAGCCTGCGATAGGAATCGACAGCGGTCTGCAGGAGCTGCTGCTTGTCGCGGCCATGCGCCTTGGCATCGAGTACGCCGACGCGCTGACCTCGAACAATCAGCTCATCGAGTGCGCCGGCCATGGCCGCCTCAGGCCAGCCGGCGTTCGGCGAGGCATGCTTGGACGCATCGCGCCACATCACTGCAAAGCCGCGTCCTGCTGCGACTGCGATCAGCACACCCGCGATGCGTGCGGGAACCAGATTTGTAACGTCGTCCAATCGTGCCGCCGCCCAACCAAACGCCCGCCAACGTTCCTCTCTGTGGCCGATCACGCTGTCCGCCGTGTTGATCGCCTTGTATGCGAACAGTCCCGGCAAGCCGGCGACGAACAACCAAAATGCCGGCGCTACGACCGCGTCATTGAAGCTCTCCGCGAGACTTTCGATTGCAGCGCTCGATACTTGGTGGGGGCTGAGGTTTACCGTGTCGCGGCCCACGATGCGACCGACCGCGTTCCGTGCAGCGACGATGTCATCCGCTTGCAACGTCGCGAGCACATTGCGCACATGCTGATAAAAACTGCGTTGAGCCAGGCCAACCGTCGCGACGATCGCCACGGCGGCGAGGCCATATTCGTATCCATCGGTGAATCCCGCGATCGCATGCCCCACCAGTGCCGCGAGTCCGGCAACGATCAGCATCGTTGCGACACCGAGGAGTCGCCGAGTGATCGAGCGCATCTGCGGATCGTTCCAGCCGTGTTCTAGTGCATTCAGCAATTGCCCTATCCACGTCACAGGATGACCAATCGAGGCGAGCAACACGCGTGGATAGCCGATGCACGACTCGAGCATCAACGCCGCCAGCGTCACTGCTGCATCAGCTGCCATACCGTCCATGGATCGCGATCACGGGAGTGCGCCGTCTGTTTGCCACGAGCCATTCTGTCTCCACGCCATACACGCTGCGCAGAACGGTCTCCTCGAGCGCGACCTCAGGTGTGCCGTCGGCAGCCACACGGCCTTCGTTCAACACGATGATGCGATCCGCGATGCGTGCCGCGAGCGACAGATCATGGATGGTCAGCACGACACCGCCGCCATCGGCGGCAAACGCTCGCAGCAACTCGGCGGCTTCAAATTGATGCGCAGGATCGAGCCCAGTGAACGGCTCATCCGCGAGAATCCACTTCGAGGTACCAGCGAATACTCTCGCCAGCAGCACGCGCGAGCGTTCGCCACCGGAAAGCTCCGTAACACTGCGCCGCGCCCATTGCGAGACAGAGGTCATTGCCATCGCACGCTCGACCGCCGCGCGGTCTTCACCCTCGCTGGCGATGCCTGAGTAGGGAATGCGTCCGAGCCCAACCAACGTTGCAACGTCGATGGGCCAGGCGATCTCCGGTGTCTGAGGCAGGAATGCGATCTGCTGTGCTCGCTCGCGGCTGTGCATGACGTGCAGGTCGACGTCGCCCAGTGCGATCGCGCCCGAGCGCGGCGTCAGCAGTCCTGCGAGGCATGCGAGCAGTGTGGACTTACCTGCGCCGTTCGGGCCGAGCACGGCCGTGACACTGCCGGATTGGACAGTGAGATCGATACCGCGAAGAACGGCCCGCGCCCCGTGCCAGAAATCGAGTCGCGTGATTTTGAAGGCACTCATACGACCCGCCGTCGCATCGAATACAGCAGCGCGAAAAAGAAGGGTGCGCCGACGAGCGACATGACGACGCCCAATTGCAACTCCGAGCCGCCAGGCAGCAAGCGCACGACGATATCGCCTGCCAGCACGAGCGCAGCGCCACCGAGTGCGCTCGGCACGAGCAATGCTGCAGGTTGCGAGCCTACGATCGGCCGCAGGAGATGCGGCACGACCAGGCCGACGAAGCCGATCATCCCGGTCACCGCCACGCTGGCGCCGATCAGCAGTCCCATCCCTAAGCACATCATCCACTGCACGCGGCGCAGATCGATACCGAGCGACCGTGCGCCCAACTCGCCGAGCGTGAGTGCGTTGAGCGATTCACGGCAAAGCAGGACGAGAGCGAATCCTGCTGCGATCAGCGGCGTGGCTATTGTGAGGTCATCGAGGCTGCGATCGATGAGCGCGCCGAGCAACCAACGAATGATCTCGCCCGCGGCCCAGGGACTCGGCGACAGCGACAACGTGAACGAGATGCCGGCAACGGCGAGCGCGCTCAGGATGATGCCGGACAACACAAGTGTCAGCAGACTGGCAGAACGGCCTGCCAGCAAGAGCAGTGCGGCCATTGCGAACACGCCGCCCAGCACGCCGCACATTGGCAATATCCAGGGATGTGTGCCGGCGATCCCGAAGAAAATGCTGAGCACAGCACCGAGTGCGGCCATCGCAGAGACGCCCAACGTACCGGGCTCAGCGAGCGGATTGCGCAAGTACGACTGCATGGCGGCACCTGCCAGGCCGAGTGCTGCGCCGATCAGCACGCCGAGAAGCGCGCGCGGCACACGCAACTCCAGGAAGATGATGCGGGTGATCGGGTCCTGATCGGACCACAGATTCCACGTCAGCATGACCTTGCCGACGAGCACCGAGGCGACCGTCAACACGAGGACCACCGTCAGCAGCGTCGGCGAAAGCCAGCGGGGCGCACCGTTCATGGTGAGCTCCCTGCGACCGGAACCTGTGTCGCGTGCTCGCGCGCGAGTACCAGCGCATCGATCATGGTCGGCCCCGAGCAATACAGCAGCCGCGCGGGAAACGGTTCGCGGTGCATGCGGAATTCCAGCGCGCGCAACGCGCGGTGATGCACGACGCGTTCGGCATGAGTCGGCGCGCCATGGGTCGTATCGCCCACCAGCAGAACGTCCGGTGGCGAGCTGACCAAGGCTTCCAGCGGCAACGGCCGGTACGTCGTGACACCGTAGCGCGCAGCGATGTTCTCGAACCCCGCAACACGCATGAGCTCCCCGGTCACGGTCTCGGCACCGGAGCTCAAGCCACCTGGCTGATAGGTCGCGGCCGTCAGCGTTCGCGTGCCGGCCGCGGGACGGGCCTTGGCGATCGCTTGCTCGATGCGAGCGATCAACGCTTCGCCTTGATCCACGCGCTGTAACAGCGCGGCCACCCGCCGAATCTGCGCGAGGCTCTCATCCACCGATTGTGGGACTTCGAACAGCTCGAACCGAATGCCCACGCGTTTCAGCGCAGCGCGCGTGGCAATGGCCGAATGCCGGCTGGTCAGCACCAGATCGGGTTTCAGCGCAACGACCTCTTCGGCGGTTTCGTTCGTGTAGGGGAGGGTCTGCGCGATGGAGGCAACGCTCGAACGCCAGGGGTCGCGTGCGTACTGGCTCAACGCGAGGATGTGTTCGCGCGGCACCAGCTCCAGCAGCACGGAGTCGAGGCACAAGTTCATCGAAACGATGCGCTGAGGCGCTGTGCCTTTGGCGCCGGCAGCGCTGGTCGCCAACAACGCGGCAAGGCACAGCGCGAAGCGCAGCCCGTTCAAAACTCGATCCCTCGCTGTGCGCGGTAGCCGGCCTGGTAGGGATGCTTGACGAGCGTCATCTCGGTGACGAGGTCTGCCACTTCGAGTAGTGCAGGCTTCGCATCGCGTCCCGTGATGCAGATGTGCTTGTCGCGCGAGCGCTGCTGCAGCACCGTCACGACTTCGTTGATGTCCAGGTAGTCGTTGCGCAGCGCGATGTTGAGCTCGTCCAGCAGCACGAAATCGTAGTGCGGATCCGCAATCATTTCCTGGCTGCGTTGCCACGCCTTCTGCGCGGCCGCGACATCGCGCTGGCGATCCTGCACGTCCCACGTGAAGCCTTCGCCCATCACTTCATACGTCACGAGATCCGGGAAGCGTTTGAAGAAGTGCCGCTCGCCGGTCTGCCACTTGCCCTTGATGAACTGCACGATACCGACGCGCATCTCCCAGCCGAGCGCACGCGCGACCATGCCGAAGGCGCTCGATGACTTGCCCTTGCCGGGGCCGGTGAGAACCAGGAGCAAGCCGCCCTTCAGTCGCTTGCTTGCGCGTGCCGCGCGGCGCTCGGCCTGCAGCGCCTGCATCGCACGCCTATGCTCCAGATCGCGGTGATCTTCGCTCATGCTTCCGCTCCCAACGCCCGTGTCAGTCGCTGCCACGCAGCGGCGCCATAGGGCAAGCCAAAGCGCAAGAGTGTCGCGTCGTGATCGAATGGGCGTACGAGAATGCCCGCGTCGAGCAGTCGTTCGAAACGATGTCGAGCGTCATGGCTGCGCGCGAGTCGAAACAGCGCTGTGCCGCCGACGATCGTGAATCCACTCCGCAGGAGGAGGGAGTCGAGGCTCTGCGCGGCGCTTTGCAAGCGTGCGCGCGTGCGTTCGGCCCAGGCTGCATCCGCATAGGCAGCGAGACCTGCTGCGATCGCGTCGGCCGTGACGGGCCAATCGCCGAGGAGGGAGCGGAAGCGTTGTGCGATGGGTCGTGGGGCGATGGCGAAGCCCAGGCGCAGGCCGGCGAGCCCGTAGAACTTGCCGAAGGAACGGAGCACGAGGAGACGAGGGTGTTGTGCGCGGCCTGCGAGGGACGCGACGCTGCACGATGGATCTGCGTCGGCGAAGGCTTCATCGACGACGAGATAGCCATCGTCTCTTGCGAGCTGATCGTGCAGAGCGAGCAAGTGATCGCGATGGAGCGCGGCACCATCGGGGTTGTTCGGATTCACCACCGTGACGACTCGCTTGTCCGCGCCCTCGCGAAGCCCCTCGCCAGCGGTTCCGAAGCGTCGCGAGGGCGGGTTGGGGTCGGGGTTGATTGAGATGCGCGCTCCCGCTTTCCGCCACGCATCCTCATGCGACGAATACGTCGGCCCCACGATCACCGCCTCATCGACGCGCAGCACATACGGCATCAGCCGCAACACCGCCTCCGATCCACCGGCTGCAACCACGCAACTCGCATCCGCAACTCCAAACGCCCGCGCAGCCATATCCTCCAGCGCACGCAACTCCTGCGGCTCCGGCAACCGCGCTCGTGCCGATGAGCTCGCACGCGGCGCCGGATACGGCTTCGGATTGATCCCCGTGGAGAGATCGATCCACGGTTGTGGTGCCTTCGGATGCAGTGCGCGCGCGACGCATAGACGACCGCCGTGTCCAGCCAGGCGATCCTCGACGACTGCTATCTGCACCGCGCTCACGACGTTGCCGTCAGAAGTTCTGCCGGAAGCCTACGTAGGCACCACGACCGATCGAGCCGTAGTTGCGTGTCGTGGCGTAGTCCTCGTCGAAAAGATTCTCGACGCGGCCATACAACTTAAGCGCGTCGCTCACGGCGTACTCAGCGCGCAGATCCACGAGCACGAAATCGTCGAGCTTGAAGGTGTTCGACGCGTTGTCGAAGCTGCGGCCGACGTATTGAGCGGCGACGGCGGTCGCGAGCGGCAGATTCCACTGATACTTCAGCTCCGCGTACGCGGACTGCTTCGGCCGACGCGGCAGCTCGTTGCCGAAGTTGGATGAGCTGCGCGCGTCGTTCTTCGCATCGAGGCGCGTGTAGTTCGCTGTGGTAAGCCATTGCGACGTCAGTTGAGCGGTGAGCCCCAGCTCGTAACCGTCCGCCTTCGTGCGTGAGACGTTGTCGTAGTAGCCGAACGGCTGCGCGGCGCATTTCGCAGAGACGACATCGAAGCACGAGACGAAGTCGATCATGTTCTTCGTGGTGCGCTCGAAATACGTGGCGGAGGCCTTCACGCGATTGTCGAACAGGCGCTGCTCGATGCCGACGTCCCACGTATCGCCTTGTTCCGGCTGCAGCTCGGGCGTGCCGTACTCGCTATACAACTGATACAACGTAGGCGCCTTGAAGCCCTCTCCATAGCTTGCGCGCAGCAACGTGGAGCTCGTGGCCGCCCAAGCGATAGCTGCATGTGCCGATGTGTTGTCGCCGAAGGTTTCGTGATCGTCGTAGCGCAGTCCGCCGGTCAGCGTGAGCCCGGTGATCGCTGTGAACTGAAGTTGCGCATAGCCGCTATCGAGATCGACGTTGCGCTGCAACGGTGTGGGATTCGGGTCGAACTCGTTCGGTGATGCCGTGCTCAGCTCCGAGCGCTCATGCTCAAAGCCGAATACAGCCGTCATGCTGTCGAGCGGCGACCACGTGCCCTGATACTCGTAGCGCAGATTCCGGCCGTAGGAGTCGAAGGTTTCTTCGACGACGGCATCGGGATCGCGATTGTTGCGGTCCGTGTCCGTGTAGGCGACGCCGATGCGATGTTGCAGCTGGCCACCGAAAGAGTCGATCTTCACACCTGCGTAGCTCACCCATTCCTTGGTGATCGAGTACTCGCGCGTATCCGCAAACGAGAAGCTCGGTGGCGGGAAGCCATCGAACTCGGTGCGGCCGCGCCACCAGTTCGAACGCAGCTCAGCCGTCACGGCATCGGATACGCGCCACACGCCGCGCACGTTGAAGCCGACATTCCGGTACGGATCATCCTCGTCGCCGCCGAGGTCCTCGTCGAACGCGGAGACGCCGTCGGTCGTGAAGTAGTGGCCGCCCAAGCGCCAGCCGAAGCGCTCGCTGCCTTGCTGTACGCGCGCCGTGACGCGACCCGTCGTGTACGAACCGGCTTCACCATCGATAGCCACTGCGAGTGGACCTGAAGGCTCGGTCGTCACGATGTTCACGACGCCTCCGATTGCCTGGCTACCCCACAGTGTCGACTGCGCACCGCGCACGATCTCGATGCGCTCGATGTCGTCTGCAATCGTCAGGTTGGCGAAGTTGAAACCGCCACCGGGCGAGGAGGGATCGTTGAGCTTCACCCCATCGACGAGCACGACCGTGTGGTGATCTTCCGCGCCGCGAATGCGCAGCGATGTCGTGCCGCCGTAACCGCCATTGCGCGAGGCCATGACGCCGGGCGTTGTCGTGAGCAGATCCGACACCATGAGCTTCTGGCTCGCGCGAGCCTGTTCGGCATCGATGACGGTGATCGAGTCGCCGACGGTGGCGACGTCGGTCACGCGACGATTGGCGGTGACGACGACTTGCTCAGGCGCAGCGTGCGTGGACGCAGCAGCGAGCGAAAGGATCAACGGGGTGGAAGCAAACGCAAAGGACCGAGTCATGACGGAGAGCTCCGAGAAGTGAGATGCGACACGCATGCGTCATCGCACTCACTCGAGCCGACGACCCATGCACCGGTCGTCACTCGGGAACTCCCGCTCGCTCAGCACACCCCGGCTGGTCGATGGACGACGGCGCTGAGCAGGTCTCCTGGCTCGCGGCTTCAATCCCGTGCGTCACCTTCCCGAGCCCCTTGATTGATTCTCGAGGGCTCAGTGGTCTATCGACGTCGGAAGCACCGCTTACAGTTGCGGGGGCAGCCCGGGTTTCACACCCGGTTCCCATTTCAATCCCCATGCGGGGAACTCAACGCGCGGCCGAAGGATGCTGACAAAGCCGGCGCGCGTCAACCGGGTTCTCGATTGATGCTGCGCGATAGCGGGGTTAAACAGGCCGACATCCCTGATAATGCGAGCGGCTATCCCTTCCCCTTCCCACGGAGACCCTGCGTGCGTGTTCTGCAAATCGTTGGCGCCATCCTCATCGCAGCCGGCTTGTTCACGATCATCAAACCGCCGAGCTACTCGCGCGAGGAAAGCGTGTTCAAGCTGGGTGAGCTCGAGGCGAAGGTGCAGCAGAAGCACAAAGTGCCGGGATGGGTGGGCGGCATCGCGGTTGGGGCGGGGCTGGTGATGGTGGTAGTGGGATTCAAGAAGAAGTGATTGGGTCGAACGCATACATGATCACGTACGAGCGATGCCAATCGTGCATGGGCTCACGGCCCGCTTGATGAAAAGTGACCGTGTAGCGGGGCATTCCGGCGGGCGGTTGCGGCGCGGGCTTTCTTGACCAATCGGCGAAAGCGCCCATTTCCTCGAGATCTTGCGGCTCGATGCGAAGCGGCTTGCCATCGACCCGCACGCCCGGCCCGTTCCAGATGTTGAAGCGATCGACGATCTCGCGATCCGTGATTTCAAGTGGTTTCGACAGACCCGGTCCAACGATCTCGAGTTTGATGGTCTGAGTCTTGGACCACGAGGCAAGCGCGAAGAGTGTTAACGCGGCTGCTACGAGCGTGCATGAAATCTCTTCTTCATTGCTGCCCTCCGGAGTTCCGATCTCACTCATTCGAGGGGTCGCGCATGCAGCAATGCGAATCCAGCAATTAGCAAGCACTGCCTCCGCGCCACAGTCCAGTCGGCGCCACGATCTGTTCAAATCGCATCCACGTTTAAGAGGATGGATCGAAGCTCGTCAGCATGGAAATGCAGTCGGCAGCACGGGTGGCTTCGCTGATCCTTCTGTGCCTTCTTCGGATTAGGCACGCGGCGAGACGCGAAGCCCTCCCATTCACTCACTTCGCCGCGACGACCAGCGGCTTGCCCTTCTCGACGATATACGTGGCGAGCTCCGCTCCATTGCCGCCTCCGACGTTCTTCGCGCTGTGGATGGCTCCCGCAGGGATGAACAGGACATCGCCGGCCGCGAGCGTCACCGCTGGCTTGCCCTCGACCTGATATTCCAGCGAGCCCTCGATGACATAGACGATCTCTTCGCCCGGGTGGTTGTGCCTGGGGGCAACGACGCCCGGGTCGATGTCGACGCGGACCTGCACGACTTCGCGTCCGGGAATGCTGAGATCGTGCCGCTGCAGGTCGGTGCGCTTGATTCCCTGCTGCTGCGCCGATGCCAGGTGCAGCGTCAATCCGCCTGCGACGATCAGGATTGATACCGCGATGATTGGAGTCGGTTTCATATGGATCCCCTTCCGTTTGTCACGGGCCTGTCTCGACTGATCCCAGGGCTTGCGCCCACCATACGCGCAAGCCAACATCGTTTGCAGCCGCGCATGCTTCGCGTGCGCACAAGAAGATCAACGGAGCGTCCACGGACTGCCTTTCAAACCCTGAGGTGAATCATGAGTGTAGCGATCGGTGTCATGCGGAAGTCATTCTTCGCCATGCTGCTGTCCAGTGCGATGTTGACCGTTGCATCGGCCGGGGACCCCCCAAAGGGTTTGGAAGAAGCGCTGCTGGCGGCGCTGCAAAACAAGCGCGGTGTCACCGTGTACGTGAACGGCCAGTCGATCGGTGGCACAGTGACGCGCGTCGAACGGGGCGCATGGATCGAGCTGCGCAACCAGGAGTTCAGTCGCATTGTGGTGCGCTGGAATCGCATCGACGGCGTGGCGTTGCCGTAGTGTCGGGAGATTGTTGCTGCACGAACGTACGATAGCGTTCACGCGCTCCTCGGGATCTCATGTGTGTAGGTCACACACCCCAGGAGCGTTCCATGTCCCACCTATCCCAAGAGCAGCTCGACGAAATCGTCGCACGCACGACTGCCAATGTGCTTGCAGAAATGAAGCGTGCCGAAGCGGCGCATTTCCAGCTGAAGAAGGTCCGCATACAGATCCCCGGTCTGCTGCAGCCAGGTCAGGAAGTCTCATGGGCACCGTGGACTGTCGCCTTACCGCCCAACATCGAGATAGAAGCCGTCGCGTCGTCCTCACCCGAGTCGGCCGCGTGACCACGGCAGCGGTATGGCAGGGTGTGGAGTCACTGCTTGATCGCTACGCACGAGTGCGGGCAGGCGACGCTGTCCTGATTCTGTACACCAGCGATAGTTATGAGTGCGCTGCATGGCTGTCAGCCGCGCTCGAAGTGCGCGGGGTGCCTGCTACTCGTGTGTGGATGGCACCACTGCAGGATGAGGAGTTCCTGGATCGCCTGACGCACGCGCTACCCGCACCCGAGTCGGTCAGTGGTCGATTGATCGTGCTCAGCCTAGAGCGCGACACGATGTCTCACGAGCGCATGCTCGCCAGTGCTTTACAGCGCTTCGATCCTCAGCGGTGCGAGATCTTCCGCGCCATCAGTGCCAGCCCCGAGTTGTTTGCGGGACCGCTGCGCATATCACCGGATGAGCTGTCTGCGCGCAACGCGGCCCTTCTGCACCACTGCATGCGCGCCACACGCCTTCACATCACCACGGCTGGCGGTACGGACCTGCATGTTCGCATTGACTCGAAGCGACACCGCTGGATCAGCAATCGGGGCACCGCTCGCGCCGGTGGAATCGTCGTGCTGCCGGCAGGGGAGGTGGCGACTTTTCCCGCTTCGATCGACGGCAGCTTCGTGGCGGATTGCGCTTTCAACGTGAACCGCTTTACCGCAATGGATGCGCGCCTGCAGTCGCATCCAGTGCATCTTTGGATCCAGAACGGATGCGTGACCCGATATGAATGTGCGAGCGCCCAGATCAAGACTTTTCTCGATGCATGCTTCGCACAGCCGAACGCACACCGCGTCGGCGAGCTTGGCTTCGGTACCAACGTCGGATCTGTCGAAGCGGTCGCGATGAATAGCCACATCAACGAGCGCCGCCCGGGCATTCACCTGGGTTTCGGGCAACACAATCAACCGCTGTGTGTCGTCCCATACGAGTGCTCCATTCACATCGATCTGATCGCGAAGGGCGCCAAGATCTGGGTAGATGACGACCCTCTGCCGTTGGATCTCGAAGCGCTCACGCCATCGAGTGAACCGCATCCCACTGGCTTGCGCGACGAGGATGTGTTCTCACCGGTCGCCGGGCATTTTGAAACGGAGGCGTGTTGCGGGGTTTGAGTAGTTGAACGCGGGAGTTGTTCCCGCCCGGTCAGGTGTGCGACTACGACTGCGTGTCGACGCCCGTACGCAGGAATTCGTTGATGAGCACGTAGTAACGAGCATCCTGCTCCACGTCGTTGTGCCCGACGTTGGTCAACACGTGCAATCGATGCGGCCCGGCCCATGCCTGGCTCAACCGCTCCGCATGAACTGGCGGCACGATTTCATCGCGCTCCGCCGCGAGTAGCAGAGCCGGCACCTGCGCCTGGCGCGCAAATGCAATGCTCGGAAATGGGTGCTTGAGCAGAGCGCTCACGGGCAGTCCACGATAGTGATGAGCGGCCACTGCTCCCAGGCTGTCGAATGGCGTGATCAAGACGACGCCACGTACTGGGCGGTTGGCAGCGAGCATCGCGGCGACCCCGGAACCCAGACTGCGTCCCATCACTACGATCCGATCCGCGCTGATGCCGGTAGCGCGGACGTGGTCGTAAATGGCGAGCGCGTCCTCGAACAGCCCCGCCTGGCTCGGCTTCCCTGGGCTCAATCCATAACCGCGATAGTTCATCAGCAGCATGCGTTCTGCCGCAAAGTGCTTGGCCGATTCCGCCGTGTACAACACGTCTTCGGCATTGCCGCCGAAGTACAAAACGACTGTGCCGCTCGCGGGCGCAGCGCCGCGCGCCCACCAACCAACGAGTGTTCCCTCCGGCGTCTGGATTTCGATACGACGATCCTGCCACTCGCGTTCCAGCCCAGGATCGTTGGGTCGAGGGAAGAACACCAAGCTGTCCTGCAGCACGTAGAGGAAGCCGCAGAACGAAACGAGTACAACAACGATGACCAGCGAGGTAGTGAACATGCGAACACGCAGCGTGCGGCCTCTCGGATTCATAGCCCTGTGCTTGCAGTGAGTACTGTCTTGCCTGCGTGAATCATCCGCCTCTTCTCCGGATCAAAGTCGAGGATCAAAGACTCCTCTCGCCCACTTGCTCCAAGCTCGGCCGCTCGCGATAACGCCAACAGCTCACGTCCGGTCTCAAGCTCTCAAGCGGTCGCTCTGCCGACGATAATTCCAATCAACCAGAGGAAGCCCACGATCTGCACGAAGAAGAAGATGAAGCGCACCGACGCGAGCGTGTTCGTCTGCTCGAACGACACATGCACGAGAGATTGCAGAACACGAGCCGCAAGGATGGCGATGGCAGTGCCATCGATCAAGGCTCCTGTGACATTGCCGAAGTGCTGCGCCATCACGATCGCCCCGAACACCGGCAAGTTCTCGACGCAGTTCGTGTGCGCCCGCATCGCCCGCTTGTACCAGTCGGCGCCCTCGATCTGGTCGGCGCGAAAGTTTCGTATCTCTACGCGCCCGGTAAGAATTCGGCTCCACCGATACACGCCGACCGTGAACAGCAGTAGCAACACGGTCCACGCAGCAAAACCCAGTAGTGACCACAGCGGCACGGTCATGGCTCAATCCCCCATTTGATTGCAGTTGTGACTGTCGATTGTGCGCCGTGGCCGAACAGGCTTGAAGTAGGGGCTCCAGGAGCATAGGTACCAAGCGCAGGTGCCGAAACCGAACAGCTTCGTGGCATTCTGGGCGTGATCGATGGGTCTCGCCTGCAGAAAGTCGCGAGAGCCGCTTCCAGGTCAAATATCCGTGGTAGTCGTCAGTGTCTAAGTTGCATGCACCCGTGCTCCGGGCGCGCGCCGGCAGAGGCTGGGCGTCACTAGTTTTCTTCGTCGCGGCAGCCGTGAACGCAGAGGCACTCGAACGCACGGACGCCGCGGCGCATGAAGCTCCGTTGCAATTCAGGATCACCGAGGGCCGCGTCCTCAACGCCTTCTATCAGCAAGGACGCGTCGCGGCTCATCTGGTGCTGAGTGCTGGCACGCGACCGCGGGTATTGGTTGCGTTTCCGGCCGGAAACAGTGGCGTCGGGATCTGGTTCGAAAACGCGCCGAGCCCAGTACGTTGGACACTGGGCAATATCAACGGTGTCAGCCGACTGGACGCGCGCGGCCGACTGTTGCATGGGATCGTCGTCGATGCCTCGATCGATGCGCCCTTGGTCGTGCGCGAAGCCTTGCTCGGCAGCGTGCGGGTATTGCGCGACTATCAAATCAACGGCACCTATCCGCCGGAGGTCAAGAGCTCCACGAAGGTCATAGGCAACACCGTGGAATGGGCGCGGCCGCGACTCGATGGCGCTGCCGGTTATGTGCTTTCCATCACCGTGAAAAACGGCGAGATCCGCGCTGGACAGGGCACGCCAGTGACGCTGTCGGCGTCTCGCACGGGTGAGACGCTTCATCTGCGAATCACGGCACTGACAGGAGAAACGCCGCTCACACCGCTCGGAAGCAACCGCCTGCTCAACGCGAGCGCCGAGGACGATCCCCACAGCCGGCAGGCGTTGAGCTTCTTGAGCTATGAAGAGAAGTTCCTC
>JBEVDW010000637.1:0-3471 GCA_040513115.1 Steroidobacteraceae bacterium | reverse complement strand
TCGTGTTCTTTCGCGAACAGACCCTGACTCCCGATCAGCACAAGGACTTCGCGCGTCAGTTCGCAAAGATCTATATCCATCCATCGGTCAAAGGCAACGTCCCTGGACACCCCGAGATCATGGAGATGCGTGCAGACGAGAACTCCAAGAAAGGCGCCGTCGCGGAAGTGTGGCATTCGGACTCCACCGCCGATGTGAACCCGCCTTGGGGCAGCCTCCTGTTCATGCACGAGGTTCCATCGAATGGTGGAGGCGACACACTGTTCGCCAACATGTACGCGGCCTATGAAGCCTTGAGCGAGCCAGTGAAGCGAATGCTCGAAGGCTTGCAAGCCGTTCACGACTCCCAGCACCTCTACAAGGGCAACCCGAATGCAGCCGCGATCCAGCGTGAGCGTCCCCCGTCCACCGAACACCCGATCGTGAAGACGCATCCAGAGACAGGCCGCAAGCTACTGTTCGTGAACGCCGTCTATTGCAGTCATATCGTGGGAGTCAGCGAGCTCGAGAGCGCGACGCTGCTCGACATGCTGTACCGTCACATCGAAAACCCGATGTTCCACTGTCGTTTCAAATGGCGACCCGGCTCGATTGCGTTCTGGGACAACCGCGCCTGTCAGCATCGCGCGATCTGGGATTTCTATCCGCTGCGACGTCGCGCACAGCGCGTCACCATCTGTGATGATCCGCCGATGTAGTCAGGCGGTCCTGATATTCGGCAACACCTCGCGCTCCACCACCTTCAACATTTCCCACGCCAGCTTCGGATCGATCCCCGCAAGCAGCGGCTGAAAGATCAACTCACCTTTCTGCCCCAACGCTTTGCCCAACGAGATCGCCTCTTCCGGATCGACGATCTCATACGGCGGCTTCTGCCCAGGCTTGATCTCCCAGGGATTCACCAGCGCTCCGCCCGCCTTGCGGTTCTGTTCTTCGTAACTGCGCACCTGCTGCTCGAAATGCGGGCGCAAGCGCTCGAACGTCTTCGCCTTGTCGTCCTTCGTCACCCACAAGAACAGCGGTCCACGCGGTGTGTGCGGACCGGGATCGGGCTTGCCGAGCTTGCGGCAGGCCTCGCGATACAACTCCCAGTTGCTCGGCATCACGGTGTGAAAGCCATCCGCCAGTCGCGCAGCGCGCTCGGCGGCGGCTTTCGACATGCCACCGAGATTGATGCGCATGGGGTTCTGCACTGGACGAGGCGTCACGCGAACCGTCTTGCCGCGATACTCGAACGGCTCACCCGTCCAGGCCTTGCGAAGGTACGGAATGAGCTCTTCCATGATCTGCCCACGACGCGAGAAGTCGACGCCGAATGCGTCGTAGTCGGCGCGCAGCACACCCAATCCCATGCCGAAGTCGAGTCTGCCGCCGAGACACAGATCCGCGACCGCCACTTCCTCGGCCAACCGCAACGGATCGTACAGAGGCGCAATGACGATGCCGGTGCGCACTTTGATGCGTCGTGTACGCGCGCCGACTGCAGCAGCGAACAGCAGCGGACACGAGATGTAACCGTCCTCGTTCTGATGATGCTCCGGGATGCCGACTCGCGCGAACCCGTGCTCATCGGCCCATGCGCACATGTCCAGCGCAGCTGCGTAGATCTCAGCGCCCGTGGATGCAAACTCAGGCGGATGACGCAGATCGAAGCTCATCACATTCACTGACATGCGCGACTCCAGAACGGGTTGAATGGATCGAGCCGTAGTGTGTGGCGAGATGCCTTTGTATGCTAGCGCCCGCCTTCACCCGGAATTGCAGATGCCGAACAAAATCTACGTCCTGCATGAGATCACGCTCCAACCGGGCATGACCGATGCGTATCGCGAAGCCTACATGACGCGATATGTGCCGGGCGCCCGCAAGCGTTGCATGACGCTGGAGCTCGCCTGGATGACGCCGCCCTTCCCTGTGCAGGCAGGCTCCAATACGTTGATGTTCATCTGGTCCATGCCGAGCATCGAGAGCTGGTGGGCGCAGCGCTTCGATCCTGCAGCCTTGGCGGACAAGGAAGGTTGGTGGATGGCCGAGGATGTGATGGCGATGACGGTGAGTCGGCGATTGGCGTTTCTCAGGAGCTGCCGACGAATCATGTTTAACGCGCTGCAGCTGATCTCGTGGAACTCGGTCAGTGCGCCCGCCGAGCGTGAGCGCGCGATTCAGCAACTCAGCGATGCCGCCGCCGCTCTGCCGATGATCCAACGCACGCTGCTGTCTCCCACCTTGCAACCCGTGAGCCGCAGTGGCGGAGACTTGATCTGGCACTTGCGCTTCGCCAGCGGTCAAGATTACCGCGCGTGCGTGCGCGATCCTGTCTGGCAGAGTCGAGTGCAACCCCTGCTGCAGAGTCCGCTCGTGAGTCAGATCGAAGGTGGGACTTACGAAGTGAGACGACGCGGCGTGCGCTCACCTGGATTACGCGACGGAATCTATCGCGCCGTGTTGGTCGCGGTTGAACCGGACACGACACCTGAATTGATTGCGCGCTACGAAGCACAGATGGCGACGATGCCTGACTACTGCACAGGCATCCGCAACTGGGGCATGAGCTCACTCGCGGAATGCTTCGGCAAACGGCGGCTCACTCACATCTGGGAGCAGGAGTTCCAAGACATGGCCGCCTTCGCTCCGTTCAAGGGCGAGTACTTCTCACATCCGGTGCATGCTGCCTACATCGACCTGTGGTACGACCCCGAGTCGCCGTACCGCATCATCGACTATCGCTATGCATGCTCTGCGCTGTGCAAGCTTGGAACGAGCTTCCTGTCGGACTAGTTGAGCGCTGTTTCCTGCGCCGTGCGCTGCGCATCACCCCAAAACCACTCGATCCGTGCGCTGCGCCGCTGATCGGCCAACCAGTCCTGGAACAGCTTGGTCTTGACCCGCTGCGTCAAGGCAGGGCTCTCCTGCGCGGGCTCGACTGCCAGCACGTGAATCACCAGGAACGCATCGCCCACTGCCTGCTCGTGCACGGCGCCTGACTCGAGGTTGCAACCATCGAACTCGGCTGCGAGCGCATGCCGTGCATCCTGACGGAACGAGATTTCAGCGTGCCGACTGCCAGGCTCAAGGAACATGGCCTGCGCAGCTTCGAGCAACCGCATCGCCCCCGAACGCACCGTTTCCGCCACCGACCTCGCCGCAGCTTCGGAGCCGACTTCCAGAATCGCCAGCTTGATCTCGTCGAACTGCGCGCGATGGCTTGCGAAGTACTCGCCGGCCCGCGGGCCGACGACCACATCCCGCAGCTTGGTGCTCCGCGCCAGGCGGATCGCCATCTCGTTGAGCGAGGAGCGGCTCACGCCCGAGCTCTCCATCCATGCCTGCAGCGCCGCGGCCGTATAGAGTCCGCGGCGACGACGCATCCCATCGAATACGGCTTGCACCTCGTCGGCACTGACCTGGATGTCGCGGCGCTGCAGCTCACCGGTAACGATGCAGCTATCGATCAAGCGCTGCATGAGACCG
>JBEVDW010000636.1:0-7605 GCA_040513115.1 Steroidobacteraceae bacterium | reverse complement strand
GGCGCATCACCCTGCCGCCAGCGCGCTATGAGCTGGTCGAGCAGCTCTTTCAACATGGCTGTTTGTCGCTACGTCTGATTCGCCAGGGCTGAACTGAACAGGGTTGAACCAACCAGAGATCACACATGACCGAAGCTCAAGCAAGCTCGCAGGACACCAACACCGAAGTCACCAAGACAGTCTCGGATGACATGCTGATCATCTTGCCGGTGCGCAATATGGTCCTGTTTCCGGGGACGGTGCTGCCGGTGGCCATCAATCGTGAGCGCACGGTTGCAGGCGCTCAGGAAGCCGTGCGCACGGAGCGCAAGGTCGGCTTCGTCTTGCAACAATCGCCGGAAACCGAAAAACCGGAGCCTGCCGATCTGTATCGTGTCGGCACTGTCGCCAATGTGTTGCGCTATGTGACGACGCAGGACGGCACTCATCACATCGTCGCCCAAGGCGAGCGGCGCTTCCGCGTGCTCGACTTTGAGAACAACGGCCAGTTTCTGCTCGCGCGCGTCGAATACACGAACGAGAGCAACGCCAATGGCAGCGAAGTCGAGGCGCGTGTACTGAACCTGAAGCGCCTGGCTGCTGAAGCCATCTCGCTGTTGCCGCAAGCACCGGCGGAATTGGCGAACGCGATCCAAGCTGTCGAATCCCCGTCGGCGTTGGCCGATCTCGTCGCCAGCTTCATGGACATCAAGGCGCCAGACAAGCAGAAGCTGTTGGAGACCTTCGACGTACGCGATCGCCTCGACCGCGTCACGGAGTGGCTGACCCATCGCATCGAAGTGCTGCGCTTGCAGCGTCAGATCGAAGAGCAGACGCGCGATGCCATCGACGAGCGGCAGAAGGAAGCGCTGCTCCGCGAGCAGCTGCGGCAGATCAAGAAGCAGCTCGGAGAGGATGGCGATTCGAGTGAAGAGCTGCGCGAGCTGGAAGAGGCGATCGACAACGCAGGCATGCCGCCTGAGGCGCTCGAGCAGGCGAAGAAAGAGCTCAAGCGCCTGGAACGCATGTCCGACGGCAGCGGCGAGTACTCCATCATCCGCACGTGGCTGGATTGGATGATCCAGCTGCCGTGGAACAAGCTGGATGCCGAAGCGATCGAGATCGAGAAGGCCCGCAAGGTCCTCGATGAGGATCACTACGGCCTGGAGAAGATCAAGCGCCGCATCATCGAGTACCTCGCGGTGCGCAAGCTCAATCCTTCGGGCCGCAGTCCGATTCTGTGCTTCGTCGGTCCTCCGGGCGTCGGCAAGACGTCTTTGGGTCAGAGCATCGCCAGAACGATCGGGCTGAAGTTCGCGCGCGTGTCCTTGGGCGGCGTACACGACGAAGCGGAGATCCGCGGCCACCGGCGCACTTACATCGGTGCGCTACCGGGCAACATCGTGCAGGCGCTGCGCAAGGCTGGCACGCGCAATTCGGTGCTGATGCTCGATGAGATCGACAAGGTCGGCGCAGGTATTCACGGCGATCCGTCGTCCGCGTTGCTCGAGGTGTTGGACCCAGAACAGAACAACACCTTCCGCGACAACTATCTCGGCTTGCCGTTCGACTTGTCGAAGGTATTGTTCATCGCCACCGCGAACATGCTCGACACCATCCCGGGGCCATTGCGCGACCGTATGGAAGTCATCGAGCTCACCGGCTACACCGAGGAGGAGAAGGTGCAGATTGCCGAGCGTTACCTGGTGCCGCGGCAGTTGGAAGCGAACGGACTGAAGCCGGATCAAGCGGCCATCTCGGTCGATGCGCTCCATCATCTCGTGCGCGAGTACACACGCGAAGCCGGCGTGCGCAATCTCGAACGGCAGATTGGTGCAGTGCTCCGTAACGTTGCCGTGCGCATCGCGGAGGGCAGCATTCAGCGACAGACGATCACCGTCGATGGCGTGCACAGCATCCTGGGCGCACCTCGATTCGAAAACGAAGTCGCGATGCGCACGAGCGTGGCGGGCGTCGCTACGGGTCTTGCGTGGACGCCGGTGGGAGGCGACATCCTCTTCATCGAAGCCACGCGCATACCGGGCAACGGTCGACTGATCCTCACAGGTCAGCTGGGCGATGTCATGAAGGAGAGTGCTCAGACGGCGCTGACGCTGGTTAAAGCACAGTCGGTGAGCTTAGGGATCGACCCGGCCCTGTTTGAAAAAAGCGACGTGCACATTCACGTGCCCGCGGGGGCGATCCCCAAGGATGGACCCAGCGCCGGTGTGTCGATGTTCTCGGCGTTGGTATCGCTGCTCACAGGTAAGACCGTGGACAGTGACGTGGCAATGACGGGTGAGATCAGCCTGCGCGGCCTGGTGTTGCCAATTGGCGGCGTGAAGGAGAAGTCGGTGGCGGCACATCGCGCAGGACTGAAGAAGGTGTTGCTGCCCGCACGCAATCGTAAGGACCTGGAGGATGTGCCCGAGAGCGTGCGCAGGGATGTTCAGTTCGTGTTCTGCGAACGCGTCGAGGACGTCTTGCACGAGGCGCTTGGCATCAATCCGGTCACCGAGTTCAGAGCAGCCTCCTGAGCTCGAGGGCCTGAAGAGCAAGACGGCGTTACGGTGTCCGTAACGCCGTCGCGGAGACACGCGTGTTGCGTGAATCCATCGGATCGACGACAACGTATGCTCATGAACGAGCGACTCCCTGCCCGCGTCCGCCACATTTCACTCGCGCGCAAACCGCGCTACAGTGTCACGGTTCGCCATAAGGATGGCACAAGGCATGCACGCTTTCTCAGTACCTGTCGCATTGTCAGTGACGGCGAAAGAGAGTAATTGATCGTTCATGTTCGTCCGCGTGGGTGACCGCCACAGGGGTTGGCAGTTGGAACAACGGCCGCGAGGCTTCGGACACATTCCTCGATCCCGACGTCCCTTCTCATTAGCGGACGCACTCTTTCATCTATCCCCACGTTTCCCTTTCGCGTTCGCACTCGCGAGCCGGCTGCACCAGCTTCGCGCAACTTGCAATGGAACATGTGCAAGGCTGGATCAGTCTTTCACTTACGACGCATGGTCATTGGCAGCTTGGCCGATCGTTTTCGAGATGAGCGTTATGCTCAAGTCACACAACCATCAGCGAAGCAAATTTCTAACCTCACATCACGTCCGGCACTACAGTGGAGGGCCGCTCGATGTCTGATAGCACAAAGGGATCCGCGCAGCGCGGTGAAAACTTTGTCGATGCGCTCAGCGCGTTCAGTCGTGTTCATCGTGCCAAGCATTGGTCGGGCACCTTTGGAGAATTCCTCCGCACTGTGGTCCCGGGACAAGCGCGCGCACTCGCACGCACGAGCCATGAATATCTTTGGGACATGTTCTGCTGGTACGGACGTACAGGTGTAAGCGAAGGCGACACGTCGTCGCCAAGAGAACTGTTCCGCCGCGAGCTCTTCGGCATCGATGAGCCGCTCGGCCGTATCGTCGACTATTTCAAGGCAGCCGCATCGGGCTCCGATGTGGGCCGACGTTTGCTGTTGCTGCTCGGCCCACCCTCAGGCGGCAAATCCACGATGGCCATTCTGCTCAAGCGTGGTCTCGAGGAGTACAGCCACACCGATGAGGGCGCCGTGTATGCGCTGCAAGGCTCGCCGATGCACGAGTCGCCGCTGAATCTCATTCCTGCGAGCTTGCGCGCGGAGTTTCGCGAGACCTATGGCGTGGAAGTGCGCGGCGAGCTGAGCCCGTGGGCGCGCGATCGGCTGGAGCGCGAGTTCGAAGGCGACTTCCTGCGCATGCCAGTTGAACGCGTGTTCTTGTCTGAAGCGGCACGCGTCGGCGTTGGTACCTACGCGCCACACGATCCCACGACCGCAGATCTCGCCGACCTCGTTGGTTCGGTGGATCTCTCGAAGGTGGCGCAGTACGGCGATGAAGGTGATCCGCGTGCGTGGTCCTGGTCGGGCGCCGTGTACGCAGCCAGCCGCGGTGTGCTCGAGATGATCGAGATCCTGAAGGTAAAGCGCGAGTTCCTGTATCTGCTGCTCACGCTGACTCAGGAAAAGAACGTCAAGGTGTCGCGCTTCCCGCTGATCTATCTCGACGAGACCATTCTGGCGCACACGAACCTGGCGGAGTTCCACAAGTTCCTGCAAGAGAAGGAGAACGAGGCGCTGCTCGATCGCATGGTGATCGTGAAGGTGCCGTATACGCTCTCCTACACCGATGAAGCGCGCATCTACAACAAGCTCGTGTCCGCTGCGCCTGCTTTCCGCGACGTGCACATGGATCCGCATGCGCTGCGTGTTGCAGCGGTGTTCTCCGTGTTGACTCGCTTGATGAAGCCGGAGCGCGAAGGATTGGACTTGCCCAAGAAGCTGAGGCTGTATGCGGGTGAGAGTGTCGAGGGCTTCTCCGACAGCGAAGTGACGCGCCTGCGTGCTGAAGCGCCGGAGGAAGGTCTCACCGGTGTCAGCCCACGCTTTGTAATCAACGCCATTTCGAACGCCATCACGCGCACGGACAAGAAGAGCCTCACGAGCATGGAAGTGCTGCTCGGGCTCAAGGATGCGATCGAAACCGATTCGCGGATGGACGCGAAGGCAAAGAAGCTCTGGATCGACTATCTGGTCATGGCGCGCAAGGACTTCTACAACCGCTGGGTGAAAGAAGACGTGCACCGTGCGTTGTTTGCCTCCTTCGAAGATGAAGCGCAGGAGCTGTTGGACAAGTATCTGGATGAGGTTGAGGCATCGCTGGATCACCGCGAAGTTACCGACCCGATCACGGGCGAGACCCGCCCTGCCGACGAACGTTTCATGCGCTCGGTCGAGGAGAAGATCAAAGTCTCCGAGTCCGGCAAGCTCACGTACCGCCAAGAGGTCGTGCGCAAAGCGATGGTCGCGTTCAAGGCCGGCGAGAAGTTCACGCTCAACAGCCATGCGCGCATGCGCGAGGCGATCGAACAATACCTGTTCGAGGAGCGTCGTGATGTATTGAGGTTGGTAACTTCTGCGGCCCGTCCGGATGATGAAGCGCGCAAGAAGATTTCCGCTGTGCAGGATCGCATGATCGACGAGTACGGTTACGACGACCACAGCGCGAAAGAAGCATTGAGTTATGTGACGACGTTATTGGCACAGGAGTGACACCGCGCTCATGCTCGGTACGAAGTTTGAGGTAGAGCAGCGGCTTGAGGATGGATTGACGGGCTGGCACTTGGGAGCGGCAGATGAGCGACATCTCGGGTGGTGAACCAGGCGAAGCAGGCTGGTATGACCTGTTCTCCCGCGGCGCACGCGATTGGCTCCGTCACAACGAGAAAGTCCGTGATGCCGTACGGCAGCATCTCCCGCAAATCGTTGCGGGGGCTGATGTCCTGAACGGTGGCGCGAGCACCGTGCGCGTACCGGTGCGCATGCTCGAGCACTACCGCTTTCGCCTGCGCCCTCCGCAGGAACAAGAGGGTGTGGGCCAGGGCAATGCAAAACCAGGCGACCGTCTCGGCCGGCCGCAAGACAAGGAAGAGCGCAGCAATACCGGCGGCAACGAGGACGGCGGCATTCAGTACACGCTCGAGTTCCGCATCGACGACATCGTCGACTGGCTGTGGGAAGAGATGAAGCTGCCGAACCTCGAACAGCGCCAGGGCGGCTCCAAGGACGATGACTGGACGCGCGAGGGATGGGATCGCCGCGGTGCACGCTCCCGACTCGATCGACGCCGGTCGATGAAGGAGTCGATCAAGCGCCGCGGGGTGCAGAACCGCTCCGGTGGCGACAGTCCTGCATTCACCGACGACGATCTCCGCTTCCGACAACTCGCCAAGCGCGAGCAGCCGGCCACCCAAGCCGTTGTCTTCTTGCTACTCGACGTGTCGGGCAGCATGGGTGAGCGCGAACGACAGATCTCGAAGACATTTTTCTTCTGGGCGATTCAGGGCCTGCGACGCCAGTATCGCCATCTCGACCTCGTGTTCGTTGCACACACGTCGGAAGCCTGGGAGTTCCAGGAAGAGGAATTCTTCCGCGTCACGGGTGCAGGCGGCACGGTGGCATCGACCGGCCTGAAGAAGGTCCGGGAAATCATCGATGCGCGCTTCAGCCCGAGTCAGTACAACGTCTACCTGTTCTATGCCTCCGACGGCGAGAACTTCCCGTCCGATCAACCGGCGGCGCATGCCTCGTTGATGGACCTGTTGAAGGATTGCAACTACGCCGGCTTCCTCGAAGTCGCCGCCATCGCGGGGTCTGCACCCGACAGCGAACTGGGCAAGCTCTTCCTCGATGCCGGCCAGGACCACCAGAACACCGGCGCATTTCGCGTGAGCAGTGCCGAGGATGTCTGGGCCGCGGTGCGACACTTCTTTAGCGAGCAGGCGGCGTGATGCAGGCATCCAACGCCGCGCTCGCGGGCAGGATTTCATGACCATCGAAGACTGGCGCGCACACATCGCCCGAATAGAACACCTCGCCAAGGGGCTGGGGCTGAACTATCACCCAGTCGAATTCGAGCTCGTTCCCGAAAGCTTCATGACCGAGATCGCCATCTACGGTCTGCCGGTGCGTATGCCGCACTGGTCATTCGGCGTGCGTTACATCTATCAGCTCATTCAGCACCGCATGGGGCTGTCGCGACTGTTCGAAGTCGTATTTCCCGGCAATCCGGGCCGCGCCTATCTCGCCCGCACCAACAGTGCGGCGGAGAACGTGCTCGTAACAGCCCACGTCCTGGGTCACGCTGACTTTTCCGCCAACAACATCCTGTTCAAACGCAGTCAGTCGCAAGTCGGTGAGCACATCGTCGAACAGGCTGCCGCGCACGCGCGTCAGATCGCGATGGCGATTCAAGAGCAGGGCTTGGAGCGCGTCGAAGCGGTGCTGGATGCAGCACTTGCGCTCGAGCAGCACATCGATAACGACCTTGCGCTGCGTCGGGCTCGCTACGAAGACATCGTGAGCGGT
Source organism: Steroidobacteraceae bacterium (assembly GCA_040513115.1). Taxonomy (GTDB): domain Bacteria; phylum Pseudomonadota; class Gammaproteobacteria; order Steroidobacterales; family Steroidobacteraceae; genus DATELY01. Next base: position 713 of record JBEVDW010000636.1, on the reverse strand, counting down.
GCCCCCTCGGACATGTCGCAAGACGAATTCGCAAAGCGGTTCGCGTCGCTCGGACCTGACACCGCAAAGCCGCAGAAGGATGCTCATCCGAAGCGCGCGCCGATCCCGCCCCATCCGGAAAAGGATCTGCTGTGGTTCATCGCGCAGTACGCACCCGAGCTCGAACCCTGGGAACGCGACATCTTCCTCGCTGTGCGCGAAGAGTCGTTCTATTTCTATCCCGTGTTCGCCTGCCAGATCATGAACGAGGGCTGGGCCTCTTACTGGCATGCACGGCTATTGCGCGAAGCGGACTTCCTTCCGCAAGAGGCCTACCTCGACGCCGTGAAATGCCACTCTGACGTCGTGCGCCCCACCGCGAGTGGCGACAACGTCTCGCTCAACACGAACCCCTATCACCTGGGCTTCTCCATCTGGGAGAAGCTGGTCGAAAAGAACGGGTTGGACTTTGCGCGTCGCATCATGGAAGCCGACGACGACTTCTCCTTCGTCAGAAATCATCTGACGGTGGAGCTCGCGAGTGAGCTGAAGCTCTTCCGCTACAAGGGTCAGAACAACGGCTCATATCTCGTGCAGGAGGTGGACCTCCCCGCCCTGCATGAAGCCTTGCTGGCACCCAAGTACGGCTTCGGTGCGCCGTCGGTGAGCGTCCAGCGAGTGCATCTCGACGGTCGTCTCGAGCTGACCCACGATCATGTGACGGATGGTCGGGG
>JBEVDW010000635.1:0-38500 GCA_040513115.1 Steroidobacteraceae bacterium | reverse complement strand
GCCCGGGTACTGCCGCCGTCGTGATGACTGCGTCGGCAGCCGCGATCCGTTGCTCCAGCACTTGCTGTTGCTGGGCCTTCTCTTCGGCCGTGAGCTCACGGGCATAGCCGCCTTGCCCCTCGGCCGACACGCCGGTCTCGATGAACTTCGCGCCGAGCGACTTCACCTGTTCCTTCGTCGCTGACCTGACGTCATACGCCTCGACGACTGCACCCAGGCGCTTGGCGGTCGCAATGGCCTGCAGGCCTGCGACACCGGCGCCGATCACCAGCACATGCGCGGGGCGGATCGTGCCCGCCGCAGTAGTGAGCATCGGCAGAAACTTGTCGAGCGCGTTCGCAGCGATCAGCACGGCCTTGTAGCCAGCCGCCGCCGCCTGCGATGACAGTGCATCCATCGATTGCGCGCGCGAAATGCGCGGCACGAGCTCCATCGCGAAGCTCGTAATGTGCCGTTCACGCAGCAGCTTCACCATGTCCGGCCGGTTATGACCGTACATGAAACCAATGACGATGGCGCCGGTCTTCAAAGCAGCGATTTCGCTGAGCTCGGGAGGCTGAACCTTGCATAGGACGTCCGACTGGGCCAGCACCGCGGCCGCGGAGTCGACGAACTCGACGTCCTTGAACAGAGAATCCGGAAACTGTGCCCGAGTCCCTGCGCCGCGTTCGATGAGCACGCGTGCGCCGGCTTTGATGAACTTGCTCGCCACTTCCGGCACGAGCGCGACTCGGCACTCTCCGGGCGCGGACTCATTGAGTACGCCCAGGACTACTGTCATGCAACCTCCGCACGTAAACCGTGGCTTGCGCCCGGTCGAAGCCGTGGTCTGGACGACACGGCTGATGAAATACCTGAATCAGGTGAAAGGCTTAGCGACGTTGAATTATTGCACAGGGCTCGCGTATCTTACAGGACGTTGGCCGCGGACGAAGTCTGTGGCAAGTCGATGACCACAGCGCGAGTACAGAACGAGTCAACACAACTGACAACTGATCGAGTCGTGCACCACTTGTACAACTTGACGCAAGAAATCCTGCGTACGGATGTGTCAGGAATGCCCCTGGAGTGGATCGACTACCGGGACGCCGTCCGTCTGTATCACACCGAGCAAGTCGCCTACGCCTGCGGAAGCCGCTTGTACCGCCTGTTCGGCGGCACGAATGCCCGCAGCGGTCAGCGCACGATCGTCGAAGTGAACACGATCATCGCAACGCTCGGGCACACACATAACCCCGGCAATCTGCGCGGCGATTACACGCCCCCGTTGAACAACCAGACGTTGTTCAAGCGCGATGCGCACCTGTGCCTCTACTGCGGCGAACGCTTTCCGAGCAGCCAGCTCTCTCGCGATCATGTCCGGCCGTTGAGCCAGGGCGGACGCGATACCTGGAACAACGTCGTCACGGCCTGCCGCCGCTGCAACAACCTGAAGGCGTCGAAAACACCCGAGCAAGCGGGCTTGCAGCTGATTGCCGTGCCTTTCACGCCCACCTACGCCGAGTACATCTATCTGAAGGGTCGCCGCGTGCTCGCGGACCAGATGGAATACTTGCTCGCGCACTTTCCGCGCTCGAGCCCACTGCACGCGCGGTTGAAGGCTGTCGGCCGCAGCTAGGACACGCGTTGGCCGACTAGCTGGCTCGCGGGCCCGGGGTGTAATGTCCGGCCTTCCGTCGGTCACCTCGCGGGCGAGAACGCCATCTGATGTCAGCAATTCCGCAGTCTCTCGTGCTCTCTTCTCCCGCGACAGGAAGCCCTGTCTACCTCATCGACGCCTCCGTCTTCATATTTCGCGCGTATCACTCGGTACCGTTGAATCTCACAGATGGCGATGGCAACCCGGTGAACGCGCTGCATGGCTTCGGGCGCTTTCTGGGCGATCTGATCGAGCACGTTGGACCTGCGCACATCGCAGTCGCGTTCGATGCCAGCCTCGTCACGTCATTCCGCAATCGCCTGTATCCCGCCTACAAGGCCAACCGTGAGCCCGCGCCTCAGGATCTGAAGCGTCAGTTCGTACTGTGCCGCGAGCTGTGCGCGGCCATGGGAGTCGCCGCATTCGTGAGCTCGGAGTACGAAGCGGACGACATCGTCGGCACGTTGACGACCTTGATGCGGGCGGAAGGCCGCAACGTCGTTGTCGTCACGCGCGACAAGGATCTGGCGCAGCTGATTCGCCTCGGCGATGAGTATTGGGACTACATCGGCGAGAAGCGCTATGCGTACGATCAGATCGCAGGACGCTTCGGAGTCGTGCCGGAGCGCATGGCGTGTTATCTCGCGCTGATCGGCGATGCCGTCGACAATATCCGCGGCGTGCCCGGCGTTGGACCGAAGACCGCATCCATGTTGCTGCGGCACTTCGAATCGCTGCATCACCTGTACGATGAGCTCGACCGCGTGCTGAAGCTCAAACTGCGTAACGCCGGATTCGTGGTAGGCCAGTTGCGCGACCACAGGGAAGGCGTGTTCCTTGCCCGGCAACTCACCGCGATCGCGTGCGACATGCCGCTCGCCGTGAACTCCCATGGTCTCAAGCGCCGCTCTCCTGATCTCGCCGCCCTCAACGAGTTCTATGACTCGGTCGGCTTCGGCCGGCTGTTGCGCAATCAAGCCGAGCGCATTCTCGAGCGCTGGGGCTGACGCAAAACTGCAGATACGCGCAACCTTTCCGCGCTGCGTGGCGCAATCGCGTACTCCATGCTGTCGATAGCGAGCCAGGGAGAGGCGCATGGATACACGTTTGCATTGGGGTTGGATCGTCTTGCTGTGCGCCGGCTCGAGCGGTCTGCAGGCGCAAACGCCAATCTATCAGTGCACGGTGAACGGTATCGCCACGTTCACGGATCAGCCGTGCGGCGAGAACGCGAAGCCTGTCGAGCTGGATTCGTCTCGCGTGAGCACCTTCACGCCCGTGCCAACGGGGAAGGCCGACCCGCCGAAACCTCAACGACGCAAATCTCGCGCAACCGGACCCGAGGATAAGAAGAAGGATCGGTGCGTGAGCATTCGCTCCGCGTTGCGGAAGATCGATGATCAATTGCGATCGGGATACTCTGCAAAGCAAGGCGTGCGATTGGATGATCGCAAGCGGGATCTGCGCCGGCAGGCACGCGAGCTGAGGTGCTGATGTTGCCAATACCGCATTGCCGCCACTGCCCACTCTCGGCGAGCATCGCCCTATGCTCGCTCCACTCGATCTCGCCAAACCCCTCGCTGCTTACGGGCACGCGCTGATTCCACCGCAGCGCCTTCTTCACGGCCTCGACCTGGACGAGCGGACCCTGAACCAGCTCAAGCCGAGTTGGGAACACTTGCCACGCGATACTTACTTGCGTGACAGCGGCCGTTATCGATATCGCCGGCACGCATGCTTCATTCAGACGTTGGCACATCCCGACGCCCTGGAGCGCGTGGCTCACCGCGCGCACTGGCAATCGACGGACTACAACGCGCTGCATGGCGGGATCGAGCGGTGGTTCGAGCCCATCGAGCTCGAAGTCACTGCGAAGGAAGTATGGTCGCGGCTCCTGTGCGGGCTGGGTCAGGTGTTCGCGGCGCTCGCGCGTGCACCTCAGTGGTACATCGAAGCGCATCAGTTTCGAATCGATACCGCCGAGGGCATTGGGCGGCCGACGCCCGAAGGAGCGCACCGCGACGGCGTCGATTTCGTTGCGGTGATTCTCGTGCAGCGGCGCGACGTGCGCGGCGGTGAGACGCGAGTGTTCGAAGCATCGAGCAGTGCCGGCGTGCGCTTCACGATGCAGACGCCTTGGACCACATTACTGTTGGATGACGCTCGGGTAATCCATGAGACGACACCCATTCAACCCGATGAGGCAGCCGGCATCCGCGATACTCTCGTGCTGACGTATCGCGCCAACGGATTTCAGTCTCCAGCGCCCTGATCATGCTGCCTGCAGATATCGCCGCGGACTTGCAGACCGCTTTGGGATGCACCCTGGCGCCTGCCGCGCGTTCCGTCGGCGGCGGCTCGATACACACTGCACTGCGTGTGGAGACGAGCCTAGGTACGGTCTTTCTCAAATATGGTCGGTCCGCGGTCGCGACGCAGCTCGATGCAGAGTGTGAAGGACTGCGCGAGCTTGCGCGTGCCGACGCGATCCGCACGCCGTCTGTCATCGCGTCGCGGCAAACAGCGATTCACGCCTATGCCGTGTTCGAGTGGATCGAGTTCGGCTCAAGCAGCGGCGCGAGCGACGCGCGGTTCGGCGAACAGCTCGCTCAGTTGCACCGGGCAACGTGCGACCACTTCGGATGGCATCGCGACAACTTCATCGGCTCAACACCGCAGCTCAATCCGCGCTGCGCGGATTGGGTCGAGTTCTGGCAACAGGCGCGTCTGACGTATCAACTGGATTGCGCCCGGGCCAACGGCGCTAATGCGCGGTTGCTCGATCAGGGCGCGCGACTCGTCGCTGTCGTACCCACGTTCTTCACCGGTTACACGCCTCTGCCATCGCTCATCCATGGCGATCTCTGGAACGGCAACTACGCCGTGGACCGTGACGGTCACCCCGTGATCTTCGATCCCGCCGTGTACTTCGCTGACCGTGAAGCCGAATTGGCGATGACTGACTTGTTCGGCGGCTTTGGCAAGGATTTCTATCGTGCGTATGAAAGTGCCTGGCCATTGGCAGCGGGCGCGGATACGCGGCGCACGCTCTATCAGCTTTATCACGTTCTGAATCACTTCAACCTGTTCGGCGGCGCATACCAAGCTCAGGCCGACCGAATGATCGCGCGCTTGCTGGCTGAGGCGCAGTCGTGAGCGGCGGATGATCGAGAACACATGGCCCATTGCGCTCACCATCGCGGTGTATATGGCGATGTGCCTGCTGCTGGGCTATCTCGCGTTTCGACGCACGAACACAATCGGCGATTTCATTCTCGGTGGACGTTCGCTCGGCAGTTGGGTGACGGCATTGAGCGCACAAGCCACCGACATGGGCGGCTGGCTGCTGATGGGTTTACCCGGCCTTGCGTACGCTTCCGGTTTTTCTGCTGTCTGGATGGCGGCGGGTCTTGCAACAGGAACTTGGGCGAACTGGCGTTTCGTTGCGGCTCCGTTGCGAGCTCGCACGGAAGCGCTCGATGCACTCACGCTGCCAGACTACTTCGAGCGCCGATTCAACGATCGTAGCCGCGTGCTGCGCACGATCTCGGCCGTGCTGATTCTTGTCTTCTTCACGCTCTACACCAGCTCGGGGTTCGTCGCCGCGGGCCGCTTGTTCGAATCGTTGTTCGGTATCGACTACGTCCAAGCGATGCTGCTGGGCTCGGCGGTGATGCTCGCCTACACCTGCTTCGGTGGCTTTCTCGCGGTGAGCTGGTCCGATGTGTTGCAGGGCACGTTGATGTTCGTCGCGCTCGTGCTCGTCGCCGTGCTCGGATTGATGCTGGCCGGAGGCATCGACGAAACCATAGCGGCTCTGGAAGCACGTAGTCCTCAGCTTCTGGATCCCGATGTCGGCGGCACGTTGGGTGCGATAGGTGTGATCTCGCTCGTTTCCTGGGGCCTGGGCTATCCCGGGCAGCCGCACATCGTCGCGCGCTTCATGGCGATTCGCTCCACGCCGGAGTTGAAGACATCGCGTCGAGTGGCGATGGGATGGGTCATCACCGTGCTGGCCGCCGCGATCATAGTTGGGCTCACCGGCGTACTCGTCTTGCCGGAGCCGCTCCACGATGCGCAGGTCGAGAAGGTCTTCATCTTCATGTCCACGGCGTTCCTGCATCCGGTACTCGCGGGCATTTGCCTGTCGGGCATTCTGGCGGCGGTGATGGGCACGGCTGCGGCACAGTTGCTCGTTGCGTCGTCCGCGTTTGCGCAGGACATTTACAAGGGATTGCTGCGAGGTAGCTCGGAAGGAACGGAGTTGCTCTGGACCGGCCGCATCGCCGTGCTCGTCATCGCGGCCCTGGCGTTCTTTCTGGCGATGAATCCCGAGAGCACGGTACTGAACCTGGTTGCGTGGGCGTGGGCAGGATTCGGATCGGCGTTCGGTCCGGCGATTGTGCTCTCGCTCTACTGGCCGCGAATGACGCGCGACGGTGCGTTGGTCGGCATGATCGTAGGCGGACTCACCGTGATGCTATGGCGTCAGGGTCATGGCGCGCTGTTCGAGCTGTACGAGATGGTGCCTGGCGTCGTGCTGTCGACGCTGTCGATCTGGATGGTCAGCCTCCTTGGGGGAGACGTTCCGGCAGGCCGGAGGTCAGAACAGCAACGATCTTAGCTTTTCGGCTGCAGCACGAACCCCACCTTCACATCGTTCGCCACCCACTCCGTATCCTTCCAATCGCCCTGACCGACGCCGAAATCCAGGCGCTTCACCTGCGCGCTGCCCTTCAACGTCTTGCCATCGAAGGTGAACGTGATCGGCACATCGCGCGTGACGTTGCGCAGAGTGAGCTTGCCGTTGCTGACGAACTGCTGGCCCTGTGCGGTGCAGCCTTTCGAGAGGTAGCGCGATTGCGGGAAGCGTTTCGCATCGAATAGATCCGCGCTCTTCAACGTGTCGTCGCGTTCCTGGTCCTGGGTGTCGACGGATGTCGTGTCGATCGTGACATCGAATAGACAGTCGGTGGGCTTTGCTGGATCGAACGTGACACTGGCGGTGAACTGTTTGAATTGCCCCTGGAACTCGGCCCCAGCTTGCACCGCGTTGAAGGTTAGTCGGCTTTGTGGCGCTGCCGCCTGCCACTGAGCGGCCGATACCCAACCGGCAACGAGACAACCAAGCACGAGAACAGGGGTGCAGCGCCTCATTTCAACCTCACAGGTAGCATGCGTCGCAGGACATTGTCGCGGTCGTAGAAATGATGCTTCAGCGCCGCCAGCGCGTGGACGACTGCGACGATCAACAGCGCGGTCGCCGAGATCTCGTGGATGTCATGAAGCCGTTCGTACAACTTGCGATCAGGGCTAATCAGATCCGGGAAGGTGAACAACCCGAACCAGCTCACGGGAAAATTGCGCGCCGATGACATGAGCCAACCGCTCAGCGGCTGAAGAAATATAAGTGCATACAGCAACGTGTGTGAACCGTGAGCCGCCAGCCGCTGCCAGGCCGGTGTGATGCTGGGCAGCGGCGGAACCGTACTGGTCAGCCGCCACAGCACTCGCAGCACGGCAAGCATCAACACCGTCATACCGAGCCACTTGTGCCAGTTAATGGTCGCGATCTTCTGTTTCAGTGGCAGATCATCCATGAAGCTCGCCAGGACGAACTGCGTGATGATCAGTGCGACGATCGCCCAATGGAACAGCTGAGCGATACCACCGAAACGCTCTGCAGTGTTGCGCCATGGAATAGACATGTGCCCTCTTGAACGCCACGTGTCTGCTTAGGGACTCAAGTCTAAGGTATTTTGCATTCTCGTCCGCTCACGCCGGAGAGCCTCATGCGTCGTAGTGCCGCGGTTGCGTTGGTTGGCATCGTTCTGCTCTTGGCGGGGTGTCCGCGTCCGCGGGTCGTTGAAGCGCCAACGCCGGCTCCCCCCACGAAAGTTCCTGCGCCGCAGTTGGAAGGCGCAACGATTTACACGATCGATCCGGCCGCCTCGCATGTGGCTGTGCTGGTTTACCGCGGCGGAGCGATGGCCCGGCTCGGCCACAATCACGTCATGACGGTGAAAGCGCTGACAGGCCGTGTATGGGTTCATCCGCGCCAGCTGAGCCGTTCGGGATTCCAGCTCGCATTCCCCGTGAACGATGTCGTCGTGGACGATCGCGACGCCCGGCTCGCCGCGGGGAACGACTTTCCCCCTGACATCCCGGACAAGGACAAAGCCGGCACACGCACCAATATGCTCCGCGCCGAAGTGCTGGATGGCGCGAAGTACCCGCAGGTCGAGCTGGCCTCCACGCGGGTTGAGGGGCATCTGCCTCAGCCGGAGATCACCGCAGCCATCACCTTGAAAGGCGCGAGGCGCGAAGTCCGCATTCCCGCCACGGTCACGGTCGACGCCAATCACGTGCATGCCAAGGGTGAGTTCACGATCCGTCAGACCGAGTTTGGCATCACACCATTCAGCGTCGCATTGGGTGCAGTCCAGGTACAGGATGAGCTGCGAGTGCAATTCGACCTGAGCGCCGTTACTGGCCCTTGATCTCTGCGGCCAGGTGCCGCGCCGGATAGATCTGTTCCAGCGCCGTCATGATGATGGCGGGATGAACGGCGATCGCGCGATTGACGGCCGGATCGTAACCGTAGCGGCCGGCGATCGAATGGATGTTGCCATCGAAGGCGAGACCGACCAGCCGGCCTTGCGCATCGATCACCGGGCTACCGGAGTTGCCGCCGACGATGTCGTTCGTCGTCGTGTAATCGAACGGTGTCTTGAGGTCGAGCTTCGCTTTGGCATCGAGCCATACCTGCGGTAGCGCAAACGGCTTCTGGCCGGTGGCACGTTCGTAGAGTCGATCGACAAACGTGAATGGCGGGACGTCCTGCCCTTTTTCTTTCCACCCTGCCACGACGCCATAGCTGGCGCGCAGCGTGAACGTGGCATCGGGGTACGTGCTGGTGCCGAGCACGGCAAAGCGCACCCGCGCCAATCGTTCCTGCGCGACCGCGACGGGAGCTTGCACGCGATCCTCGTAAGCCTTGCGGATGGAACGGCTCTCTGGATCCAGCTCGCGGGCTAGAACGATCATCGGATCCTGCGATTGCGCGATGGCTTGCTCGCCGCCTTGCCAAAGCTGCTCGCGTACTTTGACCTCCGCCAGTTTCGTGCCGGAGATCAGACGTCGCGCCAGCGTGTCGGGTGAGTCGTGCGCCAACAGCTTGCGCACCACCGGATCGTCCGGTCCCAGGAACTCACGCATCTTCTCGAGCGAGTGTGCGAGCTTGAGTTGTTCGAACTCGGGATAAATGGGTTGCGCGGCCAACACGCTCGCCTGAATCTTGGGCAAGCTCGATTCAGCGTATTCGCGCAGCCGCTTTTCATTGGGCAGCTTGCGCTCAGCAGCGGCGCGCACGAGCGCATGCGCGTAGTCGTAGAGATCGCTCATGAATCCCGCGCCAGCTTCGAGGAACAGGTAGCGGTCATAAAGTTGGCGATACGCTTGCATCGCTGCTTCGATCTCGCTCTGTGCGGTATCGAGCTCCTTCACCAGTTCGGGCTTGTTGCCGGCGCGTTCACGCAGGTTCGCAAGCTCCTGGGTCTTCAGGTCGATGAGACGGCCGTCGAGCAGCGCCTGATTCAACTGGCGATACACCTTGAGAGAGTTCTCCACGCCCATCTGTTCGCCTTGCACGATACGCGCGGGCTCCGGACCGCTCTTTGCCCACTGCAAGATGCGACCGCGGAACTCCGCATTTCTGAACAGAAAGCTCGGGATCACGGTGTCGCGTTGAAAGGCGAGTTGTGCCGGCGTGAAGAGCCGTTGTGTGGTACCGGGGTGTCCCAGCACGAAGACGGGGTCGCCCTCTTCGGGGCCTTCCACGCGCCATGGGAAATGATGCGCAGTGACAGCGGGCTTTCCCCCTTCGTATGCTCGCATCAGACTGAAGTCGAGCGACCAGCGTGGGAAGTTGAAGTTGTCGGGGTCGCCGCCGAACGCTGCGATTTCCTCGTGTGGCGCGAACACGAGACGCACGTCGTCATAGCGTTTGTACTTGTATAGGAAGTACTGGCCGCCTTGGTAGAGCGTTACGGATTCGCACTGCAAAGGTCCGGTCGCTTTGTCTTTCTTCGTGCGCTCGACGCAGGCTGCTTCCAGTTTGCTGAGCTCGCGTTTGCGCGCTTCGTTGGCCTGCGTCGTCGACAAGCCTTTGGTTGCTGCATTCACTGCGGCGGTCACGTCCTCAGTCGCCATCAACACCGACAGAATCTCGCCGGGGCACTGACGCTCCTGCTCGCGCGTGCTGGCGATGAACCCGTTGCCGACCAGGTCTTCGCGCTCGGACGACAGCTGCGCCAGACATTGCAGTGCGCAGTGGTGGTTGGTGAGCACCAGCCCTGCACCGGAAGCGAACGAACCGGTGCATCCGGATTCATGTCGAGTAACGCCTTGACGTGCGTTCTCGAGCCAGTCGCGGCCGATATCGACGTGATATTTCTCGCGGACAGCCGCGCTTGGGAAATTGTCCAACGTCCACATGCCTTCATCGGCAAGCGCTATGGTTCCACTTAGCACGGCGCCGAGTGCGGCACAGAGCGTTGCAACTCCTCGCGAAAAGAAAGTGGGCATTCGACTCTCCTGAGTGATCGTCAATCAGTCGTGTTCAGCAGCAACAGGCGCGTGCCTTCCGGCGCGATGAGCACGCCATTGAGCTGCTCGTCGAGTGCATCGGGCATTGCGTCGCTGAAGGTGAAGCCCCGCGCGCGAAGTGCTTCGATACGCTCGCCCATCCCGGCGTCTTCGAACGTGAGCACCGGGTGACGCAGCGCCCGCGTACGGTAGAACCCGAGATTGATACCGCTGCTCGTAACGCTCATGCGCGGGAATGGTTCGTTCGTGCTGCTCAACGCGACGAAGCCGAGCCGTTCCCAGTAATCGCTCAAGCCCGCGAAATCGCGCACGGGCCAGCCCCATTCGCTGAAGTAGCCGCAGGCGGACTCGGAGGTCAGATCGGGGGGCGAAAAGGTGCGCGCTTCGATCAAGTGAACGCGCACGTCGGGGGGCGCCGTGAACGACAGCTCGTTGAATGCATCGCTGGCCAGCTGCAGGCGCTCGGCGCTGATGCCCGCGTGTTCCAGCTCATCCACATGTCGCCGCAAATCCTGTTGCACGTACGTCAGCCTGGGGCCATCCCCACCGGCTGCATGCAGGCCGATGAACAAGCGACCATCGGTCAACACGGCGTATGGATGAGTCCAGGTTTCGCCCGTCAGCGCCTGCGAAAAGCCAAGCGCTTCGTAGAACGCAATGGAATCCTGGATCTGCGCGGTGGGAATACTGATTTCGAGATAGCGACCGAGCATAGAGACAGCCTAGCGCTGTGCTCCCATGCCCTGGGCGCGCTGGCGCGCAAGCTGTCGGCCGGCTTCATCGAGTTCGTGAGCCAGCTCGTTCCAACCCTGCGTGTGCTCGAGGATCAACTGTGTCAGCAGCTCGACGTGGCTTTCAGTGGCGTTCAACGCGGGTACATAGTCGTATTGCTCGCCGCCGGCCCCGAGGAACGCCTGGCGGTTGCGAATCGCGATCTCCTCCAGCGTCTCGAGATTGTCGATCGCAAAACCCGGGCAAGCGACGGTCACTCCTTTCAGCCCGGCGCGGGCCCGTTCGACGAGCCATTGGTCCGTATAGGGCTTCAACCATTCTTGCCGTGCGACCTGCGACTGGAAGGTGACGCTCCACTCGCTCCCCGGCAGTTCGAGCAGCTCAGCAATCTGACGCGCCGTCTCCTGGCACTGGCAGAAGTAAGGATCACCGGCAGCGAAATACCGCCGCGGGATGCTGTGAAACGAAAACAGCAAATGCTTGCGGCCTTGGGTGCGCCAAAACTCGCGGATGTTGTCCGCTGCGGCTTGCAAATAAAGTGGCTCGCGAAAGTACTGCGTGACGAACCGCAGCTCCGGGACCCAGCGCCAGCTCTGCAACTCCCGCGTGACGCAATCGAACACGGACCCCGTCGTCGTTGCGGAGTACTGAGGGTAGAGCGGCAACACCAGCAGGCGCCGCATGCCGGCGGCTTTCAGTTGCGCGAGCGCCGAATGGATCGACGGGGAGCCGTACGTCATGCCAAGCGCCAGCCGAAAGCCATGCGAGAGGTGCTGCAGGCGGTCCTGCAGCTTGCTCGCGAGTTCACGGCTGTGCACCAACAGGGGCGAGCCGCGCTCCGTCCAGATCTGCTGATAGGCGTGCGCACTGCGGCGTGGGCGAATACGCAAGATCGCGCCGTTCAGTGCCAGCCACCACAGCCAGCGTGGGGCTTCGACCACCCGCGGGTCCGAGAGAAATTCTTTCAGGAACGCCCGCACTGCCACCGGCGTGGGGGCGTCCGGTGTACCCAGGTTGACCAACAGCACCGCTGTGGTCGCAATCGAGCCGTGCTGAAACGAGCGGTCGGGGGCGGTCGGGACGGTCATCTGGATCCGGAGCAGTTCAACCGATGTGCGAGTCTCGCCCAATTGGCGTGCAATGTGACAGAAGCTGGCATCCGCACAGTGAGCACGCCAGCGAGTCGATGACCTCACGCGCCGGCGGGACATAACGCTGAATATTCATTGAGGGAATGTACCTAGTTTTGTCGCTTACCTGAGTAAGGATGTGCATGTACGTGGAAATGGATTCTTCACACGGACCCACATGGGACATGCAACCGGGCACGGATGCCCTTCAAGTTTCACTGGTCCGTGCCAGGTGCCGACTGATCGGAGCTCGCGATTCGTTACTGCCCCCCTCCCCGGGATCGCGGTGCTCCGATCGGTGGGCATTTTTTATTTTCAGGGGCTGAAGCCCCAGATCACGCCCACCTCACGCGGCATGCGGTCCTTCCAGGATGGCAGTGACCCCCATCCCGCCCGCCGTACAGACCGAGATCAGACCCCGCCCAGTCCCACGCTGCGCGAGCAGCTTCGCCAACGTTCCGACGATGCGTGCACCCGTGGCCGCAAACGGGTGGCCCATGGCGACGCTCCCGCCCTTTACGTTGAGCTTGGATCGATCGATCGACCCGAAGGGACCCTGCAACCCGAGCCGCTCGCGGCAGAACTGCTCCGATTGCCACGCTGCCAGCGTGCAGAGCACCTGCGCTTCGAAGGCTTCGTGAATCTCATAGAAGTCGAAGTCCTTCAAGGTCAACCCGGCATCGGCGAGCATGCGCGGAACTGCATAGACCGGCGCCATCAGCAGGCCATCGCGATGCTCGAAGTCCACGGCGGCGGCCTTGCCCCAACTCAAATACGCCAGGACCGGTAAGTTGTGCGTCCGCGCCCACTCCTCTGAAGCCAGCAAGACACCTGCGGCGCCATCGGTCATCGGCGTTGAGTTACCCGCCGTGAGCGTTCCCTTGCCATCTTTCGCAAAGACCGGCGGGAGTTGGGCCAACTTCTCCAACGTAGTGTCGGGTCGAATGTTGTTGTCCTGCTGCAAGCCGCTGAACGGGATGACCAGATCCGAATAGAAGCCGGACTGCCATGCCGCAGCGGCTTTACGGTGACTCTCGAGCGCAAGCTCGTCTTGAGCGCGCCGTTCGATGTGCCACTCGCGCGCCATCAGCTCGCAACTCTGTCCCATGGAGCGACCCGTACGCGGCTCGACGACGGCAGGTAACTGCGGGCGGAAATGCCGGGGACGCAGCCTCAAGAAGGGTGAGAGCCGCGAGCCCAACGTGCGCGCACGCGAAGAGCTCAAGAGAATGTCGCGGTAGTCATCCGGATACACGATGGGAACATCGCTCGCCGTATCGACGCCGCCGGCGATCGCCGAATCGATCTGCCCCGATGCGATCTTCAATCCGAGAACAATCGCTGTCTCCAGGCTGGTGCCGCAGGCCCGCTGCAGATCGAAGGCAGGCGTGCGAGCAGACAAGCCGCTTTCGAGTACGGCCTCGCGCGTGAGATTGAAATCGCGCGAGTGCTTCAGTACTGCGCCGGCACCGACATCGCCCAGTACTTCGCCCTGCAACTGGAAGCGCTCGACCATCCCACGCAGCACTGCGACCAGCATCTGCTGATTCGACTGCCGCGCGTAGGCACCCATGGAACGCGCGAATGGAATACGCAAGCCGCCGACAATCGCTACTCGACGCAGGGGTTTCTGGCCTTGCATGGACTGTGCTGCCTTCTTGAGTTGACACGGGGGCGTCGACGGTCAGAGTACGCGCTTCGCAAGCGCCAAGCCTCAACCGTCAACTCGTTTCATGTTCATCCAGTTCGCCCGCGCGGACGCTCGCGCCATCTTGCGGCTGGGCGGTCCCCTCATCGTCAACAATCTGGCGACCACCGGCATGACCTTCGCGGACACGGTCATGGCGGGTCAGCTGGGCGCGCGTGAATTGGCCGGGCTGGCGGTTGGCGTGAGTTATTACACGCTGTCGTTCCTCATTGGGCTCGGCGTTCTCATGTCGCTCGCTCCCGTGGTCGCGCACGCGTATGGCGCTGGTGAAGATGCGCGCATCGGTGTGTACGCGCGTCAGTCGCTGTGGCTCGTGTTGCTGTTGTCGATGTCGATGATGGCGCTGCTGTGGCAGGCGCATTGGGTGCTGGCCGTCATCGGCATCAATCACGAAATCCTGCCCATTGCGGTGGCATATTGCGAAGCGATCAGCTGGGGATTGCCAGCCGTGTTGGCGTTCTTCGCGCTGCGCTTCGTGAGCGAAGGGATCGGCCGCACGCGACCGATCATGTACATCGCGCTCTTGGGACTGCTGCTCAACGTAATCGGCAACTGGCTGTTGATCTACGGCAAGCTCGGGTTCCCGCGTCTCGGTGTGGTCGGCTGTGCAGTGGCGACCGCGTTCTCGATGTGGTGCATGTTGCTGGCTCTCATCGTTCACATGCGGGGGCCCGCGTACACCTGCTATCGCCTATTCGATCGCGTCGATGCTCCAAATAGCGCGGTGCTTGCTGAGCTGTTGCGTATGGGACTGCCCATCGCCGGCAGCCTGCTATGCGAAGGGGGCCTCTTCATCGCGGCGGCTTTGCTCATGGGAACGATGAGCGTGACCATCGCCGCTGCGCACCAGATCGCTTTGAACTACGCCTCGTTCATGTTCATGCTGCCGTTGGCGATGCATTCCGCCACGGTGATTCACGTCGGCCACAAACTGGGTGCGGGCGAGCGCGAAGGCGCCCGGCGGGCTGGCTTCGTGGGCATCGCCATGTGCGGAACCATCATGCTCGTCTCCGCCGTTGTGATCGTATTGGCGAACGATGCGATCGCGAGGATCTACACACGCGATTCTGCCGTGCGGGAGTTGGCGGCCGCGCTCCTGCTGATGGCGGCGATCTTTCAAGTGTCGGACGGATTGCAGGTGGGTGCCGCCGGCGCGTTACGCGGCTACAAGGACACAACGGCAGCACTCATCGTGTGTCTGGTCTCGTACTGGTTGGTGGGCTTTCCGCTTGCGTACGTGCTGGGCGTGCGGCAGGGCCTGGGTCCGGTCTACGTCTGGGTGGGTTTGATCGCGGGCTTGAGTACGGCGGCGGTGCTGCTCAATTGGCGCTTCTGGCGCATTTCGACACGCATGGTCCAAGGGTTGAGGCCCGGTGATGAGCAATTGGCTTCGTAGTCGAGTACTGCAGGTGTCGGCTGCATTGGCTGTATCCATCGCGACAGCCCAGGGCGCACGAGCGCAGTCACTGCACGACCTCGTCGAAGCGTATTTCGAGGAGTATCTGCAGCTCGACCCGATCGAAGCCACGTTCATCGGCGATCCGCGCTACAACGACAAGCTCCCCAACGACATAGCGCCGGAAGCAGTGGCCGCACGGCTTGCGACCGAGCAACGCTACCTGGATGCGGCGATGCGCTTCGATATCGACACGCTCTCGCCATCCGATCGCATCACGTGGGACGTGTTCGTAGAGCAGCGGCGCATGGCGATCGCGGGCGCGCAGTTCCCAGCGCATTTGCTTCCAGTGGACCAGTTGCTTTCGTTGCCGCTCATCATCCCGATGCTCGCCTCCGGGACGAGCGCTCAGCCGTTTGCGAACGCTCAGGACTACGACAACTTCCTCGAGCGGCTGCGTGCGTATGTGACGTGGTCGGATCAGGCGATCACGAACATGCGCGCCGGGGCTGAGCGCGGCATCGTGCAGCCGCGCGTCGTGATGGAGAAGCTGTTGGCTCAACTCGGTGAGCTGATCGTGGAGGATCCGAAGGCGAGTCTGTTCTATGCAGCCGTGCGGCAAGTCCCGAAGGAAGTCGCACCCAAGGACGCCGAGCGAATTGCTGTTGAGTACGAGAAGGCGGCTCGCGAGGACGTGTTGCCTGCTTATCGCCGCTTGCGAGATTTCATGCGCGATGAGTATCTCCCGAAGACGCGCACGAGCGTGTCGTGGGCAGCGCTGCCGCAGGGAGATGGCTGGTACTCCTATCTCGTCGAGTTGGAAACGACGTCGAAGCTGACGCCGGCAGCCATTCACGACATGGGATTGAAAGAAGTCGCGCGCATCCGCCGCGAGATGGAAGGCGTGCGCCGGCGGGCAAAGTTCAAAGGAGATCTCAAGGCGTTCGTCCAGTATCTGCAGAACGATCCCAGGTTCTACTTTCAGCGCCCGGAAGATCTGATCGAGACGTATCGCGACTTGAAACGCAGAATCGATGCGCGCCTGCCGCGCTTGTTCAGCGACTTTCCGAAGGCCGACTATGAAGTGCGCGCGGTGGAAGAATTCCGTGCTGCATCGGCTGCCGGTGCTTCTTATCAGCAGCCTTCGGCTGACGGCTCGCGACCGGGCATCTTCTACATCAACACGTTCAATCTCAAAGCACAGCCGAAGTGGGGCACCGAGACGCTGTCCCTGCATGAGGCGGCCCCTGGACACCATTTTCAGATCGCGATCCAACAGGAGCTTGGAGACCTGCCGAGCTTCCGGCGCTTCGGTGGCTACACCGCGTTCATGGAAGGCTGGGCGTTGTACGCAGAGTCGTTGGGCAAGGAGCTGGGATTGTTCAAGGATCCCTACCAGTACTTCGGACGCCTCAACGACGAGATGTTGCGCGCGATGCGGCTGGTTGTGGACACGGGCATCCACGCGCAAGGGTGGACGCGCGAGCGTGCCATCGACTACATGCTCGAAAATTCAGCGCTCGCGCGCAGCGACGTCGAGTCCGAAGTGGAGCGCTACATCGCGCGCCCAGGGCAGGCGCTCGCGTACAAGATCGGTCAGTTCAAGATCTCTGAGCTGCGTTCGCGGGCGCAGCAGGCGTTGGGCAGGCAATTCGACATCAAGGAGTTTCACAGTCAGGTACTGCGGGACGGCGCGCTGCCGCTCGATGTGCTGGACGCGAAAATCGAACGCTGGATTGCCGCGAAGAAAGCGTCCAGCACCACGACCAATAAGACTGCGAGCTGATTCGAGCGTCAGTAGTCCTTCTCTTTCTCGACGTTCCCGTCTTTCTCCCGATAGCCGTGACTCAACGTTTCGATTTCATCGACCAGACCGTCGACGAAGCGGACGCGGCGCATCAACTTGTATGGACCGAAGTTGTAGGTCCATATCTCGACGGGCACTTCGACGAGTCCATCGCCGTAGTAGACGATGCGGCCGTGGAAGTCATAGTAGGGACGCCGCAGGATCGTTCGCGTTTGGACGTCGGCGGGCTCGCCGCACTTCGCAGCCACTGCGTCCCGGGTCTCACCTTCGCTCACGAGTCGGCTGCCGCAGCGCATGGCATCCGCAAAGGCCGGCGTCGTGCTCGCAACCACGGCGGCGAGGGTGAGCAAGAGTGGGACGAGTCGCGGCATGGATGGAGCGCCAGGAAAGGATACGGAAGCCTTTGCACTATCGACTGAATCGGTAGTGAACGAGTTCAGTTCCGGTCAGCGGACACTCGCCCTCAGCCGGCCAATCTTCCCTCGATACAACGGCGATACAACTGTCGGAAGTCCTCTACCGTCATCGGCACCGGATTACCGCCGGTCGAGGGATCGTCGAAGGCCTGCTGCGCCAGCTCATCGATGCGATCCGGAGTAACACCCAGTTCCTGCAGCGTATGCGGAATGCCGATGCCGCGGCGCAGATCGAGAATCCACTCCAGAACGCTGTCGAACGACGGCGAGGGCAGCTGCAGGTAGGCGGCCAGGCGCGTGAGCCTGTCCGCAATCGCATCGCGATTCCAAACCAGTACGTACGGCATCACCACACCATTGGTGAGTCCATGGTGTGTACCCAGATGGGCAGAACAAGGGTGACTCAGGCTATGCATGGCGCCGAGGCCACGCTGAAACGCAGTTGCGCCCATCGATGAGGCCGCCATCATGTGTGAACGCGCTTCGATGTTGGCGCCGTTCTTCACGGCTTGCGGCAACCACTCTTTGACGAGCCGCATGCCTTCCAAGGCGATGCCCTCGGCCAGCGGGTGATAGAACGGCGCGCAATACGCTTCCAGGTTATGTGACAACGCATCCATGCCGACTGCGGCGGTGACCTGCGGCGGCAATCCCAACGTCAGCTCCGGATCGGCAATCACCAGCGCCGGCTGCATCTTGGGATGGAAGATGATCTTCTTCCTGTGATCGCGCACATCGGTGATCACGGAGGCGCGGCCCACCTCCGAGCCCGTGCCCGATGTCGTCGGGACGGCGATGACGGGCGCCATGCCAGCGACGTTGACGCGTGTGTACCAATCCTCGCGGTCTTCGAAATCCCAGATGGGTCGCGTCTGTCCGACCATCAACGCAATTGCCTTGCCAGTATCGAGCGCACTGCCGCCGCCAAAGGCAATGACGCCGTCGTGGCGATTGCGTTTGAACTCGGCCACGCCCGCAGTCACGTTGGCTTCGACAGGATTGGCTTTCACATCGCTGAACACAGCGCAATCGATACCGGCCTGGTTGCACGCAGCTACCGCGTCCCGAACCATCGGCAAAACAGCCAGGCCGGGATCGGTGACCAACAGCGGACGGCGAATGCCCAGCGTCTTGCATGCATCGGGAAGCTCCGCGATGCGCCCCGGTCCGAAGCGAATCGCGGTGGGATAGTTCCAATTCCCGCGTAGCGTGCTCATGTCGAATCGCTCAGGTTCGCAATCGCAAGTGGAACGACTTGGGGCGGGTGAGATGTTCGTAGCCGACTTCCGAGAGTGTGCAGCCGCGGCCAGAATCCCTGACGCCGACCCATGCCAGCGCCGGGTCGAGATAGTCGCAGCGATTCATGAACCACGTGCCGGTTTCGATGCGATCGCCGATGTCGATCGCCGCTGCCTCGTCGCGAGTCCAGATCGCAGCCGTCAGGCCGAAGCTCGAATGGTTCATGAGCCCGATCGCGTCCTCATCGCTGCGCACGCTCATGATTCCAGCCACGGGGCCGAAGATCTCCTCGCGCATGATCGGCATCGCGTGATCGACCTTGACCAGTACTTGCGGTGCCAGATACGGCGTTTCCTCGACACTGCGTTTGAATGCCTTCTCGTCAATCAGTGCCCACGCACCTGCAGAAACACAGGCGGCGACTTGCTCGCGAATGCCGTCGGCGGCACGCGTGCGCACGACAGGGCCCAATGTGGTGTCGGGCCTCCGCGGATCGTCCAGCACGTAGCGGCGTGTGAGATCGGTGAAACCCTCGACGAACGCGTCGTAGAGCCGTTCGTGCACGTAGATGCGTTGAATGCCACAGCACGATTGACCGCTGTTGAAGTAAGCGCCATCGACGAGATTCTCGATCGCATGCGCGAGATCGGCGTCGTGACGTACGTAGGCCGGATCGCATCCGCCCAGCTCCATCCCCGTGCCGATGAAGCGCTGCGAGGCGGCACGTTGGACAGCGTGTCCGCCCGCGACCGAGCCGGTGAACGCAACGAAGTCGATGCGTGGATCGCCGATGATTCGTTCGACAGCGTCGTGACTGACGTGCAGAAACTGAAATACGTTCTGCGGCAGACCCGCCTCGTGCAGACAGCTGGCAAAGTGTTCTGCAGCCAGCGGTGTTTGCGCCGAGTGCTTCAGGATCACTGCGTTGCCGGCCAACAACGCGGGCACGATGCTGTTCACTGCAATCAAGTAGGGATAGTTCCAAGCGGCGACGGTCAGTACCACGCCGAGCGGCTCGCGCCGGATGAAACGGCGGAAGTCTTCCTTGGGGCCGACATCGACGTCGGCGAGTTTGCGGTTCGCAATCTCGATCATGTACCGCGCACGTTCCAACGTGCCGCGCACTTCATTGGGAGAGTAGCGCAGCGGTCTTCCCATCTGCCACGTGAGTTCGGCCGCGATCTCATCGCTCCGTGCTTCAAAGGCCGTGCAGAAGCGCTCGAGGATCGGAATACGTTGTTCGAGCGGCGTCGCGCGCCATAAACGGTGTGCGGATACGGCCTGTTCGAGCGTGCGTTCGATCTGCGCTTCGCTGGCGAGCTCGCGCTCGACATGAACGCTGCCGTCGATGGGGCTGATGGTTTGCTGCAGGGCCATGCTCAGATGATCTCGAAATAACGCGCGAGCTCCCAGTCCGAAATGTGTTTGCGGAACTCGCGTTCTTCCCACTCCCGGGTGGCAGCGAAGTGATCGACGAACGCATCACCGAACCAATCGCGCGCGACGCGCGACGCTTTCAAGCGTTGCGCGGCGTCCCAGAGCGTGCGGGGCAACACGAGATGCTCGGGGAATTTCTTTTCATACGCGTTGCCCGCGACCATTTCCTCGGGCTCGATTCGCTGCTCGATGCCATGCAGCCCGGACGCGAGCGCCGCCGACAGCACGAGGTAGGGATTCGAGTCGGCTGCCGCCACGCGATATTCCACGCGCTGCGATTTCGGACTGCCGGGAATGACGCGCAAGGCGCACGTGCGATTCTCGACACCCCACGTCGAATCCGTCGGTGCCCAGAAGCCCGGGATGAGACGGCGATACGAGTTCACGGTGGGCGCAACGAGCGCCAGCATCTCCGGCATCAGGCGCTGCAGCCCGCCCAGGAAATGACGCATGGTCGTGCTCATCGAGTGCGGTTGGTCCTTGTCGTAGAACACGGACTTCCCGTCCAGCGATTGCAACGACACATGCGTATGCCCGCTTTGCCCGGGCCAGGCACTCGACCACTTCGCCATGAACGTGGCCATGAGGTTGTTGCGTTGAGCCAGGATCTTGGTGAACGTCTTGAAGAGCGATGCCTTGTCGGCCGCCTTCAGCGCTGCATCGACCGTGATGGCTGCTTCGATCACACCCGCACCCGTTTCCTCGTGCAGGCCTTCCAGTCCGAAGTCCATGTCCTCGCACAGCTGCAGGAGCTGCCGATAGAACTCCGCGCCGACGCTGTTACGAATCACGGAATAGCCGAACCATCCCGGCGCCATCGGTTTCAGATCGCGATAGTTTTTCGCGCGCACCGATTCGGGCGTCTCATCGAAGAAGAAGATTTCGTATTCGAGCCCGGCAGCCGCTTGATGGCCCTGCTTGCGTCCCCGCTCGAGCACGCGGCGAAGCACACCGCGTGGACAGATCGTCTCCGCCGGCGGTGCGAACTCGCCGAGGAAGAACAGTCCGTTGTCCTCGAACGGCAAGGGTCGACAGCTCTCCGGCAGGATGCGAACCGGTGCATCCGGATAACCCGTGTGCCAGCCGGTGTACGTGACGTTGTCGTACATCTGATCCTGACAGTCCCAGCCGAGCACGACATCGCAGAAGCCGAAGCCGCTGTCGAGCGCGGACAGGAACTTTGCACGCGACATGTACTTGCCGCGCAGGATGCCATCGACGTCGAACACGCCCACCTTTACGTGCGTAAGCCCTCGTTCCTCGACGAGGGCTCTGGCGTGAGCTGCAGTGGTGACTTCACGTGGCTGCATGCTCGCTCTCCGTCAGTGGGCTGTACTTTCGCCGTGCTTGCCGCCGCGCAGCGCAAACTGCTCTTCGGGCGACAGCACCAGCTTGTGGCGGCCGACCGCGGCGAAATAGATCAAGCCGCCGACGTACCACAGCAGAGCGAAGTACACGCCTTTCAGATAGGCGGGATCTTGCAACTGGTAGTAGAGCGTCCACAGCGCGATGGCGATCGTGAGCGCAGCGCCGGGAATGCCGAGCGGACTGCGATAGGGACGGTCGATGTGCGGCATCTTGCGGCGGAGCAGGATGAACGACAGTCCTTGCAGGGCGTACGAGATCATCGCGCCGAACACGGCCATGTTGAGCAACGTGCCGCCGATGAGCGCGCCGCCGCGCTCGGCGCCGAGCGAGAACCACACGATCAGCAGCACCACCATTCCCATGCCGGCGCCGAGGAACATCGCGATGTGCGGCGTCTTGCGTTGACCATGGGTGACCGACATGAACGACGGGTAGTAGCCCGCGCGCGAGAGCGAATAGATCTGACGACCGAAGGCAAAGATGATCGTGTGGAAGCTGGCGATCAGGCCGATCACCGCAAACAGCGCGAGCAGCTTTGCGAGCTCGGTGCCATAGATCACGCGGAATCCATCGAGCAAGGGCTCGGCGGACGTCGCAAGCGAGTACGATCCATGGAAACCACTCGGCTCGGTCGTGCCGATCGACGCGTTCAGAAACATGATGAGCGTGGCGGAGACGATCAAGGTGAACATGCCGAGGATCAGGCCCTTGGGCATGTCGCGCTTGGGGTCATGAGACTCTTCGGCCGCCAGCGGCAACTCTTCGATGGCCAGAAACAGCCATACGGCGAATGGCATTGCCGCGAATGCGCCGGCCCATCCCTTCGGCAGGAATTCACCGCCGCCATTCGGCAGCTCGATCAAGCTGCCGTCGGCGCCAACACCCACGTTCAGTGCCCAGCGGCTGAAGTCGGCATGCGGGATGGCACTGATCCAGAAGATCGCGAGGACGAGCAGCGCGAGCAGCGTGACACTCACCGAGATCCGGAATGAGAGCTCGACGCCCCAGTAGTTCAACGCAACGAAGATGATGTAACTGACGAGCCACCAGATCGGTTGCGCGGTCACTTCGGTGTCGAAGATGCCTGTTAGATAAGAGCCGATGAAGAACACGATGACGGCGGGGGTCATGATGTACTCGATGCTCTCGGCAAGTCCGGTGATGAATCCGCCCCACGGACCCATCGCGCTGCGGGCAAACGAGTAGGCACCGCCGGTGTGTGGCAAGGCCGGGGACATCTCGGCGAGGCTGAAGGTCAGTCCCAGATACATGATCGCGATGAGGATCGCGGCTATGAAAAGACCACCCCAACCACCCGACGCGATACCGAAGTTCCAGCCGGAAAAATGCCCTGAGATCACCGCGCCGACGCCCAATGCCCACAATGACCACACACGCGCGTGTCGTTTGAGACCCCGTTTCTCGAAGTACTCCTTGCCAGTCGTCTGATAAGTCACGCTGCCGACTGTCTGCTTGTCAGTCATGTTTATGCTCCCGAACGTTGGAATTGATGTTGACCAGGAGTTCGAGAAAGGCGGGTTCGTCCCTGTCGAGCGATCAGCGTCCTGTGCCTTCCTCCCAAGTGACGTGAAGCGGTTTGCGAAGCCGAGTATAGGCTCAAGGATCCGACGCCTTCGTTTCGCATCGCGCTACGGCCTCAATGCATGAGATCGCAGCAAGAGGCGTGCCTTGCGCAAGATCTGTCGTCAGCTGCGTGGCCGCAGCCTCAAGCCGGGCCGCAACCGCGTAAAGGGCAGTCTGGCTGGATCTGCGACATTCGGGCCGGGTGCCTCGACCACGAGGATGCGTTGAGCGAACGAGCCGAAATCGGCACGGAAATGAACCGAGCTCTTCAGCGCGACGACGGCGAATTGAGAGGGTTCTGCGCCGACGTGCCGAAACATGGCTTGGTCGGCTGCCTGCTGCTTGCGGCTCGCGACCACGATCGATAGCCCGCCGATTCGCAGCAGGGCCATTGGCCCGAGCTCCATGCGGGCGCCACGGTAGAACGGCCCGGTCGCGGTGAATGCACCATCGCCGAGGCCGAGCACTTCGAAGCGGCCATGTAATGGCGATTCGCCGGGCACCGGTGCGACGCCGGCCAGATCCACATCGATGTGCGCGCCCACTCCGGCCTCGTGGGCACGGCCGGCTGCCTGCGGATCACAGAGGACGCCGCCGAGCACGTTGGGGATGCGCTGTGCGAGCAGTGCTTTGAGCAGCGAGGTGGTATCCGCGTAGCCACCGCCACCCGGATTGTCCTGAGTGTCCGCCAGTACGATCGGCCTGCCCGGAACGGAGGGGGTGGAGGCGACGATTCGCAGCGCGTCATCGATCGAATGCAGCTCCAGCGCGAACTCATGTTCGCGGCCGGATATCTGCGCCCCGATGTCATCGACCAGCATCCGTGTGCGGACGGGATCGAAGCCATAGCCGAAGACCATGGGCCCGCACTTTTCAACGTCGGCCGCCGGAAATCCAGGCGTGAAATTCAGACTGACGAGCGGCGGGCGCTCGAGTGCTTCGATCTCGCTCATCAGGGAAGCAAGCGGTTCGATCAGCGTGCATTGAGTCGTGAGCGGCAGGAGGAAGTCGAGCGGCCGTAACGCATGAGCCACCGGCTGGGATTGCAGTTGAGCCAGGCATCGCAGCGTCCGAACGCCGGCATCGGCCATGTCCGTATGTGGATAGGTGCGATACGCGCACAGGACGGACGCATTCGCGACCATCGCAGCAGACACATTCGCATGGAAGTCCAGGCTCGCGACGAGTGGCCGATGCGGTCCGATGAGCGCGCGCACCCGCCGTAGTGTCTCGCCGTCGGCATCGTCCAGGTGTTCTGCGGCCATGGACCCGTGGAGGTCGAGGTAGACGGCGTCGCTGCGATGGAGCTGTCGTTGCAGCTCCGTCAGCAGCAGGTCAACGACCTGCTCGTAGGCCGTCCGTGTCACTCGTCCCGAGGGTGTGGCGGAACACCAGGCCAACGGCACGATTTCGTGACCGTCGCTACGCGCCTGCGCAATGAAGCCTGCGGCCGGCAGATTGATCCCACTCACGGCATCGAGGAGGTCGACGCCCGTCACCAGGCCCGGCCATGCATCCGCGGCTTCGAACTCGGCCAATGTCGCGAGCACGGGCGAAAACGTATTCGTTTCGTGCTGGAAACCGCCTACAGCGATGCGCATCGAGCGATAGACCCCATAGTTTCGAGCCAGTGTGAGGCGCAGAAGGTCGGCTTGTGAAGCAGGCACAACGGCGTGCGAGGGGCTCTGACCATCCCGGCCCATCCTTGACGCTTTTCGACCCCTTAAACCACACTGCCGGTCCGGCAGCACCCGCGCTGACCGCGCTTGGCCATTCAACCCATCTGGAAGACTTGCTGCCTCATGCCTCCTGTCGGAATCGATCGCGCCTTCGAGCGTCGGCTGGCTGCGCTCATCAACGCCCGTGAGCGCGGCGTTCTACAAGGCGGACACAAGGGGATCGAGAAGGAATCGCTGCGTGTGCAGCCGAACGGCGAGCTGGTGCAGACGTCGCATCCGGCGGCCCTGGGCTCGGCGCTCACGAACAAAGTCATTACCACGGACTAGTCCGAGTCGCTGATCGAGCTGGTCACGCCGGCCTTCACCCAGTCCTGGGAGCTGCTGCAGTTCCTGTGCGATCTGCATCAGTTCGTTTATCGCCATTTGGGGGACGAGCTGCTGTGGGCCACCAGCATGCCGGGTGAGCTGGGTGACGATGCGTCCATCCCCATCGCGCGCTACGGTCGCTCGAACGTCGGACAAATGAAGGAGGTCTATCGACTCGGGTTGGGGCATCGATATGGCCGCCGGATGCAGGCGATCTCCGGTGTGCATTACAACTATTCCTTCCCCGGGCGGTTCTGGCCCGTTCTGGCCGCGGTTGTGGAGCGCTCGAAACCTGATCAGGATTTCATTTCCGACCAGTACTTCGCGCTGCTGCGGAATTACAGGCGGTACGGCTGGCTGATCCTGTATCTGTTCGGCAATTCACCCGCTCTCTGCGAATCATTCGTCGCCGGCCGCAACCACGGATTGAAGCAGTTCAATCCCGGAACACTGTACGCGCCACATGCAACGTCGCTGCGCATGAGTGACCTGGGCTATCGCAATAAGAGCCAGGCCGGCGTGCAGATCTCGGTCAACAGCTTGGGCGAGTACGTGCGCGATCTGACCGACGCGATCAGCACGGTGCATCCGCCGTATCAGAAGCTCGGTATCAAGGTGGATGGCGAATACCGTCAGCTCAACGCGAACCTGTTGCAGATAGAGAACGAGTACTACAGCTTCATCCGGCCCAAACGCGTGGCCCGATCCGGTGAGCGTCCCACGCAAGCGCTGACACGTGCGGGTGTGGAGTACGTCGAGGTGCGCGCGCTAGATGTCAGCGCTTTCGATCCCGTCGGGGTGAACCAGAACAAGCTGCGCTTCCTGGAGGCTTTTTGTGCGCTGTGTGTCCTCAAGGACAGTGCGCCGATCGAGTCCTCTGAACAGCATTCGCTCGATGAGAATCATGCATTGGTTGCACTGCGCGGGCGCGAGCCGGGTTTGCAACTGAATCGCTTCGGTCGACCGATCGAGTTGCGCGAGTGGGGCTTGGAGCTCATCGACGGCATGCGCGGCATCTGCGAGCTGCTCGACGAAGGCGAGGCGGGGCGGCCGTACAGCGCAGCCCTCGAGTTGCAAGAAGCAAAGTTGCAGGACGTCGCACTGACGCCGTCAGCGCGCTCCATGCAGGAGCTGGTCACGAGTGCCGAAACGTTCGGCGAGTTTGCGCTGCGCATGTCGCAGGCGCACAAAGCTTATTTCCTCGAGCTGTATCCGCCGAACGAGCAGCGTCTCGCGCAATTTGCCGCCGAAGCCGAAGAGTCTCACGCACGACAAGAAAGCGTCGAAGCCGCTGATCGCATCACCTTCGATGCGTACCTCGCACGCTATTTCGCGTAAACTCCGCGTCCCCGCGTTGTAACAAATCGGTCCGACACTGTGCGCGCTGGCTCTGGTAGGCCAAATGGCCACTGGTCGGCATGTGGGACGTTCGTTACCGTCTGGCCACGATCTGTGACCGACTCCTTTCGGCGCGAAATGAGGTGAGGTGCACGCAACATAATCGCGTCCCACCAAACCCTGATTGCCTCAGAAGTGAGAACCAGCGCGCAATTTGTGTGAGGTCGCGCGCGCTAAGATGCGGACTCGGTCTTTGATCTGTAGTTGAATGAAGAACATGCCTCCAGTCGACGTGACTTTCAGGGACGGAAGGACGACAGCAATGACCACCAGGGAACAAGTTATGAACATCGCCAATCCGCCAACCAGTTCTAACTCTGACCCCGCCATGTTGAAGGTGGTGCCGGCTGCCAACAGCGATCGTCTGGATGACGGTCTCGCCGACAGCGGCAGTTTCCAGGCGACGGGCGGCGGCTGGGATTCTTATGAGGTGTGGCGTCGCTTCATCAAAGACGCCCGCGACCGTCGCGAGCGCAATCCAAGCTGAGATCTGACGGCGGGGTGCACTGAGCCATAGCCCCGTCCTCGATGTTTCGAGAGCCCACCCGGCTCGTAATCCCGCAGCATTTTTTGTCCTCGCAACTTGTACGCTGCTGCCATTGCCGTTACCGTCGTGCTCCCGAGCTTTAGCGCCCGGCCATACGAACAGCCGCGAACGGCCGCCTTGAGCAGCAATGTCCGAGTTCGACCCCACCGTGCGCGGAAGTCCGCCTGAGTCTGCCCACGCGCAGCAACTCACGCGGGGCTTTCCGTATCTGACCTTCAGTGAGCCTCTCGAGCGGGAGTTCCGCGAGGCATATCAGCATAAAGTCCTGCGCCAACTGCGCATCAATCTGTGGCTCGCGGTCGTCTTCGTCATCGCGTTCTCCCTACTGAGCCAGACGCTCCAGCAAGGCAGCGACACGCGCGTGATTACGCTGCTGCAGGCGCTGGTGTTGGCGCCGCTGCTGGTCGGTGCGCTGGTCATGGTGTACGTGCCGCAGTGCTACCGCTTCTACCCGCCAGCGGCTCAGGTCGGCGGACCCTTGTTCGGCATTGCTGTTGCGGCGCTCGAAGTGATGGCGTGGCGACAGGGAGTGAGCCTCGTTGCCACCGTCGTGATCGCGACCATCTTCACTTATCTGATGATGGGATTGCTGTTCTATGCGGCCATGCGCTCCGCCCTGATCATCCTGGCTGCCTACATGTGGATGGCCGCCACGGCTGGGCTGCCCGGTGCGGAGCTCGCCTCCAACATCATCGTGCTGATGTTCGCCAATCTCATTGGCGGAACTGTGTGCTACACGCTCGAGCATGCCAACCGCACCAACTATCTCGAATCGTGCCTGCTGATCGAAGTCGCTAGCCGCGACGGGCTGACGGGCATCAACAATCGGCGCACGTTCGATGAGCACATGAACAAGATCTGGCAACAAGCAATACGCGACCGCGCATCGCTAGCGCTGATGTTGCTCGATATCGATCATTTCAAAGCGTACAACGACTACTACGGCCACCAGGCGGGCGATGAATGTCTGAAGCAAGTTGCGTGGACGTTGATGCGGTGTGCCCGTCGTCCGCTCGACGTGACGGCTCGCTATGGTGGCGAAGAGTTTGCGGTCGTGCTCTATGACGCTCGCCGTGGCCACGTGGAAGAAGTCGCACGCCAGATTCAGACCGCAATCGAAGCGCTGAACGTGCCGCATGCCGCATCCCCATCCATCAAGCGCGTGACCGTCAGTATCGGTGCAGCCTGCGTGGAGCCCGCACCGAATCGGAGCCACTTTGGCTTCATTCAACTGGCCGACGAGGCGCTGTACGAGGCGAAAGGCCGCGGCCGCAACTGCCTCGTGATCATGGACAAGGAGTACGACGAGCTGTCGACCGGATCCTTCCGCAAGAAGGGTCGTGCACGCGCCGCTGCCTCGTAGTCGACTTCCCAGCTTCCCTTCGGCCGGCGCTTTCTGCGCGGTGACTGCCGCGGCTATGATCCAGGACCGTCCTCCTTCCCGTCCTGGCCATGCAAGACACAGCACGAATTC
This sequence comes from Steroidobacteraceae bacterium, assembly GCA_040513115.1. Lineage (GTDB taxonomy): Bacteria > Pseudomonadota > Gammaproteobacteria > Steroidobacterales > Steroidobacteraceae > DATELY01. The sequence goes on along the minus strand of JBEVDW010000635.1, from coordinate 9,973 downwards.
GAAAACTGATGATCGCCAATCGCGGCGAGATCGCGATTCGCGTCATGCGTGCTGCTGCGGAATTGGGTATCCGCACCGTGGCGGTTTACTCTCAGGAAGATCGCTTCTCATTGCACCGTACCAAGGCGGATGAGAGCTATCTCATCGGTGAAGGCAAGGGGCCGATTGAAGCCTACCTGGACATCGATAGCATCTTGCGCGTGGCGCAAGCGGCACAGGTCGATGCCATCCACCCGGGCTACGGTTTTCTCGCCGAAAGCCCTGAGTTCGCCGCCGCGTGCGTGAGCGCTGGTGTGATCTTCGTAGGTCCAACCTCGGAGATCATGCACAAGCTCGGCGACAAGGTGTCCGCGCGCGAGCTGGCCAAGTCTGCCGGTGTGCCCGTGATGCCTGCGACACCGCCACTGCCGCAGGACGATGCCGAGTGCGTGAGTCTGGCCCGGGCCGTCGGCTTCCCGCTCATGTTGAAGGCGAGCTGGGGTGGTGGTGGACGTGGCATGCGCGTGATCGAGCGCGAAGAGGATTTGAGCGTCGCACTTGCGGCTGCGCGACGAGAGGCTAAAGCCGCGTTCGGCAAGGACGATGTCTATCTCGAGAAGCTCGTCCGGCGCGCTCGGCACCTCGAAGTCCAGCTGCTGGGCGACTCGCACGGTAACCTCGTGCATCTATTCGAGCGCGACTGCACGGTGCAGCGTCGCAATCAGAAAGTCGTGGAGCGCGCGCCGGCGGCGTTTCTCGAGATGCGGCAGCGCGCCGAGTTGTGCGAAGCGGCCCTCAAGATCGGTCGCGCCGTCAACTATCTCAATGCGGGCACGGTCGAGTTTCTGCAGGACGCAGATACGGGCTCGTTCTACTTCATTGAAGTAAACCCGCGCATCCAGGTCGAGCACACCGTAACGGAGGCAGTTACTGGGATCGACATCGTGCGTGCGCAGATCCGCATTGCAGAAGGCGGCGCCATCGGCGACGCGGAAACCGGTGTGCCGCAGCAGGATGAGATCCGGACGCACGGCTACGCCCTGCAGTGCCGCGTGACGACCGAAGATCCGGAGAACAGCTTCATTCCCGACTACGGTCGTATCTCTGCCTATCGCAGTCCCGCAGGCTTGGGCATTCGCTTGGACGCAGGCACGGCATATGCCGGTGCGTTCATCACCCGCTCGTATGACTCGTTGCTGGTCAAGGTCACGGCGTGGGCGCCGACACCACAGCAGGCCATTACGCGGATGCATCGAGCGCTGTGGGAGTTTCGCGTTCGCGGAGTGGTCACGAATCTCCGTTTCCTCGACCAGGTCATTCTTCATCCGCGCTTCGGCGATGGCAGTTACACGACACGGTTCATCGACGAAACGCCCGAGCTCTTCCAGTTTCCCCGGCGCAGAGATCGCGCCACGCGGCTGCTGCGATTCATCGGCGATATCGTCGTCAACGGCAACCCTGAGGTGAAGGGACGCGCGAAGCCAGCACGCATGACACTGCCGCGTGTGCCGCCGATTCCCGTCGGGCAACCTCCCGCCGGTACGAAGCAGAAGCTCGACGAGCTCGGGGCGGACAAGTTCGCTGCGTGGATGCTCGCGCAACCGCAAGTGCTCCTCACGGACACAAGCATGCGCGATGCGCATCAGTCGCTGCTCGCGACGCGTATGCGCACCTACGACATGGTCCGCATCGCGCCATACTACGCCCATAGCCTTTACAACCTGTTCTCCGTCGAGTGCTGGGGCGGCGCGACGTTCGACGTGGCGCTGCGCTTCTTGAAGGAGTGCCCGTGGGAGCGCTTGAGCGAGTTCCGCAAAGCGATGCCCAACCTGCTGCTACAAATGTTGCTGCGTTCGGCGAATGCAGTGGGATACACGAACTATCCGGATAACGTCGTCCGCTACTTCGTCGACCAGGCGGCCAAATCCGGCATCGACCTATTCCGCATCTTCGACTCGTTGAACTGGGTGTCGAACATGCATGTCGCCATGGATGCGGTGCGTGCGTCGGGCAAGCTCTGCGAAGCAGCGATCTGCTACACGGGCAATCTGAACGATCCCAAACAAACGAAATACGATCTCGCGTACTACCTGAGGCTTGCGCGTGAGCTGAAGAGTGCGGGCGCGCACATCCTCGGGATCAAGGACATGGCGGGTCTCTGTCAGCCCCGCGCCGCGTACACGCTCGTGAAGGCGCTGAAAGAAGAGATCGGTCTGCCCGTGCACTTCCACACGCATGACACGAGCGGCATCGCCGCCGCGAGCGTTCTCGCCGCCGTGGATGCAGGCGCGGATGCGGTGGACGGTGCCATCGATGCCGTGAGCGGCCTGACGTCACAGCCCAACCTGGGTTCGATCGTCGAGGCTCTTCGTCACGGACCGCGCGATACCGGCATTGACCCAGAGCGCCTGCGCGTCGCGTCTTCCTATTGGGAACAAGCTCGCAGGCTCTACACGGCGTTCGAGAGTGATCTGCGCGCCGGTGCATCGGAGGTCTATGTCCATGGCATGCCCGGTGGGCAGTTCACCAATCTGCGCGAGCAAGCACGCTCGTTGGGCATCGACGATGTGCGTTGGCCCGAAGTGGCTCGCGCCTATGCCCAGGTCAATGATCTCTTCGGCGACATCGTCAAAGTGACGCCGACCTCGAAGGTGGTCGGAGACATGGCGCTGCTGATGGTGACGAGCGAGCTCACGCCGGCGGAAGTCCTCGATGAGAAGACGGAAGTGGCCTTTCCCGAATCCGTCGTGTCGCTGTTTCGCGGTGACCTGGGTCAGCCGGAGGGCGGATTCCCACCAGGGTTGCAACGCAAAATTCTCAAGGGCGCGGAGCCGTTGAAGGTGCGACCGGGCGAGGTTCTCGCGCCACTCGACCTGCAGAAGACCCGCCACGAAGTCGAAACCAGGATCGGGCGCGCGATTGCGGACACCGATCTTGCCTCGTATACGATGTATCCGAAGGTGTATTTGGAATACATGCGCGACTACATTGAGTATGGCCGCGTGAGCGAGCTGCCCACGCCCCTCTTCTTTTACGGCATGGAGCCGGGACAGGAAGTTTCGGTCGATATCGAAGCCGGCAAGACGCTGATTATTTCTTTCGTCGCTGTGAGTGATGTACACGACGATGGCACCCGCACGGCGTTTTTCGAGCTCAACGGACAACCGCGCTCCGTCAAGGTGGTCGATCGCAGCCAGAAAGCCGCGAAGCCACCCAGACGTAAAGCGACCCTTTCGGACCCAAAGCACGTCGCAGCGCCAATGCCGGGCACGATCGCAACGATCGCCGTCGCCGCTGGGGATTCGGTCGCCGCAGGCGATGTGCTCCTGACCATCGAAGCGATGAAGATGGAAACGGCCGTGCGGGCGGAGCGCGCGACTCGAATCGTGGAGGTCGTTGCCCGACAGAACGAGAGCGTCGAGGCGAAGGACCTGCTGCTGATCCTGGAGTCGTGACGTCGCCAGCTCACCGCACTTGCCAGCGATGCGTGTGCAGGGCATAGAATCAGCCAGTCGTTGATTGAATACGCGGGCTGGATTTCGTATTTGCGATGTCCTGCCACGATTACAACCGCTCAACGTCCACACATGCGGGCGACTGCGAGTACTGACGCATGACTTTGCTGCGCGTTGCCGAGCCTCAGGAAGAGCGAGCTCAACGTGTCGAGCGCGAGTTCCAGGCCGTATTGGACGCCGCGGCCGACGCCGTCGTTCTCATCGATCACGAAGGGCGCATCGAGCTGCTGAACCATGCCGGTGAGCGCATGTTCGGCTATCGGGAAGAAGATGTGATCGGGCAGAAGGTCAACATCCTCATGCCCGAGCCCTATCGCTCCGAGCACGACGACTATCTGCGCCATTACATCGATACAGGACAGCCGCGCATCATCGGCATCGGGCGCGAGCTGCTCGCGCGCCGCCGCGATGGCACGGTGTTCTCGGCCGAGCTGGCCGTGGGCCGGGTGCAAGGATTGCAACCGCCACGCTTCGTCGCGTTCATTCGCGACATTACAGTGCGTCGCAATTCCGAGGAAGCCCTCCGCCGTAGCGAAGCGCAGCTCAACATCGCGCAAGAGGTTGCGAATCTCGGCAACTACGTCGTGCATTACGATGGGAAGACGGAGGATTATTGGTCGCCCCATCTATTCAGGGTGCTGGGGCGGTACTTCGGTGCTCCACCCACCGGCGTGTATCAACACTTGCAAGCAATCATCCATCCGGCCGATCGTGCGCGGTTGCTGCGCGCTGGCGAGGAGATCGCGGCAGGCGCGCGTTCGTTCGACATCGAATATCGCATCGTGCAGCCTGATGGCTCCTTGCGGTACGTGCACCACATCGCGCAGGTGATGTGCAACGAGCAGGGACGACCGCTGCGGCAGGTAGGCACGTTGCATGACATCACCGATCGGCGACTCGCGGAGGATGAAGTTCGCAAAATGCAGGAGCGCATCGCGCACTTCGGGCGCATTTCCACATTGGGCGAAATGACGGCTGGTATTGCCCACGAAGTGAATCAGCCGCTCACCGCGATTGCGACTTACGCGCAAGCGTGTCAGCGGTTGCTTGCGAACGGCGAATGCACGACCGAGGAGATCAGCGCGGCGCTGGAGCACATCGGTGCGCAGGCGCTTCGCGCTGGCGAAGTCATTCGACGCTTGCGGTCGTTCGTGCGCAATCGGGAAGTGCGGCGGGAGCTCCTAGAGGCGAATCGCTTGCTGGAGGATGTACTCACGCTCGCGCAAACCGATGCGCGGCACAATGGCGTACGTATCGTGCTACAGCCGGCAGCGCAAGCGCCCCAGGTCCAGGCGGATGCTGTGCAGATCCAACAGGTGATCCTGAATCTCGTGCGCAACAGCATCGATGCCATGCTCGAAGTGCCGGAAGTGGCGCGCGAGATCACACTGCGCACACAAGTGGATCGCGATGGGGATATAGAATTCATGGTGGCCGATCGCGGCAGTGGCGTGGACGAAGCCACCATGGCGGACTTGTTCAATCCATTCTTCACGACCAAGCCGGGAGGGACCGGCTTGGGACTGTCCATCAGTCGCTCGATCGTGCGAGCGCATGGCGGGAAGCTTTGGTGTAGCGCAAACCCAGGGGGCGGCGCGCGCTTCTTCTTTACGTTACCGGCAGCACCTGCAGGGGGGAACTCATGAAGGAAGCCATTTTGAAGGCCAGTCCCGTGGCCACTCGTACCACCATCTTCGTCGTCGATGACGATTTGGCCGTGCGCGATTCGCTCAAGTTGCTGTTACGTTCCATTGGCCACGCAGTGGAGACGTACGGCTCAGGGCAGGAATTCGTCGATGCGTATCGTGAAGATCGTCCGGGATGCCTGGTGCTGGACATTCGCATGCCGGGCATGTCGGGGCTCGAGTTGCAGCAGAAGCTCAACGAGCGGCATTCGATCTTGCCGATCATATTCATCACCGGGCACGGCGACGTGCCAATGGCTGTAGAAGCCATGCAGGCCGGCGCAATGGATTTCATTCAAAAGCCCTTCCGTGATCAGGATCTCATCGACCGCATCAATCAGGCGTTGGAGAAGGACGCACACAATCGCGCGGCACTCGGCGAGCGCAATGAAATTCGCAAGCGCCTGGACACGCTCACACCTCGTGAACGTGAGGTGCTCGATCTGGTTGTGCACGGCAAGGCGAACAAAGTCATCGCCGGCGATCTGAAGCTCAGTCAACGCACGGTCGAGATCCATCGCGCCCGCGTGATGGAGAAGATGCATGCCTCTTCACTCGCTCATCTCGTGCGCATGGTGTTGGAAGTGAACCAGCTCTGACGCTGCGCGTAGGCAGCTTGCCTGCAGTCGACGTCGTCGGCCCCTGACGAAGATTGCAGCGAGCGTTTGCGGCGCTGCTTGAGGTGTGCCCTTAGGTACAAGTGCGAGCTATCGCCGTCGCAGCGGCCAGCCAAAGATCGCCGACCATGCGACCACGGTCCGCTGCGCAATCCGCTCGCGCCTCAATCCTCCCTGCGGTTCGGAATTCGCGGCCCACGATCCCGTGGTCGCTTTTTTGATTGTCGATGCACCGGATGTCTATGGGCCAAGCATTTCCCAGCGGCGCTGATCGACCGCGAGTTGCGATCGTCGAAGCGGACGCTGCCGGACGCCGCTCGCTCTGTCGTTTGCTCAGTTCTCTGGACATCGATGTGCAGGACTTCGACAGTGCCGAGAGCTATCTCTCGGCGAGCACGCAAGCAACCCGCTGCCTCATCACTGACGTCTCGCTGCCCGGTATGTCGGGATTGGAATTGCTGCGCTGCTTGCGTGCGCGCGGCGTAATGCCGCCGATGATCATGTTGGGGGAAGATTGCGACGTGCCCGCTGCTGTCGCGGCCATCCGCGAGGGCGCGATCGATTTCATCGAGAAGCCGCAAGTCGAACTGGCCATCGTGCGGCGCGTCGCACAGCTATTGCACAGCGAGCCGCGCGTTACCTAGCCGCGGTCTTCGACAAGCGCACTCAGAAGCCGCATGCGACTGCGCAACTCTGCCCGCTCATCGAGCAAGTCGAGGATGAGCGCCGCACCTTCGAGATTCACGCCGAGATCTTGAATCAAGCGCTGCACCACGCGTACACGCTGCAGGTCGATGCCGCTGAAGCGCCAGGCCCACGGTTGCTCGCCGCGTGGTTCCAGCAAGCCAGCATCAACCATCGCGATGAGCTCTTCCTGTTGCAATTGGCAGCAGCGCACGAGCGTCGCGAAGTCCACCTCCAGCTCGTTGCTCAATACCTCGCCACGGAGGATCACTGTGGTCATGGACGGCGCTCGCTCACGAGCCCAGCTCGGCTCTCGGATCGAAAGGCAGCTCGGTCTTCATGCGTTCGTATAACGCTCGAGCTTCGGGTGTGTCCTGTGGTGGCAGCACGATCTTCAGCACGGCGTACTGGTCGCCTGGCGCCCCACCCGGCAAACCTCTGCCCTTGAGTCGCAACCGCTGGCCCGACTTCGCTCCGGCAGGAATGCGCATGTCGACCGGGCCGCCCAACGTGGGTACGGGGACGGTGGCGCCGAGCGCGGCTTCCCACGGCGCGATCGGCAGCGTCAAGGTGACGTCGCGTCCCTGTACCTGATAGAGCGGATGAGGTTTGAAGTTGATCTCCAGATACAGATCGCCCGCCGCCCCACCGCCGACGCCGGGACTGCCCTGACCAGCGAGCCTGATCTGCTGGCCTTCCGTCACACCCGCCGGAATCGCAACGCGCAAGGTCCGAGGTCGGGTGATCACATGCCCGTCGTTGCTCAGCTCCGCGGAGCGCAGCTCGATGTTTTGCGAGCCGCCGCGATACGCGTCCTCCAGCGGGATCTCGATCTTTGCAACGTGGTCTTGGCCGCTCTGCGCATAGCGTTGTCGCCCTGCACCCGGTTGTTGCCGGAAGGGGCTGTGATCACCGAACAGCGAGCTGAAGAAATCACTGAAGCCAGTGTCTTCTCCGCCGGTGCTGAATTCGCGCGAGGAGAACTCGAACCCCTTGCCCCAATCCGGCGGCGGACGGAACTCCTGCCCCGAGCGCCACTGCGAACCCAATTGATCGTAGGCCGCTCGCTTCTCCGGGTCCTTCAAGACCTCGTATGCCTCCTGCACCTCCTTGAATTTCTCCTCGGCGTTCGCTTCTTTGCTCACATCCGGATGGAATTTGCGCGCGAGCTTGCGATAGCTACGCTTGATTTCGTCCTGGCTCGCCGTGCGAGCCACGCCCATGATCTTGTAATAGTCCTTGTAGTCCATACCTGAAGTAGAACATTGAAACGTGGGTGGAGCTCGACCAGGTGATTGCTCGGCTTGAGTGTAGGCGCTCGTCCCATAAATCAAGTCGAGATGAGAGTCCTTCGCCAGGAGTTCGAGAGCTGTGATGAGGAGACTGGAATATGAGTGAGCAGGTCCAAGTTCCCTGTACCCAATGTGCCGCCGTCGTGCGTGTACCGGCAGACCGGATCAGCGAAGGTCCAAAGTGTCCGCAGTGCCATCGCGCGTTGTTCGAGGGCCATCCTGCGGAAGTCGATGCAGGCGCATTCGAGCGGCAGCTACAGCGCAGCGAATTGCCACTGGTGGTGGATTTCTGGGCCCCCTGGTGCGGTCCGTGCCGGGCGATGGCGCCGGCATTCGAAGCGGCCGCTCAGCGGCTCGAGCCCAAGGTGCGCTTTCTGAAGGTGAACACCGACCAGGTGCCAGAGCTTGCGGGCCGCTACTCGATTCGCGGCATTCCGACGGTCGTTGTCTTCAAGCAAGGCAAGGAAGTCGCACGCCAGTCGGGTGCGATGGGCACTCAGCAATTACAGCAGTGGTTGTCTCAGGCGGTCGCCTGAGGCCTGCGTCGAGCCAGCGGCCAGAGCAGGGTGAGTAGCAACAGCTCGCGTCCGAGCGATCCGCCGCCACCCGAGCCGGAAGAGTTCTGGCCTTCCATCGCGTTGGTCGACACCGCCGCCACTTGGATGGAGGCCGTCGCAGCATTGTTGCTGGGGTTACCGTCGAGAGCGGAGCTGACGATCTCGCCGTTCAAGGCATAACTACCGGCCGCCGGCGCGGTGAAGGTGACGCTACCGGTCAAAACCGCGCCAGATTCGAGCGAGCTCATAGCGCACTGGATGTGATTGCCACTCACCGTGCAGTTCGCGCCGTCGAGATTGACTGATGCCAAATTGAGTCCGGTGGCACCCGTCAGGTCCAGCGTGAGCGATTGCGCGGGTCTCTGGCTCAAATTGCGCAGAGTGATCGACCCGGACAGTGCTTGCGCGGTCCATCCTGTGCCTGGCGCAGCGAGCTCGATCGCAAGGTCGACGTCCGGCTCGATGTCGATGCTGCCTTGGCTCTGGTTGTTGTTCATACCGGCATCGTTGCTCGCGCTGACATGGACCACCACGGTGTTCGAAGCCATGTCATCGCTACGCAGCCGTGCATTGATCGTCCTGGTGACGCCACCTGCCAGACTGCCCAGATCGCAATCGATCAAGCCCGCGCCGCCAGTGCACGTACCGCCCGTGACCCATGCTTCGACGATGGAGATCGAAGGCGGCAAGAACGCCTTTGCCTTGCCGTCGTTCGCTGTCGCACTGCCGACGTTGCTGACGTCGAAGCTCCAGTCGAACGTGGCGCCGGCAAGCGCGCGTGTTTGCCCGAGGTCGGGAGCAACGCCGAGATCCGCTGTCGAAATCGGTGTGATGCACGCAGCACTCGTTGCGTGGCTGCGGATCGTGGTGCGACTGCAGGTCGAGAATTGCGTGTGATCGGCTTCCACGCGCGGTGCCATCAAGTAGAGATTGTCCGGCGTGCTCGTGCATTCGCCCGAATTGGCGCCTGGCGCATCTTCGCCGTCGTGATAGGCGCCGAAGTTGTGGCCCAGCTCATGCGCTGCGATCAGCGACTCGATCCAGACATTCAAGTTGTGCGCTTGCGTGAGGCCCACACCCCATTGCTGGTCGCACAGAGAATCGATGTACGCGATACCCACCGTGTCGCCGTCCAGATCGCGCCCCGTGAACAGGTGCGTCAAGCCGCGGCTGCGGAGTTGTGGAGAGCTTTTGCGAAGCAGGGCCAGCTCATCGAGCAAAGCGCTGCTCGAGGTCGTACCGCTGAAAGCCGTGCCATCGGGCGCTTCGACGATGACAGTCGGAACTTGAATGGCCACGCCGATCTGCGAGCTGAAGATGCCGTCCACGTTGTTCAGCCGCAGCAGAATCTGCTCCTCCGCGCTTTGATCCGACGGATGACTCTGGCGATACAACGCATCGCCCATGGCGGACAGCTCGATGCGTCGTGTGGGATTGCTCGCAATGATCGCGCCGCTGGCGGTTTTCAGCTCTGCAACCATCGCCTTGTACTGAGCGAGGCCGGAAGTCTTTGCCGAAGATGTGTTCGATCCGCAGGACGCCGGCGTTGGCAGCTGCGTATCGGACAAGCGGAAGACGATGGATCCTGACGCGGGCAGTGCAAGCGGCGGAACGACGTCGGCCTGCGCGGAATCCACAGGCTCG
>JBEVDW010000634.1:0-8243 GCA_040513115.1 Steroidobacteraceae bacterium | reverse complement strand
CAGTAGACCAGTTGGCCAGCCCACCAGTTGGCCAGCCGACCAGCTAAACTCAGAGCGATTCGCGCCCCCCGACTGTCATGGCCACAGTACGAAAAATCCTGAAGCTCGATCATCCGTTCGAGATGCGCCGCGGGGGTGTGCTGCAGGACGTGCAGATTGCCTATGAGACCTGGGGTGACCTGAGCTTCTGTCACGACAACGCCGTGTTGATCTTCACGGGCTTGTCGCCGTCGGCGCATGCCGCCTCGAGCTCGGAGGATTCGACGCCGGGTTGGTGGGAAGACATGGTCGGACCGGGACGGCCGATCGATACGCGACGCTCGTTCGTCATCTGCGTGAATTCATTGGGTAGCCCGTTTGGCTCGACCTCGCCGGCATCGATCAATCCGGCGACAAGGCAACCCTATCGATTGACGTTCCCGGTGCTCACCATCGAGGATATCGCGCGCGCAGGCCACGAAGTCGTGCGCTCGTTTGGCATCAAGAAGCTGGCGTACGTGATCGGTCCCTCGATGGGCGGGATGACGGTGCTGGCTTATTGCGCGTTGTTTCCGGGTGAGGTGCGCAATCTCGTCAGCATCTCGGCGTCGGCGCGTTCCATGCCGTTTGCTATCGCGCTACGTTCCCTCCAGCGGGAGATGATCCGCCGGGATCCAAATTGGCAGGATGGCAATTACAGGCCAGATTCGATGCCCATCACCGGGATTCGGCTCGCGCGCAAGCTCGGCATGATCACGTATCGCTCCGCGAAGGAATGGCAGCTGCGTTTCGGACGCGAACGCGCGCACGTGGAACGCAAGCCTGGAGATCCGTTCGGCATCGACTTCGAAGTGGAATCGTATCTGGAGACCCACGCGACCAAGTTCACAGGGCAGTTCGATCCGAACTGCTATCTGTATCTCTCGCGCGCAATGGATCTGTTCGATCTCGCAGACCACGGCGGCTCGGTCGCCGAAGCACTGAAGCGTTTCACAGTGGAGCGTGCACTGATCATCGGTGTGGAAACCGACTTCCTGTTCCCGCTCTCTCAGCAGCAAGAGCTTGCCGACGGGTTGAAGAGCGCGGATCGAGAAGTCGAGTTCGTACCCATGGACTCGCTGCAAGGACACGACTCCTTCCTCGTCGACATGGATCATTTCCGCCCGGTGATCGGGCGGTTCATGGGAGAGACGGGGAGTGAGGAAGGCTCTGGGTGAGAAAGGTCGCTCGGAGGTGGGGCAACCGTTCTTCCAAGCGCCAAATAGCCTAAAGCCTTCCGTGCCTCCGCTCACTCCCCGACGAACAGCGCCGGATCCACCATCGCGCGATTCAACGCCACGCCCCAATGCAGATGGGGTCCGGTGACTCGGCCTGTCGCTCCGACCTTGCCGATCACGTCGCCTTTGCGGACACGCTGGCCCGGTTTCACGGCGATGCTGTCGAGATGACAGTACAGCGTCACGAGCCCGTAGCCGTGATCGATGAACACCGTGTTGCCATTGAAAAAGAAATCGCCGGTATCGACGACCTCACCATCGGCCGGCGCTTTGATCGGCGTACCCTTCGGCGCAGGGATGTCCATGCCCGCGTGCGGATTGCGAGGTTGACCGTTGAACACGCGTCGCGAGCCAAAGGAGTCGGAACGCTTGCCATCGATGGGAACACTCAGGTCGAAGGTCGGTGTGCCCGCTTCCGCGTAGCGTGACAACGCGGCCTCGGTGCGCACTTGCTCGGCTGCAATGCGCTTCATGTCTTCGGGATTCGGCTCGACGTGGCGCTGATTCGGCACCTTCAGATGCTGCGTGCGGTATTGCTTGTCCCCGATCGGGAAATGAACGGGCTCGATGCCGGTGACCTGCAGCGTCTGCTCACCAATCGTGGCTGCGAGCGGAATGCCCACGACCGCAACCCATGTCTGATCCTGCGAAATCACCGGCACGCGGTACTTGCCGAAGTGCACAACGGGTGGCGTCGCGCTTTGGGGAAGCGGGACGAACGCGATGCCACCGGGTACGCGCAGCTCTTTGGGCAGAACGATCGAGGCGGAGTGGACAACGGCAACGAAGCAAAGCAAAGCCAGGGAAACGACGCGTCCTATCAACTTCATTCTTTGCCCTCGACACGATCGACGGTCGCTTGCACCCGCCCACGGGCGAGCTTGGCTTCAATCTGTTCGCCGACACGCACGGCATCACTGCTGGTGATCACCTTGCCGCTGCTGTCGGTCACGATTGCGTAGCCCCGTTCCAGCGTGGCCAACGGACTCACGATGTTCAGTTGTCCGGCAACGAGCTGCAGGCGTGCTTGCAACCGCTGCAGTCTGCGTGCGAGCCCTGCTTGCAACTGTGTATCTGCACGCTCCAGTCGACTTCGCGTTTGCGCCAGTCGCAGCACGGGCGAGGCGCGATGTAGATGGGCTCGAAGCTCACGCAGGCGACTCGCCTCACTAGCGAGCCGCTGCCGTAAGGCACGCGTGCCGCGCTGTTCCAACTCGTCGACACGTTGGCTTTGTTGTCGCACCCACACACCGGGATGGACGAGGTGCAGGCGACGTTTGAGCCAGCGTGTCCGTTGCCGCAGATCGGCCAGCGTGCGCTTCCACGTGCTTGCAAGCCGCCGAGCCAATGCATCGACGGCCCGTAGTCGCTCGCTGCAGTCCGGAACAACGAGCTCGGCTGCAGCGGAGGGCGTCGGTGCGCGCAGGTCCGCCACGAAGTCCGCAATGGTGAAATCGACCTCGTGTCCCACGCCGCTCACGAGCGGAATCCTGCAGGCCACGATGGCGCGCGCGACTGCCTCTTCGTTGAACGGCCATAGGTCCTCGAGCGAACCGCCGCCGCGAGCCAGGATCAGCACGTCGCATTCCGCTCGTCGCGATGCGACGCGCAGCATTTCGGCGATGCGCGGTGCAGCCTCTGTTCCTTGCACGGGTACCGGGTAGACCAGTACCGGAATCGAGGGATAGCGGCGCTTCAACACGTTCAGCACGTCCCGCACGGCAGCGCCGGTCGGCGAGGTCACGACACCGATGCGGGCGGGGCACTTCGGCAGCTCGCGTGTGCGGGCAACGTCGAACAAGCCTTCCGCCGCCAGCTTGGCCATGAGCACCTCGAACCGCTGACGCAAGGACCCTTCGCCCGCGTCCTCCAGATGCTCCACGAGGAACTGATATTCGCCGCGCGGCTCGTACAGGCTCAGCCGTCCGCGCGCGAGGACGTGCATGCCGTCCTTGGGCGTGAAACGTGTCAGCAAATTCCGCTGCCGGAACATGGCGCAGCGCAGCTGTGCGTGCTCGTCCTTCAGCGAGAAGTACCAGTGACCGGACGAGGGGCGCGAGTAGTTCGAGATCTCACCCTCGAGCCACAGAGCCGGAAAACCGCGCTCGATGAGCATCCTGGCCTCGCGATTCAAGCGGCCGGGCGTGTAGATATCGCGCTGTTCGGACGGGCCGGGCGCCTGGGGCTTAGGGCTTGGGGTTGAGAACAGATCGGGCGTGGAGGACGACATGCCGCGCAGCCTAAAGTCTCCGACGTCAAAACAAAACGAGCCTGAGTGATGTGCCGTTTTGACCCTAACTCCAAATGTTACGTCCCATTCCTACATTTTTCGTTTACCCGGCGCTGTTCGCCCGAGTACAATGCCGCGCTTTCTCAACGCGGCGAGTGCCATGCGTATTCTCGAGGAAGCGCTCACCTTTGACGACGTCCTGCTGGTACCGGCCTATTCGGAAGTGCTGCCGCGCGACGTCGACCTGAGTACCCAACTCACCCGGACGATTCGCCTGAATCTGCCCGTCCTCTCGGCTGCCATGGACACGGTCACCGAGGCCCGGCTCGCGATCACCATCGCGCAGGAAGGCGGCATGGGCATCATCCACAAGAACATGGGCGTCGAGGCGCAGGCCCGCGAGGTCAGCCGCGTCAAGACGTTCGAGAGCGGCGTCATCAGCAATCCCATCACGGTTACGCCCGACAAGACCATCCGTGAGGTGCTGGAGCTGACCCGCGAGAAGAAGATCTCCGGTGTGCCCGTGGTCGTGCATGGCAAGGCGGTCGGTATCGTGACGCATCGCGACCTGCGCTTCGAAACGCAGCTCAACGCGCCCGTGTCCGCTGTCATGACACCGCAAGAACGGTTGATTACCGTGCGCGAGAACGCCCCCAAGGAAGAAGTGCTCGCGTTGCTGCACAAGCATCGCATCGAGAAGGTCCTCGTCATCGATCAGGCCTTCAACCTGAAAGGCATGATCACGGTAAAGGACTTCCAGAAGGCCACCGAATTCCCGCGCGCGTGCAAGGACGAGCGCGGTGCGCTGCGTGTCGGCGCTGCGGTCGGTCCCGGTATCGACATGCTGAAGCGCGTCGAAGCGCTGCGTGCGGCGCACGTCGATGTCATCGTCGTCGATACCGCGCACGGTCATTCGCGTGGCGTCCTGCTGGCCGTGCGCAAGATCAAAGAGACCTGGCCTGAGCAGCAGGTGATCGCCGGCAACATCGTCACCGCCGAAGCCGCACGAGCGCTCGTCGAGGCGGGCGCCGATGGCGTGAAGGTGGGTATCGGTCCCGGCTCCATCTGCACGACCCGCATCGTGGCGGGTGTTGGCGTACCTCAGATCTCGGCCGTCGCAAACGTCGCTGCCGCACTCAAGGCGAGCGGCGTGCCGTTGATTGCAGACGGCGGCATTCGCTTCTCCGGCGATCTCGCCAAAGCTATCGTGGCCGGCGCACACGCCGTGATGATGGGTGGTTTGTTTGCCGGAACCGAAGAGTCGCCTGGGGAAGTCGAGCTGTACCAGGGTGCCTCGTACAAGTCCTACCGCGGCATGGGCTCGCTCGGCGCCATGGGTCAGGCGCACGGTTCAAAAGATCGTTATTTCCAGGACGCCACGGAAGAGCTCGAAAAGCTCGTTCCGGAAGGCGTCGAAGGACGCGTGCCGTACAAAGGCTCGCTCGTGTCGATCCTGCATCAGCTCGCGGGCGGTTTGCGTGCCGCCATGGGCTACACCGGCAGCAGCAATATCGACGAACTGCGGACCCGTCCGCAGTTCGTGCGCGTGACCAACGCCGGCGTGCGAGAGAGCCATGTGCACGATGTCAGCATTACCAAAGAAGCACCGAATTACCGTGCCAGCTGAGCGCAGGTGCGCTCGACTGGCCGCACCTTGAGATCGATCGCATGAGCGCGCGCCGCCTTCCCGAATCCGCCACTTCTCGCGCCGCGGCTCCGCCGGACATCCATGCGCATCGCATTCTGATTCTCGATTTCGGTGCGCAGTACACTCAGCTGATCGCACGGCGCGTGCGCGAGAACGGTGTGTATTGCGAAATCCGTCCGTGGGACATCTCCGAAACCGACGTTCGCGACTTCGGCGCGCTCGGCATCATCCTGTCCGGTGGTCCCGAGTCCGTTCATCTCGACGCGGCGCCTGTTGCCCCTCAGGCCGTCTTCGAGCTCGGCGTGCCTGTGCTCGGCATCTGCTACGGCATGCAAACGATGGCGCAACAGCTTGGCGGGCGCGTGCTGCCGTCGACGCATCGCGAGTTCGGCTACGCGCAAGTGACCACTGCGGTGCCAAACCGCCTGCTGGACGGATTGCGCGATCACACCGACGAGCAGGGCAGGGCACTGCTCGATGTGTGGATGAGCCACGGCGATCGCGTCGAAGAGCTGCCACCCGGATTCGTTGCGTGCGCATTCAGCGCGAATGCGCCGCTCGCCGCGATGGCCGATGACGAACGGCGGTTCTACGGCGTGCAGTTCCACCCGGAAGTCACGCACACGCTGCAAGGCGCCAAGCTGCTCGAACGTTTCGTGCGCGAGATCTGTGGCTGCGAGGCGCGTTGGGAGACCGGTAACATCATTGCAGACTCGATCGCTCGAGTACGCGCACAAGTGGGTCGTGGGCGCGTGCTGTTGGGTTTATCTGGCGGCGTCGATTCGTCCGTGGTCGGTGCGCTGCTGCATCGGGCGATCGGTGATCAGCTCGTCTGTGTCTTCGTCGATCACGGGTTGCTGCGTATCGGCGAAGGCGATCAGGTGATGGAGACCTTTGCACGCCACATGGGTGTGAAAGTGATCCGCGTGAATGCCGAAGAGCGCTTCCTTACGGCGCTGAAAGGCGAAAGCGACCCGGAGCGCAAGCGCAAGATCATCGGCCGCCTGTTCGTCGAGGTGTTCGAAGAAGAAGCGGCGAAGCTCGACGACGTGCAATGGCTCGCGCAGGGCACGATCTATCCGGACGTCATCGAATCTGCCGGTAGCAAGACCGGCAAAGCGCACGTCATCAAGAGCCACCACAACGTCGGCGGCCTGCCGGCCAACATGCGGCTGAAGCTCGTCGAACCGCTGCGTGAATTGTTCAAGGACGAAGTGCGCAGGCTCGGTGTGGAGCTCGGATTGCCGCGCGAGATGGTCTATCGCCATCCGTTCCCCGGCCCCGGCCTGGGCGTGCGCATCCTGGGCGAAGTCACGAAGCAGTACGCGGAACTGTTGCGCCGTGCCGATGTGATCTTTATCGAGGAGCTGCGCAAACACGATCTCTACGATCGCACGAGCCAGGCATTCGCAGTGTTCCTGCCCGTGCGCTCGGTTGCCGTGATGGGTGATGGCCGTCGCTACGACTATGTCATCGCACTCCGCGCCGTGGAGACGATCGACTTCATGACCGCGCGCTGGTCGCGCCTGCCGTATGAGTTCCTGGAGCTCGTTGCGGGTCGCATCATCAACGAGGTGTCCGGCATCTCGCGCGTCACCTACGACATTTCGAGCAAGCCGCCTGCGACGATAGAGTGGGAGTGAGGGCCTCACGTCGCTGGCCACCGAAGCCAGTTGAAATTCCCATCCCCGTAGTATATTTGACAGCTAAACAGTAAGGCCTTTATGAGCTGAGCTTCTAAACCACAAATAGAATCGGGGGGAATAACTTTGAAGAACAATATTCCTTTGCTCACGGTTTTCGCTGGGTTGTCTGGCATGGCTGCCTGGAGCGGCAGCGCCAATGGTCAGGGTATCGTCCTCGAGGAGGTTCTGGTTACGGCCCAGAAACGCTCCGAAAACATCATGGAGGTGCCCATATCGATCACCGCCCTCACCGCTGACTCCCTGGAGAAGAGCAATATCGGTGGCATGGACGATGTCCAGACGGCCGTATCGGGTATTGAATTTCGGCGTCAGGTGGCGGCTATGGCACCGTTCATTCGTGGCATCGGCAGCCAGAATGCCACCGTTATCGGCTTCGAGCCGTCGGTTGCCCTTTATATCGACGGCGTATATCAGTCGTTGCCGCTGAACAACGGAATCGGATTCAAAAACATCGAGCGCGTTGAAGTATTGAAGGGGCCTCAGGGCACTCTGTTTGGGCGAAACGCCACCGGTGGCGCAGTGAACGTGATCACCAAGAACCCACAACATGACCCTTCCGCCTCTATCAAACTGGGTTACGGCAACTTCGATACCTCCAATGCCGAGTTCTACGGCACAACCGGGATTACAAAGACGCTGGCCGCAGACCTATCGATTGGATATACCGACCAGAAAGAGGGCTACGGCGATAACATCATTCTGGACGAGGATGTGAACAAGCAGCGTGCGGTTACTGTGCGCAACAAGTGGATATGGGAGCCCTCCGAGCAGACCACGGCAACTTTGTCGTTTAGCTATGACAAAACCACTGAGTCTCCTGGCAGTGCCCGCGCCATAGCGAAGGGCACGATGAACCAGTTCGGCGTACCCGCGCTGGATGATTTCTACGACACCCAGGAAAACTTTATCGAAGGTATCGATACCGGAAACTCACACTTCGATGGTCACGCCGCCGCCACAGAAAGTAAGGCGGCTACCCTGCGTGTGGACCAATCTTTCGACGCTTTCAGTCTGGTCAGCATCACCGGTTACATCGACCAGGAAGCGTTCATCACGGTCGATAATGACTCCAGCAATGTGAGCGCCGTGCATGCCCAGCTGCCGTACTTCAATGAGCAGTTCAGCCAGGAATTCCAGTTCATCTCCAATAACGAGGGGCCCTTTAACTGGATCGGTGGTCTCTACTACATGAAGGCGAAGCAGAAGTACGACATCTTTGCTGTACGGGCCATCCCCGGTTTTCCTGTCGATAGGGTTGAAATCGATAACAGCCTCGACATTTCTTCCGCTGCGGCATTTGCGGAAGTGGGCTACGACTTTACCGAGCAGACCGAGCTGACATTGGGGTTGCGCTGGACGAAGGAAGAGAAGGAGCTCAAGGGAATCACCAACGCCTGCGTTAC
>JBEVDW010000633.1:0-4615 GCA_040513115.1 Steroidobacteraceae bacterium | reverse complement strand
CCACTGTTGGACCTACGATCTCGACGGCACCTTGAAAGTCGTTCCGCGCGAGCATGAGTTTCCGGGACTCGACAAGTCGAAGCGTGGCCTCGTCTCACTGCGTTGCGAACAGTGGGGCAATCTCATCTTCGTCAATCGCAACGCGAATGCTCAACCGCTGCTCGATTACTTGGGGCCGCTCACGCGCGACCTGGCCGATTTCGATCTCGGCAACATCAAGCTATTCAAGAAAGTCACGAAAGACATCGGCTGCAACTGGAAGGTGCTCATCGACGCATTCCAGGAGATCTATCACTTTCAACAAGTGCATCCGCAAACCATCAACCTGATGCTGGACAACCGGCGTCCCAGTTTCGCGCTATATCCCAACGGACACTCGCGCTTGATCGTGCCGAAGCGCACGGATACGCAGTTGGAAGCGCAAGTGTTGGATCGCGGCAGATCCGCAGGCGCGGCTGAGCATGAGCTGACGCGAGAGGCGGCTCGAACGTACACGGTCTTTCCCAACATCATCGCGGCCGGGGCGGAATTCCAGTGGCCTTTGATGGTGTATTGGCCAACAGGCGTGAACACCTCGCGCTTGGAGATTTACTACCTGGCGCCGGCGGGTCACGACGATCCCGACTCGCAAGCGTGTCAAGAAGTCGTAGCGGCATTTGACTACGTGACGATCGAGGACTTGAGCACGCTGCGCGGCGTGCAGGAATCGATGGAAAGCGAGGCGTTTCGCTCCATTCCGCTATCGAACATGGAACGGCGCATCTATCAGCATCACGAAGAGATCGATCGCGTCATCGGCGCCGACAAGATTCCGTCACGCTATCGCGTCGCACCGCTGATGAAGCCCTTTGAAGAAGCGTGAGGATGTGCCATGGCTGATCCCCAAGCGTACTTTCTGAACCGTCCTTCCCGCGATCGTCTCGCCAGCTACGACAGCAGAGCGGACTTGCTGCATCCCGAAGAGAACGCGAAGGTGCAGCACTATGCGTGCACCGAAACGCAGTACCTGGGATTCAGCATTCCCGAAGCCGACATTCACGCGCTCAACTACATCTGGCATCACCCCAAGATGCAGACGGTGATGGGTGGCACGCTCATCTTCCAGGGCTTCAAGCCGATGACGCTCGCCGCCGAGCTCATCGACATGCGTCAGTACATGAGCGATGCATCGCTCGCGAACGACTTGCACGACTACACGCTGGACAACGGCTATCGCGCGCGAGTGCTGGAGCCACTCAAGCGATTCCGCGTGAGCTATACCGATGCACAGCGCAATAACGCCTTCGATGTCGAGCTGGAAGCCGTCATGCCATTGGCGATGTGGTCGACCGGGCGGCATTTCGAACAGGCCTGCAAGACGAAGGGAGAACTGCTGCTGCGCGGTAAGCGCTATCAGTTCAATGGCTACACGATTCGCGATCGCTCCTGGGGCGAGGCGCGCATGGAAGACCAAGCCAGGATTCCAGGCACGACGTGGATGACCGGCACTTTCAGCGAGCACTTCGCGTTCAACTGCAATGCAATCGATCATCCTGACGGCAATCCGCTGTGGAAGGATTCGTTTCGCATCACCGGCGACGATGCATTGCTGGGCGGCTGGGTGTGGGCGAACGGCAAGATCTCGCCGATCGTCAAAGCTCGCAAAGTGATTCCGCGCGATCGAAGAACTCTGTTTCCCACGCAGGTCGAGCTGGCAATCACCACCGTCGACGGCGGCGAGTACGAGCTGCAGGGCAAAGTCAAAGCAGCCTGCCCGTTCAACCCCTGGATGAACTGCTATACGCCGATCTGCCTCGTCGAATGGAGTTGCAAGGGTCAAGTCGGCTGGGGCGAAGCGCAGGACATCCAGTGGAATGACTTCGTCACCGAATACGCCAGGAGTTAATGCAACTCATGCGCGGCGAGCCCATGCAAAACTCGAGCGTGATCGATCTGGCAACGGTGCTTGCCGACATTCGCACAGGTCTCGATTCGCTTGCGCAGACCGAGCCGCTCTCTTCTGCCGGCAAGGGCGTACTGATGATGGCGGGACGCTTGCTCGCCATGCTGGAAGCAGATCAGCACCACGTGGTGAGTGCGATACACATGAATGGGTCCGAAGAGCGTTCACGCGTTATCGATCGCTACATCGCCACAGCCGACGCACTGGACGAAGCCCGTACAGAGGCTTCTTCCCGGCAAGTGCAATCACGCGAGGCGAATGGTGAGGAACTGCACGCAGCGTTCTGCGCATACCTCGCACGGCAAGCCAGAAAGCCGATTCGGTCTCTCGCCAAGTTTCGCAAGATCCCAGGTGGATACTCGAAGACTTCCATTGCCGCCGAGCTGCATCCGACAGATGACTTCGGCTGGGGCACGCAACTGCTCGTGCGCATGGATGTGAAGGACGGTCCGACCAGCTTCACGGTGGCGGACGAGTTTCCCATTCTCGAGCGACTCACCGGAACCTCAGTACCGATCGCGAAGCCGCTCGCATGCGAGACGGATCCAAGCGTGTTGGGACAGCCCTTCCTGGTATCCGAATTGTTGCCAGGCATCTCTGCCGCTTCAGGCGATCCAACCGTCGCCGCCTGGGGCGGCAATCCCGCGACGCGACGCGAGCTAGGGATTCAAATCGCACGGGCGCTCGGCGCACTCCATGCAGTCGAGCTTGCTCAGCGCACATCCAGCAGTCCGCAAGAGCAAGTCCGCTCGTATCTGAATGAATGGCGGCAACGATGGCTGGGTCTGCAAGCACCTGCCGAGCCCGGGCTCGAGCTCGCTTTCGACTGGCTGGCAGAGAACGTACCGACGCGCATCGATCGCCTCGCCTATGTGCACGGTGACTTCGCGCCCTACAATGCCTTGCAAGATCAGGGACGGCTCACGGCCATCATTGATTGGGAGTTCATCCATCTGGGGGATCCTGCAGAAGATGTCGGTTACTGCCGCAAATACATGGAGTCGTTGCTGCCTTGGCACGACTTCCTGCATCACTACTACGCGAGCGGCGGACCCGAGTATCGTGAAGAAAGCGCCGCCTTCTACGAAGTGTGGTGCAACGTGCGTAACGCCGTCGTCCTGTTGCAAGGTCGGCAAGCGTATGTCAGCGGACGTAATCGGGATTTGAAGACGCTATATGCGCCGGCCGAGTTCTATCACTACTTCCTGCGCAACGCGTTGCAAGGCATTCGCGCACGGTTGTAGAGCGTGCTGTCGGCGCTCGGGGTGAAGCGCGTGTTCCGTCCAACCAAGATAAAACACTATCTCGATCGCATGCAGCACCGCGGTTTCACCGCCGAAGCAGTGCTCGCCGGCTCGAAGATCGAGCTGCCCAAGTTGCAGGATCCGGAATATCTCATCGACATCTGGCAGTCCCAGCGCGTCATCGCGAACATGATGGAGCTGACGGGCAACAACGCTTTGGGTCTCGAGCTGGGCAAGGAAGTGCGCTTCTCGGACTTCGGCATCGTCGGCTATGCGCTGATGTCGGCGCGCAGCATGCGCGATGTGATCAAGCTGTGGATCGCTTTCAGTCACTCGCTCATCGGCGTAATGCTGAAGATAGATCTGGTGGAACGGCCCAATGAGTGGCGCGTGACGTTCTCCGAGATCGTACCGATGGGTTCGTTGCTGCGCTTCTGCGTGGAAGAGAACCTGACGTTCGGTCAGTGGATCGGCGAGACGGTCGTGCAGCAACCGATTCACTATTCGAAAGTCGAGCTGAGCTATCCCGCGCCTGCGCATCAGGAGGCCTATCGCGGCATCTTCAAGGGGCCGGTCGTGTTTGGAGCACAGGAGACTGCGGTGAATGTCCTCAGTCCTTCGATCGAAGTGCAGGCCCCTGACAACCGCGACTCGGAGCTGTTTAATGCATGCCAACAGTATTGCCATCAAGTGCTGCGGAAGATCACGGCCGAACGTCCGTTGGCGTTTCGCCTGCGCAATTTGTTCCTACGCAGCTCGGGACAGTTCCCAACTTTGGAAGAAGCGGCTGCCAAGCTACACCTGAGCACGCGCACGTTGCGCCGCCACCTCGATCTGGAAGGTGTGAGCTATCAAGAACTACTCAATGAGTTCCGTTGTGACCTGGCGAAGGAATATCTGAAGACTTCCTACTTGCCCGTGCAGGAGATTGGTTACTTGCTGGGCTATCAGGATCCGAAGGCTTTTCCGCGGGCGTTCAAGGCTTGGACCGGCATGACGCTCACGCAGTACCGCGCCCAGCACGCAAGCAAGCGACAGCGGCACACCACGTAGCTTGGTATGCACACATGGACTGGCCATCTGTGCAGATACATTGGCCAGTTTTGTGGCCAACACGACGAATCGCCGTCGCTATCCTCCGTTTGAATCAACTCGACCCCTGCGCCGCCGCTCGCGCGCCCACCATAAGAGGTCAGTCACATGTGGGATGAAACGTTCGGCCTGCCGACTCCTCCGATCGAAGCGCTCTATCCGACCACGGTGGCATTCTGGGCCAGCGTCATTTTTGGCTTTTTTGTGGCGGCTGCGTTCGTCTACGGTTTGAAAGAGTGGTGGGATACGAAGCGCCCGATCACGCTGCTCGTACTCGCAGGCGGATTTCTCGTCGCACTCGACGAGCCCTTCATCGACATCCTCAGCGCCTGTCTGC
>JBEVDW010000632.1:0-10111 GCA_040513115.1 Steroidobacteraceae bacterium | reverse complement strand
CCGCAAACCCCGTGAAGCTATATCCCAAACAGTCTTTAGAAGTAGCCTTCCTGCTTCTTCTTCTCCATCGACGCCGCGCTGTCGTGATCGATCACTCGGCCTTGGCGTTCGGAGCTGGTTGTGAGCAGCATTTCCTGGATGATTTCGGGCAACGTGGCCGCGCGGCTTTCGACGGCGCCGGTCAACGGATAGCAGCCGAGCGTGCGGAAACGCACCCACTTCTCTTCAATCTTGTCCTTCGGCGTGAGCGGCATGCGGTCGTCGTCCACCATGATCAACGTGCCGTCTTTTTCGACCACGGGGCGTGGCTTCGCGAAGTACAGCGGCACGATGGGAATGTTCTGCAGATAGATGTACTGCCAGATGTCGAGCTCCGTCCAGTTCGAGATCGGGAACACACGCAGGCTCTCGCCCTTGTTCTTGCGTGCGTTGAACAAGCGCCAAAGCTCGGGACGCTGACGCTTCGGGTCCCAGCGATGCTGAGCGCTGCGGAACGAGAACACGCGCTCCTTTGCGCGCGACTTCTCTTCGTCGCGGCGCGCACCGCCGAATGCCGCATCGAAGCCGTGCTTGTCGAGCGCCTGTTTCAACGCCTGCGTCTTCATGACATCCGTGTGAATCGCAGAGCCGTGCGTGAAGGGACCGATGCCCTGCTTCACGCCTTCCTCGTTGATGTGCACGATCATGTCCCAGCCGAGCTTCTTCACCATGTCATCGCGGAACTGGATCATCTCGCGGAATTTCCACGTGGTGTCCACGTGCATGAGCGGAAAGGGCGGCTTCGCAGGGTGGAAAGCCTTCTGCGCCAGATGCAGCATCACGGAGCTGTCCTTGCCGATGGAGTACAGCATCACGGGATGCTCACACTCGGCAACGACCTCGCGCATGATGTGGATGCTCTCCGCCTCCAGGCGCGCCAAGTGAGTCAATCGAACGGCATCTAATGGCATTGCAGCAATTCGCTTACGTGGGGGTCGGCATTGTCACCTAGATGTTACGCGGCGGATATCGCGTCTGGTTCTCTGATGAGCACCGTTGGTTCTTAATAATAGAGCGATCGATCGATTATGGCGACTCCGGAGAGCCATTGAGCAAAGCGCTAGGGAAATGCCGGTGAACTCAGCACACTACGCCCAGTCGAACGGACGCCGACCTGGTTCAGATGCCGCAGCGACCCCGGCCGCAGCGAGTGCCGTATACAGTTCGTAACGATTAATTACTCCCCACACTCGGGTGCCGTCGTAGCGTGGGTTTCGCGTTCACCGATGAGCGTTTCGATGAGAGTTCGTAATACCTTTGTGCCGACCGTCCGCCCGCGCCTTGCGATGATTCTGTGCGCCATTGCTCTGTGCGCCATTGCGCTGCAGTCCTGTGCCGTGGGCCCGGACTACCGAGAGCCGGACGCCTCGCCGCCCCAGACATGGCACGCGCTGGCACAACCGGGGGCTGTCACGCTCGATCCGCAGGCCACTGCCGATGCGGAGTGGTGGGGCGCATTCGACGATCCGCTGCTGACGCGTCTGATCGAACGCGCGCTCCGATCGAACCGTGACGTCGATCAGGCATTGGCGCGCGTGCGGGAGGCTCGGGCGCGCCAGCGCATCGCGACAGCAGATTTCTTTCCGCGGGTGGCTGGGTCGGCGACCGCCTCGCATGCGGAAAGTGGCAGCAATGGCGGCACATTCACCGCTTCCGGCGACCGCGACATCTACGACGCCGGCCTCGATGCGTCCTGGGAGCTGGACCTCTTCGGCGGCATCCGCCGCGGCCGCGAGGCGGCGACGGCTCAGCTGCAGGCCACGCAGGCGGATCTCAACGACGTGCTGATCACGTTGCTGGGCGATGTCGCGCTGAACTACACCAACTACCGGACGGCACAAGCGCGTATTGCCTTCGCGCAGCGCAATCTGGCCAGCCTGGCCGAGGTTTACGACATGACTCGCTGGCGCGCCGAAGCCGGCTTGAGCGCGGCATTGGATGTGGAGCAAGCGCGCACGAGCCTGGAGCAGACACGCGCGCAGATCCCCTCGCTGGAGGCGAACCTGGCCGCCTTCGCGAACCGGCTCGCCGTGCTCCTGGGTGAGCCTGCCGGTGCCCTGGCTGCCGAACTGGATGCGGTTCAGCCCATCCCTGTCGCGCCCACGAGCCTCGTGACGGACTTGCCCGCGAACGTATTGCGTCAGCGACCCGACGTCCGCCGGGCCGAGCGCCAGTTGGCCATACAAAGCGCGGAGATCGGCGTCGCCACCGCGGCCCTGTATCCCAGCCTGACCTTGAGCGGTTCGATCGGCGTTCAGGCGACCGCGCTACATGATCTGTCGGGTGCCGATGCGGCGAAGTCGGCCGGCCTCAGTCTCAACATCCCCATTTTCAATGGCGATGCGCTGCGACAGAACGTGAAGGTGCAGAACGCCGTGTTCGATCAACTGCTGGCGGCCTATCAATCCACCTTGCTGCTCGCGCTGGAAGAAACCGACAACGCGTTCACGTCTTGGCTCACGGAGCGCCGGCGCTATCAATCGCTCGTGGCCGCGGTCGACAGCTCACGGCGTGCAACCGAGCTTGCCGTCCTGCAATACAACTCGGGCCTGGTGGATTTCGAAGCCGTGCTGAGCGCACAGCGCTCCCAGATCACGCTCGAAGATCAACTTGCGCTGAGTGAAGGCGACCTCACGGGGAACACGATCCGCTTGTACAAAGCCTTGGGCGGCGGGGCGAATCGCCTGCCCGCACTGCTAACGTCCTCTCGTTGAACACCTCTATGAAGAACCCCGAACACGCAACCGCTGCCGACGTGCAACGTGCACTGGGTACGGCAACACCACGTCGCAGCGTGTGGCGCAGCCGGTGGAGATGGATCGTGCTCGCCTTGCTCGCCGCGCTCATCGCGTATTGGTTCTTGGCGCGCAATGCTGCCGAGAAAGTGACCTACAGCACCGAGCCGGTGACTCGCGGTGACCTGACCGTCACTGTCACCGCGACTGGCACATTGCAACCCACCAACCAGGTGGACATTGGCAGCGAGTTGTCCGGCACCGTGCGCGAGGTGTTCGCGGACTACAACGATCTAGTGAAGAAAGACGCGGTGCTCGCCAGGCTGGATACCACTCGTCTGGATGCGCAGGTGCTGCAAGCCGAGAACGCCCTTGCGTCCGCTGAAGCCAACATCGTCCAAAGCGAGGCCGATGTGCGTGAAGCCAAGGCCAATCTTGCGCGGCTATATAAGGTGCGTGAGCTCAGCGGCAACAAGATTCCGTCGCAGCAGGATCTCGACGTGGCCGAAGCCAGTGCCGCGCGTGCCGATGCACAGCTGCGCGCATCGAAGGCGTCTGCAGCGCAGGCCAAAGCCACGTTAAACGCGGTGCAAACCGACTTGAGCAAAGCGGCGATCCGCTCACCGATCAATGGCGTGGTCCTCGTGCGCTCCGTTGAGCCGGGACAGACCGTTGCCGCTTCGCTGCAAGCGCCCGTGTTGTTCACGCTTGCGGAAGACTTGAAACGCATGGAGCTGCACGTCGACGTCGACGAAGCCGATGTGGGCAAGGTGCACGAGGACCAACCCGCAACGTTTACGGTGGACGCCTATCCCGATCGTGTTTTCCGCGCGCGGATCAAAGAAGTGCGCTATGCGGCTGCGGCTGCGAAATCGACGGGCACGGGGACGTCGAGCTCCGGCTCGACAGCCACTACGACGGGCGTCGTGACATACGAGACCGTGCTCGAGGTCGACAACTCCGACCTGCTCCTGCGTCCACGCATGACGGCGACGGCAGCCATCAGGGTGCAGCAGGTTAAGGATGCGATGTTGATTCCTAATGCAGCACTGCGCTTCTCGCCTCCCAGTGACGACAAGCAACAGAGTGGCCCGGGCGCGAATAACAATCGCAGCGGCATCATGGGTGCCCTGATGCCGCGTATGCGCATGCGTGGTCAAGGCGGCAATGCGGGCGGCGCGAAGCGCGAAACGCGCGTCTGGACGCTGAAGGACGGCAAGCCGCAGCCCATCACTCTTCGCATCGGCGCAAGCGATGGTCGCAACACACAAGTGCTCGACAGCACGTTGCAACCGGGAACCGAGTTGCTCGTGGATGCCGAGAAGCCCGCGAATGCACGCTGAGACGCGACTCGTCTTTGCCGATGACGAGCCGCGTGAGACGGTGATCGAGCTTGCGGGTGTGACCAAGATCTATGGTGAAGGCGATGCCACTGTGCGTGCACTCGGTGGTGTGGATCTGCTCATCGATCGCGGCGAGTTCATGGCTGTCATGGGCCCCAGCGGGTCAGGCAAGTCGACGACGATGAACATCCTCGGTTGTCTGGATACGCCTACGAGCGGCAGCTATCGATTTCTCGGCACGGAAGTCGGTACGTTGGATTCGGATCAGCGCGCGCTTCTGCGACGCAACTATCTGGGCTTCATCTTCCAAGGCTTCAATCTGTTGAACCGCACGTCTGCACTTGAGAACGTCGAGCTGCCGATGATCTATCGCCGCTACAGCGCGGAAGAACGGCACGAGCGTGCGCGACGAGCGTTGCGCGAGGTCGGTCTCTCCGGACGCGAGCGACACATGCCGAACGAGCTCTCCGGTGGCCAACAGCAACGTGTCGCCATCGCGCGTGCGATCGTCACCGAGCCGCAGGTGTTGTTCGCCGACGAACCCACGGGCAACCTCGACACGGCGACCACTCGCGAGATCATGCAGCTACTTACGCGTCTCAACCAGGAGCGCGGCATCACCATTGTCATGGTGACGCACGAACCGGACGTGGCTACCTGGACGAATCGCATCGTGCGCTTTCGCGACGGCCTCATCGAGAGCGACGAACCCAACAGGCCGACGGTCGAGTAATACTCATGTTTGCCAACGCCATCCTGCTTGCGCTGCGCGAGATTCGTCGCAACGTGCTGCGCTCCGCGCTGACGATCCTGGGGATCGTCATCGGCGTGGCTGCCGTGATCACGATGGTGACGATCGGCGAAGGCGCCACAGCGCAGGTGCAGGCCGAGATCGGCAAGCTCGGCACGAATCTGCTGCAGGTATTTCCCGGCCAGGGCTTTCGCGGCCCCGGCGGTGCCCGGCAAATGTCGAAGCGCTTCGAGGTTGAAGATGCGGAGGCGATTGCGACATTGCCCGGCGTAGCTGCGGTCGCACCGACGGCGCAAAGCAACACTCAAACCATCTACGGCAACACGAACTGGAGCACGCAGATCACGGGCTCCACCGATCAGTTTCTGCGTGTACGTGATTGGCAGTTGTCTTCAGGTCGAAACTTCACGGAATCGGAGCTGCGTAGCGGCGCTGCTGTGTGCATTCTGGGTGCGACGGTCCGAAAGGAGCTCTTCGGTGCGCAGGATCCTGTTGATTCGTCCATCCGCTTGCAGAAGCTCTCCTGCAAGGTGATTGGCGTCCTCAATCAGAAAGGACAGTCGAGCTTCGGTCAGGATCAGGACGATGTGGTCCTGATGCCGCTGCGCGCTATCCAACGACGCATCAACGGCAACACCGATGTCTACACAATGCTCGTATCAGCACGTGAAGGCGTCGAAACCAAACGGGTACAGCAAAGCATCGAGTTGCTGATGCGCGAACGACGCCGTATTCGCCTCGGCGCCGACGATGACTTCACCGTCATGGACATGAAGGAAGTCGCCAGCACGATGACGAACACGACGAAGGTGCTCACGGGTCTGCTCGGCGCCGTGGCCGCCGTGAGTCTCATCGTCGGCGGCGTCGGCATCATGAACATCATGCTGGTGTCGGTCACGGAGCGAACCCGCGAGATCGGCACTCGACTGGCGGTCGGCGCAATGGCGGGTGATGTACTGCTGCAATTTCTCGTCGAGGCTGTCGTGCTCGCGCTGCTAGGTGGCACGATCGGCATCATCCTGGGCTTATCGGCTGCGGCGTTTGCGACTCGCGGTTTCGGTGTGCCGTTCGTGTTCAACGGCGGCATCGTGATCCTTGCGTTCGTCTTCTCGGCAGCCGTCGGCATCGCCTTTGGGTACTTCCCCGCGCAGCGAGCAGCGCAACTGGATCCGATCGAGGCGCTGCGGCACGAGTGATCGCAGCCGCCGCTAGGATCCTCGGGGCGAGGCATCCGGGAACTTCGAAAGCACGGTGTCGACGATCTCAGCGGCTTCGTTGGGAGTGATCTCCTCGGAACCGAATGCTGCGTCAGACGAGCCGTGCCAGATCTCCGCATTCTTCGCCGCGTCGATGACGTTGATCGAGAGCTCGCCGTCATACCGATCGCGTTTGCCGACAGGCAGGCTGACGCCGATACCGCCCCCGAGACCGCCCGATCCGCCGCCCACGCCCACACCGACACGCGGCTTCGAGTCGGCCCGTTCGTGCGTGCTGAGCGCGTAGGTCACGCGACAGTCCGGCTCGCCCTGGGCAATCGAGTAGCCCTTCTTCTGTAACTGCTCCAATACCGCTGCACGAACTCGCTGGTCCGTAAGCGACTCAGCTTCTTGTGACTCACGTAGCCACGCGAAACTCTTGCACTTCGCCACGGCATCGCCTGCCTTGTCGACACGAACGTGAGGCGTGCTGCAGCCAGTCAGGACGAGGCCGAGCACCGCGGAGAGCCAGGTCTTAGAGATGCGCATCGGCATTCGCCTTCGATGAGGAGAGAAGCGCTTGTCGCCGCGGGACTATCGACGCGTGCTGCTGAATCCCGGTTAAACGCCGGTATTCGGCCGACAACTACGCTGCGGCGGTTGCAATGGTCACTCGTGCTTCCTTGATCGGCAAATTCGAGACTGCAGCGAGCAACGCGAGCGTGATGTCGGCGTACCACATCCAGTCGTAGTTGCCCGTCGTCTCGCGTGCGAGCCCGCCGAGCCATGCGCCCAGGAACCCGCCGATCTGGTGCGAGAAGATCGTCAATCCAAACAGCGTCGCGAGGTAGCGCGTACCGAAGAGCTTGCCGACCAAGCCCGCTGTAGGAGGCACCGTGGCAAGCCACGTAACCCCTAGCGCTGCGGCGAAGAGATACACGTTAAGGGCGGTCTTCGGCATCAGCAGATACACGACGATGAGCAGAGCGCGGGTCCCATAGATTGCGGTCAGCAACAGCTTCATGCGATGCCGCTGACCGAGCCAGCCGATCCCCAGGCTGCCCACCACGTTGAACAAGCCGATGAGCGCGAGCGAGTTCGCGGCGACCGACGCCGTAAGTCCGCACAGCTGCAGCTCACTCGGAAGATGCGTTACGAGAAACGCGACGTGGAAGCCGCACGTGAAGAAACCCGCATGCAGGCACCAGTAACTGCGGTCGCGCAGTGCCAGTGCAAACTGCTGGCGCAAGCTGAACTGCGATTGCTCGCCCGTGGCAGGCGCACCCGGCGCACGTCCGCCGAGCAGCAGAGCCAACGGTATGGTCATCAGCGCTGCGACCGCCATCGTCAGCATTGCCGCGACCCAGCTCGCGCTGGCGATGATGAACTGCATGAGCGGCGCGAACACGAACTGCCCGAGCGAGCCGCCGGCGTTGATGATGCCGCTGGCAAACGAACGCCGTTCGGGAGGCAGCCGTTGCGCCGAGGCACTGAGCAGGACTGACAGACCAGCAGCTCCTGCTCCAAACGGCGTAAGAATGCCCAGCGTAAAGATGAGCGTGGTCTGCGAGTCCGCCAATGGGGTGAGCGCGCAACCGAGTGCCATGACGAGCCCGCCGATGACCAGGACCATCGTGGGCCCATAGCGATCGGACATGGCCCCGAGCAGGGGCTGCGAAAGCCCCCACGTGAACTGCGCAATGGCCATGGCAAAGCTC
This sequence comes from Steroidobacteraceae bacterium, assembly GCA_040513115.1. Classification (GTDB taxonomy): domain Bacteria; phylum Pseudomonadota; class Gammaproteobacteria; order Steroidobacterales; family Steroidobacteraceae; genus DATELY01. The sequence continues at coordinate 2,329 of JBEVDW010000632.1, read as the reverse complement.
ACGGCGGCGATGCTCATGCCGGTGGCCGATACCATCGGCAGCAGGAACAGACCGGTGGACTGGCGCACGCCGAAGGTGAGCAGCAACAGCAGAGCTGCGATCACCATGACCATGGTGGCACGTGATGTGGGTTGACTCATGGAGTCGCCAGATGAAAAGGCCCGTGAGAGTATGGCTATCTGACCGCGGTGCGCACAGGGACACCCTGGGTCTCGCGCCAGGAGCACAGTTCACGCACGCATCATCTTCAGTGGGCACGATTCAGGCCGTGCTTCATCGTCCTTCCAGCGAGCTGCCATGAACAAAACGTCGACCCGGATATCTCGCCGACGCACATTGCAGATGATGAGCTGTGGGATGCTGGTCGCAGCATTTCCTGCTCGACTCCTACGAGCAGCCGACGCACTAGTGCTCAAAACGAATCCCTTCACGTTGGGCGTCGCATCGGGTTATCCAACACCTTCCGGCGTCGTGTTGTGGACGCGGCTGGCACCGGCCTTGTTCGAGCCGGGCAGCGGTCTGCCACAAGCCGCGGCTATTCCTGTGCAGTGGGAGATCGCTGCGGATGACGCAATGAAGCGCATCGTTGCCAGCGGGACGGAATACGCAACGCCCGAATGGGCGCATTCGATTCACGTCGAAACAGACGTGCTCGAGCCCGGGAGCAACTACTGGTATCGCTTCACGGCCGCCGGTCATCGAAGTCCCATCGCCCGTACACACACTGCCCCGCGACCGGACGCGAAAAACGAGGCGCTCAAGCTCGCCGTGGCCTCGTGCCAGCAGTACGAGCAGGGCTACTACGTGGCCTATCGCCACATGCTCCAGCAGCCGCTCGATCTCATCGTCCATGTCGGCGACTACATCTATGAAGCGAGCTGGGGCAGGAATCTCGTGCGCAGACACGGCACGCCCGAGGCCTTCACGCTCGAGGACTATCGCAATCGACACGCGCTGTATCGCACGGATTCCGATCTGCAGGCCGCCCACGCGCACTGCCCGTGGCTGATGACCTGGGACGATCATGAAGTTGCGAATGACTATGCCGATGCGACCTCCGAACAGAACGATGAAGCCACATTGTTCCTGGGGCGCCGCGCCGCTGCCTATCGCGCGTACTACGAGCACATGCCGGTGCCACGTCGTGCTGTGCCCTTCGGCGCATCCATGCGCTTGTATGCCCAACGTGCCTTCGGTGATCTTGCAAGCATCTACTTGCTCGATGGCCGTCAGTACCGCGACGTCCAGGCGTGCGCCCCACTCGGTGAGCGCGGTGCGTCCACCGGCAATTGCGACGCGCTGCACGATCCCCGCCGCACCTACCTGGGCGCGCAGCAGGAAGAATGGCTCGTCGGACAACTCGCAAGGAGTCGGACGCGCTGGAATCTCCTCGCACAAGGCACCGTGGTCTCGTACATCGATGAACAATCCGGCCCCGGCGAACGCTTCTGGACCGACAACTGGAACGGATACCCCGTCGCACGCGAGCGCTTGATCAGTGCGTTGGTCGAAACGAAAACCAGCAACCCTGTGCTGCTCGGCGGCGACATCCACGCATTCATCGCGTCCAACCTGCACTTCCAACCCCAGAACCCGAGCTCCGCGGTTGTCGCCAGCGAACTTGTGACGACCTCGATCACGTCGCAGGCGATGCCGCAGAAACAGTTCGACGCCGCCGTAGCCGAAAACAAGAATCTGCTCTTCGCCAACGGCGAGAACCGCGGCTATCTCACACTGGATCTCACGCGCGAGCGCATGCGTGCAGAGTTGATCGCGATGGACACGGTGACGGAGAAGACGGCGACGGCGCGCGTGCTGCGCGCGTTCGTTACCGAGAGCGGCAACGCGGGGCTTGTGAACCCGTGAGGCTCACGCGAGGAGAGATGTCCTCGCGTGGAATCAGCTCTATCGGCGCGAGCGTACCTTCAGCCTTGCGGTAGCCAGGCCGATCAGGCTCGTCAACAAGCAGTAGCTCAGAGCGCCACCACCGCCACCGCCCTTCCGCGGGTTAGCGTTCACGTTGACGGAAACGTCATCGATCGCAACAGCACCATCATTGTCCGTTGCCGTCAGTCGATATACGAGCGTCGAAGCGCTAGCCAGAGAGGGCGCGGTGAAACTCAGGCTCGCGAGCGTCGGATTCGCTCAGCGTGACGCTCGCACCGGCGGCTACCGTTGTATCGGATCCCGCGCCTGCGGTGGGCTGATCGTTGAGGATGAGGACGCTCACGTCATGGTTGCTGGAGAGACATATCGAATCTTGCCATTTGCGAGCACAGCGTACGCGTCGTCGGCTTGCGCTGGAGAAGTGGTCGTGGCGGCTGCGACC
>JBEVDW010000631.1:0-3283 GCA_040513115.1 Steroidobacteraceae bacterium | reverse complement strand
TCGCGCGAGCGCGGCATGAGGCTTCCTGCATTGTGCATCCAAGTGTTGTGCGAGAGCGTTTCCCGCAGACCTATCAGTCGAAGGGGGTAGTCATGATTGTCGGCGGAGCGGTCGTGGTGCAGCCGCTTCAGCTCGGACAACAGTTCATCAGAGGCGAGATTGATGCGCTTGTCCGGTGTGGCAATCATCGCTTCCAGCACGCCGGTGGGTAGCTCGGAGAAGACACCGTAGCCATTCGGATGCTCATCGAGCAATTTCTGGAAGCAAACTCCCGCGGGATTCTCTCCGAAGCGATCGCCCACTGAGGACTGGCGGATGACCTGGTCGACGATGTCGCGCGGCGTCATGGAGAAAGCCTCGCCGTATCCCATGCGTCGGCCGATCTCGTAGAACACCTCCCACTCTTCCCGCGCCTCGCCCACGCGATCGATGACCGGCGCCGTTGCGAACAGGCTCGGTCGCAGCATCGTATTGAATGTAAGCAGCGGTACGTCTTCACGCTCGAACATGCCTGTGACGGGAAGGACGTAGTGCGCATAGCGGTTCGTCTCGTTGACGTACAGGTCGAGCGAGAAGAACAGATCGAGTTTCTGTAGCGCGGCATCGAGCTTCGGCCCGCTGCCCGTTGAAGTCAGCGACGGATTGCCGCCCACCATCATCAGCGCGCGCACCTGGCCCGCTCCCGCGATGTCGATGTCGTTGATGAGCGCCAATGACGGCAGCAAGCCAGCGGTATCCGGTAACCGATCCACACGGCTGGAGTGCTTGCCGTAACCGCGATCCTTCAAGCCAGCACTCGGATCCGTCGGAGCCCAGCCAAACGAGATGCCGCCCGGAACATCGAAGTGACCGGTCACGATCGGCAAGAGATGCAGCAACATTGTTGCTAGCGTGCCGTACCGCTGAGTGCTCGTGCCGGTGCGCCCGTGCACCGCAAAGCTTTCGGCGGTGCCGATGTCTCGTGCCAACGTGCGCAACAGTTGCGCGGGCACGCCGCTGTGATGCTCAGCCCACTCCGTAGTGCATGGCTCGACTGCCTGGCGGAGCACGTCGAAACCACGCGTGTGACGTGCGATGAAGCGATGAGATACAAACCCCTGCACGATGAGCTCGCGCAGTAACGCAGCAAGAACATAGGCATCGGAGCCAGCGAGTAGCGGCACATGTGTGCCACGCCGGGCTGTTTCGGTGTAGCGCGGATCGAGCACGACGACTCGTCCACCACGAGCACCAATGCTACGAAGCGCCTGAGAGACCTGAGGTTCCACGAAAGAAGAACCATGCGAGGTGACGGGATTGGCGCCCGCAATCAGCAGGAACTTCGTGCGCCACAGATCTGGCTTGGGGATCAAGCCGCCAGAGCCGTATAGGATCTCGCAGGCTGCGGCCAGTGCGCCGGAGTCCTCGCCGGCCACTCCGTAGTGCCAGCGAACACCGAGCGCCGCTTTGAACACATCGATGCCGAGCACCGTTGCATAGGAGAAATAAGGCGGATTGCCGATGTAGGTGGCAAAGGCTTCTGCGCCTTCCCGCTCGCGGAGGGCGGTGAGTCGACCGGTGATGTCATCCAGCGCCTCGTTCCACGAGACCGGCGTGAACTCACCCGGACCACCGGTACGCTTCAGCGGAGTGCGGACACGATCGACATCGTAAGTCACATCGATCATGCCGGCGGCTTTCTTGCAGAAATGGCCCCGCGACAGCACGTGATCGGGATTGCTGCGGATCTTGGTGATCCGTCCCTCCTCGACCGTGGCAAAGACACCGCACATGGGCTCGCAGACGCGACAAAAAGTCGAGACGTCGCTGGGCATCGTTCGTTCTCCCCACTTTCCGCTATTCGCCGTTCAGTGCGATAAGCAGAATCTCCGAGGCTTGATCACGCTCGATATAAACAATCCGTCGGTCAGCGCAGGCATTTTGAGACAGGTTCCGAAAGCGAAGTATGCCTGTCGCGACGGATGAAGAGTCTTGATGCTGCGGATATCCCTCAGGCCACGTCTGTCAGCGTCGCCATGTCGATGACGAATCGATAGCGCACATCGCTTCTGAGTATCCGCTCGTAGGCCTCGTTGACCTTGTCGATGGAGATGACTTCGACATCGGCGGCCAAGTCGTGGCCGGCGCAGAAATCCAGCATCTCCTGCGTCTCGCGAATGCCGCCGATCGGACAGCCGGCCACGCGCTTGCGGCGCGCGAGCAGACCAAAGCCGTTGGCTGTCACCGGTTCCTCGGGAACGCCGAGCAGCACGAGCGTGCCGTCGCGCCGCAACAGACTGATATAGGCGTCGAACGGAATGCTGGCGGACACCGTGTTGAGGATGAGATCGAAACGCTCGGTCAGACGCGTGAAGGTATCGGCAGAGCGCGTGTTTGCGAAATCGACGGCACCCAGCCGCAGTGCGTCTTGCTGCTTGCCGGGCGACGTACTGAGCACCGTCACTTCGGCGCCCATGGCTGCCGCTAGCTTCACGGCCACGTGGCCTAGTCCGCCCAGGCCGATGACGCCGACGCGGCTGCCCTTGTGCACGTTCCAATGGCGCAACGCTGCATAGGTCGCCGTGCCGGCACAGAGCAGCGGCGCGGCCGCAGCCGGGTCGAGTGCGGGAGGAATTCTGAGAACGAAGTGCTGGTCGACGGTGATGCACGACGAATAGCCGCCGTACGTCAGTGTCCGGCCATCACGTTCGAGACCGTTGTACGTCAGCACCATGCCGAAGCAGAACTGTTCTTCACCGGCTGCGCAGTCGGGACAGGTGCGACAGGAGTCGACCAAACAGCCAACGCCGACGATGTCGCCGGACTTGTATCGCGTCACCGCGGAGCCGACCCGTGCCACGCGGCCAACGATCTCGTGACCCGGCACCATCGGAAAGGTCGAGTTGGGGAACTGGCCCTGTGTCTGATGGATGTCCGTGTGGCAGATGCCGCAATACAGAATATCGATCAGTACGTCCTGCGGACCGGGTTCACGCCGTTGCAGGTGGAACGGCGCGAGAGGTGCCCTTGCTTGCTGGGCGGCATAGGCCTTGGCTGGCAGCATGGTTTCTCTCGATGAGTGAAGAACGAATGGTACGCCACGTGCTGGCGGAACAGACGGCGATATTGAGAAGGTCGCGACACCGCTGCCGCTCCGTTCCTCCGTGAAGGTCGTATCGACAGTAGTTCGCGAGTCGGGGTGAGTTTCTACAAGATTTCTCGTATGGTAGTGCTCACGTTGCCGGTGCGAGCAACGGCCCTCGAGATAACGACAGGATTCGTTGGGTATGCCGATTTTCATCGT
>JBEVDW010000630.1:0-4297 GCA_040513115.1 Steroidobacteraceae bacterium | reverse complement strand
TCGTTGGCGACTTCGAGCCCCGTGCGATGAAGCGTCTGCTCACGCGTGCACTGGGCAATTGGCAACGCGCTCCTGCGACACTGCCAACTGTCGCTGATCCCGTCGCACCGTCCACGCGACAGATACTGTTGATCGACGCGCCGGGTTCCACGCAATCGTATTTCTGGCTCGGCTCCGTTGGTGTGGCGAAAACGGATCGACGCCGTGCCGCCATCGACGCCGTGAACGCCGTGTTCGGCGGTCGCTTCACGTCGTTGTTGAATATCGAGCTGCGCATCAAGAGTGGGCTGACCTACGGTGCGCGTTCGCGCTTCGAACGCCTTGCCCATCCCGGTCTCTGGTCGATCAGCTCGTACACCCGCACACAAACCACGATCGCTGCGATCGACAGGGCGCTGGATGTTCTGCAACGCCTGCACGCGAACGGGCTGACCGATTCGGAGCTGGCGAGCGGGCGGCAATACGTGCAAGGCCAGTTTCCGCTCGCACTCGAAACCGCAGAGGACTGGGCCGGTATGCTCGGCCAGATCGAACTCTACGGTTTGGATCGCAGCTATGTCGAAGGTTATTTGGACGCACTCGATCGAGTCGACATGGCGGCGGCTCGCAACACGATCGAGACCGTGTTCCCACGCGGCGAACGCCTGCAGCTCGTCGTCATCGGACCCGCGAATCAGATTCGCAATGAATTGCGCAAATACGGTCCGCTGCGAGAAATGAAGCTGACCGATCCCGAGTTCACCTCCATCGCCCCCCGGTAGGTTGTATCGATGTCGATGCGGATCGCTTCCTGGAGCGTCGACTCGTTGCATGTGCGGCTGCCGCAACTCACGCAATGGTTGCAGGCCAATCCGCTCCATGTTCTGGCACTGCAGGAACGATGGACATCCCGAGTTTCGACGATGAGCACAGGCGCGTGCTGGCTGAAACGGTCGAAGGTGTCAGGATAATCGACACCTACGTCTCCAATGGTCTGCGCATCGATCTCGTCATGACGAGCGCGGCACTCGCCGCCAAGTGTGATGCGTGTCACATCGACAAGACTCCGCGCGCTTGAGAACGACCTTCCGATCACGCATCGGCTGTCTCAAGCTTTAAGCTCAGCAACTGATCGCGGCGCTCGCGTTCGCAATGCGTCGAACTGATGCATAGACAGCGTGCGGCGGCATCTTGCACACTGCCCCACGCTCCGACGGCCCGGCCCCCCAGCGATAACAACATGCACTATCGGCGCAGCGATTTCGATGTGACCAATACCGTCCAGGTCAGCTCACCGGAGTTGGTGCGCCGTGCGGTGAGCGATCTGTTCCGTCAAACGTGGCCGAACTACGGCCTGGATCGTCTCGATTGTGCCTTTCGCGATTTCGAACGGCTGTTCACCGGCCAGTTTCCCGGCTACTTCGGCTGCGACACTGTCTATCACGATCTGCAGCACACGTTGGATGGCACGCTGGCCTCCGCGCGACTGCTGGTTGGCTACGAGCGTACTCATTCTGCTGACGAGCGCTTCGGTCCCGAGCGTGCCGTCATGGCGATCGTCACCGCGCTGTTTCACGACTCCGGCTACATTCGCCAGACGGATGATTCCGCGCATCGCAACGGCGCTGAGTTCACGCGTTCGCATGTGACGCGCAGCGCCCACTTCCTGGCTCGCTACTTACCCACCATCGGCATGGCCGAGTGGGTGCCAGTCGCGACACAGATCGTGCACTTCACCGGCTATGAGATGGAGTTCAGCCAGATCCGGCTCGACGATGAGCGCGACCGGCGCGTGGGACACCTGGTGGGCACCGGCGATCTCATCGCACAGATGTCGGATCGCTGCTATCTCGAGAAGTGCCGCGATCGTCTGTATCCCGAGTTCGTGCTGGGTGGTGTCGCTCTGCCACGCGGCGAAGACGGCAAGCCCTCGGTCGTCTACAGCTCGGGGCTCGATGTACTTCGCAGCACACCAGAATTCATCGAAGAGGTGCGGCGCAATCGCCTCGAAGGCGAGTTCGAAGGCGCGTATCGTTACCTCGAAGTGTTGTTTGGCGGACGCAATCCGTACATGGAAGCCATCCAGCGCAATCTCGACTATCTGCGTGAAGTCCTCCGCACCGGACGCTGGCCGATGCTCCGTCGCGATCCGCCGTGTTTCACCTGGGAGAAGAATCCCGTGCAGAACATCCGTTCCCTCGTGCTCGGACATTTGAAGCAGGTGTGGAAGGGTTGAGAGCAACGCGCTAGCGTCTGCTCGGAGCGAGTACGTCGCTTCGAGCATTCATGCTCTCACACGCACTGCAACGAACTCCGGGCCGTCATGAGTCCAGCGCTCGATCGACTCAATCACCGCTTCCCGCGCAAACGCGCCTTCATCACGGGCGCGGCCAGCGGACTGGGCCTGGCATTGGCCCGCGCACTGGCCGCGAACGGATGGGCACTGGGCCTGTTCGATCGTGATGAGACTCGTTTGTCGCATGTCGACGTGGAGCTGAGCGGCGGCATCGCGGCGCAATCGTTTCCCGGCGATGTCACGCAGGCCGATGTGTTGACCGTGGCGGTGAACTCGTTCGCCGCGGCCCACAATGGCCTCGACCTCATGATCAACAATGCGGGCGTTGCGGCCGCGGGCGAGGTGACGGAAACCGAGTTGGACGATTGGCAATGGGTCATGGAGATCAACTTCCTCGGCGTGCTGAACGGCGCCCGCGCTGCCATTCCACATCTGCAGCTCGGAGGCACTGGACTCATCATCAACATCGCTAGCGCCGCTGCATTTGCAGCGCTACCCGGCATGGGCGCCTACAACGCCAGCAAGGCCGCCGTCCTATCGCTCAGTGAAACACTGTCCGGCGAATTGAAACCCGCCGGCATCCAGGTATCTGTCGTCATGCCGACATTCTTCAAAACGTCGCTCCTGGAGTCGATGCGCGCACCTCCAGAGAGTCACCACCGGGCCACTCGCATGATGGCCGCATCGAGCTACTCAGCCGATGAAGTGGCGTTCGATCTGCTCACGCATGCCGCGCGCGGCAAGTTGCACGTCGTGCTGCCCCGCTCGGCGCGCTGGCTGTGGCGTTTCAAGCGTTGGACGCCCGCGCTGTATCTCAGCAGTGTCGGGCAAATACGGGCACGACTGCGGGACGATGGCAGGGAAGAATCAGCGGGCTGAAGCGCGAGTCGCTACCAACGCACCTTGCTTTCGGGCATATCGATCGCGAGCAGATAGCGCGTGTAGATCTCCGGCAACCGCATCAGGATCTGGTCGCGCCCATCGATTGCGACGCTCTCCACCACATCGCGCAGGATGGACAAGCTCAACAATTCGAGCGCCGGCATGCTCACGGGTGCGTAGCTCAAGTGCCACGGCTCCGGCGACACGCCACCGCGATCCGTGCGATAGGGACGGAAGAAACCAAACCGGTGCATGTTCTCATCGAGCCAGGCGCTCAAGTGGCCGAAGATCCCGTCGGGTGCATATTCGCTGGGCAGCAATTGAACGGTGTAACCGGTTGGCACAGTGCCCGTATCGATCACATCCAGGTCGCTGCCCCAATGATGCCGGCTACCACCTGGAAGCGCCGACCACGTGAGAATCGCATCGAGCAGCGCCGGTGGCTGCAACGCCTTGTACTCGAGCACTTGACCCGCACGGTCGTACAACGGTCGCTCGCCGCGCCATTTGGCATTCCAGATCGACAGCTGTGTTGTCAGATCGCGAAAGCTGGATCGGGACTGGAGCGCGATGCCGGCCGTTGCGGCTGCGTCCCGCATCGATAGGAATGCGGCCACCACTTCATAGTGAAGGCCGCACCGAGGCACCTCGAGATCGATGATGTGCGTGCGGGCACGTCCGGTCAGTTCCAATTCGTTCATGCAGCGCTCGTGTTAAGGAAACCGACACCCGCAACGGTGTCTAACTTGGACCACGAAACTTCTCGTTCGGGGATTCCCCGAGGATTCCCCGCCAGTCGCTGGGTTGTCGGTATGATGCCCGCAAATTCCGCACAACTCTCCTGTCGCCGCAAGGAACTCGTGGGCCTGTCACATGGATTGTGTCGAAGACTGTACGGCGACGGGTAATGAGTGAGTGCGGACTGCGGAGCCAAGCGTGAAAACACGCGGACTGAAAACAAAACTGGTCGTACTGGCCATCGTACTGGGCTGCGCGCTCACGAGCACGCTGCTCATGTTGCAATGGGCCCAGCATCGCGAAGCCAGCTCGAAGGCCACATCGCAAGGCGAGCGCGCGCTGTTCGTGACCGAGCGTGCCCGCCTCGCGTCCGAGGCTGCGGATATCGCGGCCAAGCATGCC
>JBEVDW010000629.1:0-4165 GCA_040513115.1 Steroidobacteraceae bacterium | reverse complement strand
CGGCGCCATGCTGGAGTGGCAACTGAGCTTTTGATGCGATTGGAATCTCTGTGAATTGGCGTCAAACGGACGCCAACACCAAGTTGCAGGAGGGCTTATGCACACGTTCAAAGTGCAATGTCGAACTGTGCGCACTGCGTTCAGTCCCGCTCTAGCCACCGAGTTACGTGCTGCATCCAGCGCGCGTTGCGACTGCCTTATCGTCTCGATGGCGAGTGTCATGGTTTCTGTCGGCGCCGTCGCACACGCGGACGAAGTGGATGATCTGACGGCGCAGTCCCAGTTCTGCTCGGCCACCACCGAGACGATGCGCCGCGCCTGCCGGGCTGACGCCGTTGGCGATTACTGGACTGCATTCGGCATCTGCACGAACGAGCCGGATGACGCGGATCGCGTGGCATGCTTTGCCGACGCACAGAGCGAGTTGACTGAAAACAGAGCCCTCTGCCGCGAGCAATTCGTGGCTCGACAGGATGCATGCGGCTTGCTCGGCGAAGCGCGCTATCACCCGGAGTTCGAGCCCGGAGACTTTGCTGCGAACTATGCCAACTTGAGCAATCCCAATGCTTACTTTCCGCTGGGGATCGGCAGCCAATGGGAGTTTCACAGCGGCACGCAAACGATAAAGGTCGAGGTGCTCAACCAGACGAAGCTCATCGACGAAGTGCCCTGCATCGTCGTTCTCGATGAGGCGCGGGAGGAAGGCCAGCTCATCGAGAGCACCAAGGACTGGTTTGCCCAGGCCAACGTGGGAGACGTGTGGTATTGCGGCGAAGAGACCCGCAGCTTCGAGACGTTCGAGGGCGATCGTCCGCCCCGACCTGAGCTGGTCAGTATCGAGGGCTCGTTCAAGGCGGGACGTGACGGCGACGAGCCGGGCATCATCTTCCGCGCCGCTCCCGTGGCGGGGGAGGTGTATAGAGAAGAGGCCTCACTCGGCACCGCAGAGGACGCTGCCGAGGTGCTGTCCACGACCTATGCGTACGGCAAGGAGCCGGCCCTCGATGAGTTCGTGCCAGCTGACCTGGCCAAGTTCCTGTGCAACGGCAATTGCGTGGTCACGCGCAACTTCTCGCTGATCGAGCCGGGTGTGTTCGAGCGCAAGTACTACGCGCCGGGCATCGGTGTGTTTCTGGAAGTCGAGCCGGAGAGCCAGGAAGTCGTGCGGCTGGTCAAGTGCAATGTGGATCCTCGGTGTGACTCGTTGCCGCACTAGTGGCTTTCCCCTCCGTTCGCCCTGAGCCTGTCGAAGGGCTCTCGAGCGAGCGGAGCGTGTTCACAGCCGGGCGGCAGTCGTCCCGTGCTGTGGACGCGGCTGTGCTTTCGAGCCCAACACCCGAGCGCTGCTGCGCGCAGTGTCCGCGGTACTTTCCAGATACGAAACGATCGCCTGGGCCCCTCGCGCCGCGGAGGAAGATCCAGGCGGGAGATCGAACGTATCGGTGATGTACTCGTGCTGCGCTTTGATGAACTCGCCGTGCGTTGCGAACGCCCGCTCGAGCGTGCGCTCGAAGTCATCCAACGTGTCGACCACGGATCCCAGTGTCCACGAACGATAGTTCGCGTCGTTGCGCCATTCGGCTCCGTGCGTGTTGAGAAACAGGCAGGGGCGCGGACGACAAATGAACTCCGCCACCTGGCTGCTGACGTCGCCGAGATAAAAATCGGCGGCCGTGAGATACGTCATATCGATGCTGCGCTCGCTGCCCAGATCGACCACTATGTTCGACACCACGCCGTACCGCTCGAACTCGCGGTATTTGTCGGCTGTCGGCGGATCGAACAACCGCACATGAGGCGCGAAAACCAGGTTCCACTGGGGATGCGCGGCGAAGAACTCCAGAATCGCATGTCCCATCAACGGCCATGACGACAGCTTCGCTTCGAAGTGCGGGTTGTACAGGACCACAGGCGCAGCGTTCTCGAACAAGCGCGGAGACGGCGCCGAGGCCAGCCAATCGAACTTTGAGTAGACGCCAGTGGCGTACTGGCCCGGCCGAATCTGTCCGGATGCAAGCAGGCGCGCTTCGATCTTCCTGCCCGCCATGAGCACGTAGTCGAACTGATGAATGTCGTCAGCGAAACCGATGGCGCGATCGCCGGCACCATGTCGTGTCCAGATGAGTTTCGTTTCGCCCAGGCCGACACGGCGCAGAACCAGCGAAGAGCGTTCCGGCGTAACGATGGCATCGAACGATCGCAGGTAGTTGCGATTGCGGAACAACAGGCGGCTCTTCTTGCCGTAATTGACCGTGCGCAACGTCAAAGCATCGAAGCGATCCACGAACACACGAGCTCGCGGAGCGAAGCGCTCCAGCAGTTTGCAAATGAAATCCACGTGTTCGGATGTCGCGCCGGCGGCGTGGACACGAACCTGTGGATACGTCATCGCCATCTGGGCGGCGATGGGCAGCGAATGGAACACCTGGTGCAGCTGCGCCAGGTACGGAAAGACGACCCTCATGACATACGGATTCCATGGTTGACGATCAGATGAAAAAGACTCCGGTATATTGGAGAGACGACTTCACTGGGAAAGATCAATCGGACCTTCTTGTGCACGCGTTGCGAACCGAGTCTGAACTGCGCATTGCTTTCTATTGCAACCTTATTGCCTGGCCCAAGCGCTCGAGCGGTGGTGTGAGGAAGTGGGTGCTCACGATGGCGAACGCGCTCGTCGAGCGCGGATACCGCGTCGATCTGTTGTGCGAAACGCCGCGCTTCAAGTTCGTCGATGAGCCGCTGCTCGATCCGCGGGTGACACGAGTCATCCTCGGCGTCGGTCTGCTTGCCCGCATGCGCCGGAATCGCTACGTGAAGCAGCATCCAGGAGTCCGGATCGTTGCGGCGCTGAATCGCTACAACATCCGCGCCACGCGCATCAAACGACAATTCGGCGCGCGAGTGCACGTGATGCTGACCCAGCGTGAGAATCTGTCCGCCGATGCGGAGTGGCGGAACCCGCGCAAGTACCGGGCGGAGACGCGCGCGATCCGCAGCCACTTCAACTGCGCCGATGCTGTCGTCGCGGTGAGTCAGGGGCTGGCGGAAGATTTGCGGAACAATTTCGGCGTGCGACCGGAGAAGCTGCATGCCATCTACAACCCCGCGTTCACGCCGAGGTTCCTCGACGCGGCGCAGGCGCCGGTCGCTCACTCGTGGCTTGCGCAGAAAGACAAACCGGTCGTGCTCGCGGCGGGGCGCCTGCACTTCGTGAAGGGCTTTTCGGACTTGCTGCACGCATTCGCCCGAGTGCGTCGTATCTGCGATGCGCGACTCATCATTCTGGGTGAGGGGAAGGAGCGCCCCAATCTGGAGCGGCTCGTCGCAGAGCTGGGGTTGGCTGACTCGGCTCTGTTGCCCGGTCGAGTGCCAACGACCGCGCCTTGGATGGCGCGCTCAAATGTGTTCGTGCTGTCTTCGCGACGGGAAGGATTGCCCGCAGTACTCATCGAAGCGCTTGCCATCGGCATGCCAATCGTCTCGACGCGCTGTCCCAGTGGTCCGGAGGAGATCCTGGAGAACGGCAAGTGGGGCCGACTCGTGCCCGTTGCCGACATTGATGCGCTGTCAACGGCGATCGTGGAGGTTTTGTGTGAGCCGCCGACCGATCGGGATGCGCGACGCGCGCGTGCGGCTACGTTTTCTCTGGACGCTGCGCTCGAACAGTATCTTGCGCTGTGGCGCGAACCGCCGTGCCCATGAGATAGGTCGTGATTGCTCGTGTCCACTATGTGTCGGCATCGCGTGTCCCATCTCAGGATGCGAACGCCGTGCACGTGCTGCATATGTGCGACGCGCTCGCTCAGCTCGGTCTTGATTTGACCCTGTACGCAGAACGCGGTGAGGCGGGATCGATTCGCGAGCAGTATGGATTGCAGCCCAGCTTTCGCATCTGCTTTCAAACGCGACATCGACATCGACTCTGGCTGCTGTGGCGGTGCCTCGTCCGGCGGGAACACGATGCATCGACCGTATGGTTCGGCCGACGACCGTTGTCGTTGTCGCGCCTTGCCGCAGCCGGCTATCCAGTCGCGCTCGAGCTTCATCATCCGCCGCGCACTGCAAAGCAGTCCGTGGCACTGGAGCGGCTCGTACGCGCGCGACGATTCATCGGCTTGGTCGTGATCTCGGAGCAGTTGCGACGGGAGATGCTCTCGAGACT
>JBEVDW010000628.1:0-10896 GCA_040513115.1 Steroidobacteraceae bacterium | reverse complement strand
AAGACAATGAAGGCGTGGGTTATTACCCGCACAACATTTACAAAGGTCGGCGTCAGAGCGCCGCCGTCGCCTTCCTCGAGCCGGCGCGCTCACGGCGCAACTTGGTGGTGAAGACCGATGTGCAAGTCGAGCGCATCGAGTTCGATGCAGAGAAGCGCGCGACTGCCGTGATTGCCCGCGAAGGGAAAGTCGCGGTGCGCTTCGATGCTCGGGGCGAGATCATTCTGTGCGCGGGTACGCTGTCATCCCCGCATCTGCTGCAATTGTCCGGTATCGGCCCGGGCGACGTTCTGCAGCGCGCCGGTGTGCAGGTACTCGTCGACCGCCGCGATGTCGGCCGCCGTGTGCGCGAGCATCTGGGCTTCGCCGTGCCTTATCGCTTGCGCAACTCTCCCGGCATCAACAAGGAGCTGCAAGGGATGGGTCTCGTGCGCAACGTGTTCCGCTATTTCCTGCGGCATGACGGGCCGATGGCCACTGGACCCTTCGAAGTCGGTGCCTTCGTGCGTACGCACGACGAGGTGACACGAGCGAACGCGCAGTTGTTCCTGGGCGGCCTCACGTTTGCGCGCGGCGATGACAATTTTCCGGTGCCGCTGGCGGCGATCGAGCGCGAGCCCGGCATGACGATCTATGCGCAGCTGCTGCGCCTCACGAGCGAAGGCACCATTGCGCTGACTTCGCCGGATCCCTACATGCTGCCGACGATCACGCCGAACTGGCTGCACACGGACGAGGACTGCCGCTCTGCCGTTGCCCTGGTGCGCTACATGCGCCGCTACGCGTCCCAGCCGGCACTCGCGCCTTTCCTGGAGCGCGAGTTGTTTCCAGGCCCCACGCGCCAGAGCGATGACGAGCTGCTGGAGGACTTCCGTCGCTTCTCGCTATGCGGCACGCATGCGGTTGCGAGCTGCCGCATGGGGAGCGACCCGGATGCGGTCACCGATCCGGATCTCTGCGTGCGCGGAGTTCAGAACCTCCGCATCGTGGACTGCTCGGTCATGCCGGCCACGGTGTCCGGCAATACCAATGCGCCAGTGATCGCGCTGGCGTGGGCCGCGGCACAACGCATTCGCAACACTGCTCGCCAATCGCTCGCGGCCTGATCTGGGTGCGCAGAGAACGGGGACATTCCTCATTTCCTTCTCGTCGTCTCGGGAAATGAGGAATGTCCCCATTTCCGCTTCCACTGCTGGAGCAGCCGAATTGATTGTAGTCAGCGACTCGAGTTCGAGGAGACGAAGATGACATCAAGCAGCGATCTGCGCCAAGTCGTGCAGAGTCTCTATGATCTCTGCCAGCGCGGCGAGTGGGAGCAAGTCGAGACCTTGCTGACCGACGATTTCTATCTGACCGAGGCGCCGGGATTGCCATTTGAAGGTATCTACCGCGGCCGTAGCGCCTTGCGCCAGGTGTTCGGGCGCGTATTCACGATGCTGGACATCGCGGGTCTCGACGTGCACGACATCACGGTCGGCGAGCATCACGCCGTGGGTGTGTTGGACATGTTGCTCGCAGGCAAGCCACCGGTGCGCGTGGCCATCACCGAGGTGTTTCGTTTCCGCGATGGCAAAGTGTGCGAGATCAGACCGCATTACTTCGACACGTCAGTCATTGTGGCGGCCGTGGCCGCAAGACGCGCTGCGGGGTGACGTCCATGAATCGATGCTGGAGACTGCTTCGGCATCTGCAGGAAACGATTTCGCGGCAGCGTTCGCACTCGAGCGCGAACACGAACCCGGCAGCCGGCTGCGAAGCCTGGTTCACGTTGCCGGAGCTGTGTGCAAGCAGACCAGTCTTCATCAGCATCCGATTGTGTCCTGACTCGTACAGGTCGAACTGTGTGTCGAGGTAGCTGTCCTCGATGAACGTGTTCAACTCACGATGCAGCGTCGTCAGGTGACAGGGCTCGTTGAAGTTGTCGTGGATCACTTTCCAGTGGCACACCACTTCGGCCGTGAAATGCAGCACGTGCACCCACTTCTCGGGTTGATACGGATCGACGTGCTCTGCAATGGGATGCAGGAGCTCGCGCATGGCGCACACGATGGATCCATGTTGAACCAAGAGAAGTGGGGCGCAATGGGCGAGAGACCATCGAATGCTGGATCCGACGGGAGCGCCGTCGCCTCTGAGCAAAGCTAGGTGCGAGAGGGCGCTCGCGAGGGGCTAAGAAACGCGACTTAAATGGCGACTGAAAACAGCGGCAACGACGTAGCTCCACGAATCCGTTGGGGCTGCATATATCGGTCGTTGCCGCTCAGAATTGCCCAGAGTCCGCTGCATCGCACGATAAGGCACATGCCTTAACCTTGCTTGATAACTCCGCCCGTGAGTCGCAGACTAGCCGTAAAGCACGAGAACGAATCTCCCTTCGCAGCCACGAGTGTCACCGCATCATGAGCAGCACATTCAGCAAGTTTCGATTGAACGGGCGGAGTGCCGTCGTGACCGGTGGCGCGACAGGACTTGGCTATCACATGTCCAAGGGACTCGCGGACGCCGGTGCGAACGTGTTGATCGCCGCGCGGCGCGAGAGCGTGCTGCGCGAAGCGGCAGACCGATTGAACGCGGGGCTCGAAGGTGAAGGCCGTGTTCATTGGTGCCCCGTGGATCTCGGCGATCGTGAGAGCGTTGCTCATCTCGCCCAGGACGCGCTGTCCAGATTCGGCTCCGTGGACATCTACATCGGCAATGCGTGCCAGGATTTCCACGAGCACGTGGACCACATCAGCAACGAAGCCATCGATCGGATGATGCAGGTCAACATCTCTGCGAACGTCGAGTTGACGCGTGCCTTCCTGCCCGGCATGCGTGCAAAGCGCTGGGGACGTTTTCTGTTCAGCTCTTCGGCGACCACTCTCGTGACGTCGCCGTTCGAAGGCTGCTCGATGTACACCGCGGTCAAGGGCGCTCTCAATGCGTTCACCCGCACGCTCGCGGTGGAAGTCGGACACGACAACATCACGGCGAATTCGCTGATCCTCGGCTTCTTCGTCACCGACATGGTGTTGCACGCCCAGAATCACATCGGCGCCACCTTGGGCAAAGACGCGGCGCGCAAGTTCATGGAGGACTTCATCAGCATGACGGCGCTTGGTCGAGCGGGCTCGCCCGAGGAGCTGGAAGGTCTGATTCAGTTCCTGGCCAGTGACGCCGGCAGCTATGTCACCGGTTCCAATCTCGTCGTGGATGGTGGCTTGAGCATCATGCAGCGACCGAATGCGACATCGAAATAGGGTTCATCATCGATGTCACAACCGAACTCAGCGCCTCAGGCGCGCAAGAACAGCTGGCAGCCGACACCCCGGCCCGAATGGGTGCAGCGGCTGAACGAAGAGGGCAGGTGGCTCGACATCAAGAGTGTCGTGCCGCTCGACTCCGCTTCTCTGCTGGAAGCTGCGAAGCGGAGCACCGGGCTCAGCAATTTCGGTGACGACGGTTGGCGCGAACCCTTCGAGGTGTTCGTCAAATCGCTCGAAGAAGATGCCGCGCTGAATTTGACGGGGCGCATCATGAGTCGCACCGAGTTGCTCGTATGGCTCGAGCTGCGGCTGCGCGTGGAAGAAGAATACCGGCTGCATCCCGAGATCGCGGACGAGCAGATCGAGAAGCCGTTGCTGATCATCGGTCAGGGACGATCGGGCACCTCCGCCCTGCAGAACCTGTTGTCGGCCGATCCACAGAATGGAACGTTGCTGACGTGGGAGGCACTGTTCCCGTCACCGCCGCCCGAACCCGAAACGTACAACACCGATCCTCGTATCGAGAAAGCTCACAAGCTCATCACGGGCTGGTATCGCGTGACGCCTGAGCTGGAGGCCATGCACGAGTTTGGCGGCGCGATCCCGACTGAGGGCATTCATCTCCAGGTGTCGAGCTTTCAGATGCCCACCTGGATGAACCTGCTGGGGCAGGTGCCGAGCTTCAATGCTTACTTTGCGGGCAAGAGCTTCCTGCCGGCGATCGAATGGGAGAAGCGCGTGCTGCGCGTGCTGCAATGGAAGAAGCCGCGTCGCTGGGTGATGAAATCGCCCGTGCTCTTCAATCTGCCGGACGTCGTTAAAGCCTATCCGGACGCATGTCTCATCTGGATGCATCGCGACCCGCTGAAATCACTGGCGTCCGCGGTCAACATGGTCGGCACGCTCTTCTGGCAGCGTAGCGACGAGCCCTTCCGCAGCGGCGCGCTCGCCGCCTCGGTGGACGAGAACATCGTCGCTGCGGAATTCAACCAAGCGATCGAGTGGGTTCAGCAAGGCGTCATTCCCCTCGATCGCGTGCTCAACCTGCTGTATGCCGAATTCATACGCGACCCGATGGCATCGGCCCGACGCATCTATGAGCGCTTCCGCATCCCACTGACGCCGCAAAGTGACGCAGCGATGCAGCGTCATCTCACCGACCACCCCCGCGAGAAGCGGCCTGCGCATCGCTACGCCGACGATCCGGCCACGAGTGAATGGGCTGCATCGGCACGTAGAGCGTTCGAGCGCTATCAGCACTTCTTCAACGTACCGAACGAGATCTGAAGTCGAACCATGCAGGCAAGAGACAACGATATGGTTTCCGATCCCAACTTCCGTATCAAACAATGGCAGGCTCCCCCGCGTCCGGAGTGGGTGCAGCGAGTCAATCAGGAGGGCAGTTATCTCGATCTGAAGAGCGTCGTGCCGCTCGATGAGAACTCCCTGATTGAACACGCGAAAGCCAATACCGGGTTGAGTGACTTCGGGATCGATGACTGGTACGAGCCCTTTCAAGTCTTCATCAAGGCACTCGACGAGGAGGCAGACCTCACTTTGATGGGTCGGTTGATGACGCGTTCGGACATCCTGATGCATCTCGAAGCGCGCTTGCGTGTCGAGGACACGTTCAAGAAGCATCCGGAGATCGAAGCGCAGGAGCTGTTGCCGCCCATCATGATCATTGGTTCGGGCCGCAGCGGGACCTCGGCGATCCAGAACCTGATGGCACACGATCCCGACAACAATACGCCGTTGATCTGGGAAGCCCTGATGCCGGCCCCGCCGCCGACGGCCGAAACCTACTACACCGACCCGCGCATCGAGATCGCCGACCGCCGCATTTCGCAGTGGGGTCGCGTCACACCTGAGATCGATGCCATGCATGAGTTCCGCGGTCACATGCCGGCAGAGCTCGTCCACATCGAGACGATCAGCTTCCAGAGCACGGGGCACCTGGACCTCTACGGCTTCGTTCCAAGCTACGACGCGTACATGTCCAAGCGCGGTGCAATCCCCTCAATGACCTATGCGAAGCGGGTGTTGAAGCTGCTGCAATGGAAGAACAAGCGCAAGCGCTGGAATCTGAAGTCACCCGACGCCATGCGCTTCCTGCCCGATTTGTTCAAGGTGTTTCCGGACGTGCAACTGGTGTGGATGCACCGCGATCCCATCATGGCCGTGTCATCCGTCGTCAGCCTCATCGGCACGCTCTTCGCGATCCGCAGCGATCGTCCGCTGAGCGAAGCCTCCATGGGGCAGCTGACGAATCCAGACGGCCTGGTCTCCCTCCTGAACAACGCGATCGATCTGATCGAATCGGGTCAGATTCCGAAGGAGCGCATCACCAACGTGCAGTACCTGGACTTCGTGGAGAACCCGCTTGCCACCGTGGATCGGCTGTATCGCGAGATGGGGATGCCGTTGACCGAGCAGGGCAGAATCGGCATGCAGGAGTACATGCGCAAGCACCCGCGTGAGGCGCGGCCGAAGCATAAGTACAACGTGGGCGACCGCGATCGCCATGTCGTGGAGCGCAAGCTGTTCGAGCGATATCAGACGTACTTCGACGTTCGTACGGAGATATGAGTGCCGAAGACGGCCAACATCCGCAAGACCACCGCGGAAAACATTCTGGACGCCGCTGAACAGTTGTTTGCAGATCGTGGCGTCGACGCTGTATCGGTTCGGCAGATCGCGACTGCCGCTGGGTCTTCCAACAATTTCGCCGTCCAGTATCACTTCGGGGACAAGGCGGGCCTGGTGCGCGCCTTGTTCGAGCGGAGGCTGCCGTCGCTTGATGCACGTCGGGGAGAATTGCTGGCGGAGGTCGCGCGTGAAGGGCGGCTCCAGGATGTGCAGGCGCTGTTGGAAGCCTTGTTGTTGCCCATGTGGGAGCAGCGGGATAGCAGCGGCCGGCGCAGCTACGTCGCGTTCCTGGCGGCTCACTGGCGCTTCACGCCACAGAGCGACCTGCGTCTGAGGCACAAGGATCTCGCGCCGACGACGGAAATGATCTTCTCTTTGATTCGCGCGGCCATACCGCAGTTATCGAGCCCTTTGTACGGCACCAACTCACGACTGGCGTTTTCGTTCTTCCTCAACTCCATCGTGGAGTACGACCACGGCGAGTCCCGCCCGAACAGCGGCGAGGCGGACGAGCGGTTCATCAGGAAGGTGCTGAAGTTGACCACCTTGCTGCTCGTTGCTCCGGAGGAGTAGTTGCAGCGTACACGCCACGGGCCCCATGCAACCGCATGACCCATCCTTGCTCCGGGAGACTTCCATGACGACATCGACACTCACGACATCGCAGGTGGCTGCGCCTTCCACATCGAAAGCGGGCACGAAATCGCCGGTCCTCAAAGCGGCTTGGGATCGCTTTGCAACGACCATGGAACAATTGCGCAGCACAGTCGAAGCGGCCGAGCAGTACGACCTCGCCCCCGATCAACGTGCGCGTGCTTATCACCAGCTGATGGAGATCCAGGCCATGGCCTACAACTTCGCCATGGCGCCGCGCATGTCGTATCCGCGTGTGTTTCACAACACGGCATGGCAGACGGATGTCTATTCATCGGGCGGTAATGGCCCGGATTTCTACTACGGCACCGTGTTCCTCGACGGTGCGCAGACCTATCGGCTCAGCGGCAAAGTCAACGACAGCAAGCTACTGCTGGCGCAACACAACGCGGCGTTGCCGGGAACTGCAGGCGCGAAGATGGTGAGGAACTACGACTTTGCCGATTTCAGCATCGGCAAGGACGGCTCGTTCGAGATCATCCTCAGCGCGCAACGGCACGACGGCAACTGGATCCCGCTCGTCGATTCGAGTTACCAGTGGATTCTGTTCCGTCCGACGGTCGAGGGATGGACTGCAAAACCAGCAGCTCTGAAGATCGAACGCATCAGTGAGATCGGGCGGGATCACTATCGTGCCGATGACTTCGACGAGGCTGCCACTGCCCGACGCATCGATTTCGCCACAGGTTATGCGCGCTACATGGTGGAGGACTGGATGATCGGCTTCTGGCCGCGCGTGGCGAAGAACGCGGGCGGCGTCAACAAGCTGACGCAGATCACGGAGGAGATCGCGGGCGAAGTGGGCAGTCCGACTGCGCGCTACGTCATGGGGGACTACGTCGTCGCCGAGGACGAAGCGATGATCCTGGAGCTACCCAAGAAGCCCGACGGTGATTATTGGAGTTTCCAGCTCTTCGACGCCTGGCTGTTCAGCCACGATTTCCGCACGCGCCAGTCCTCCCTCAACTCAGAGCAGATCGTGCCGGATGCGGATGGTGCGATCCGCATCGTGCTGTCGCATCGCGATCGGGGTGTCGCCAACTGGCTCGATGCCTGCGGCTACACCCATGGGCAGATGCTGCTGCGGAATTACCGCTCATCGACGTCGAGCGTGCCGACCATCCGCATCGTGAAATTCGACGAGCTGAGCGGACTGCTGCCGCAGAACATGAAGCGAATCACGTCGGCCGAGCGGGCTGCGGTCCTTGGACAGCGGCGGGAGATGTATCTGCAGCGGCATGGCGAGTAGCAACACTCGCCCTGCGGCGTGACGAACCTCAAGTCGTTGGGTTGCCGCCGCCAAGCGCCAGAAACAGCTGCGCGGTATCGGTGTAGCGCTGCGCTTGCGCGCGCACGTACCCGAGCCGCGCCTGCTGATAGCGGCGCTCCGCATCCAGCACCTGCAGCACACCCACATTACCTTCCTGATAGCTGTGTCGCGTGAGATCGACGGTGGCCTGCGCTGCTTGCTCGGCTTCTGCCTGCGCTTGCAGCGTCGCAGCGTCGTGATCGAGGGCCTGCAGCGAATCGGCCACTTGAGCAAACGCCTCGAGCACGGTCTGCTCGTAGTTCGCGGCACTCTCGCGTAACGCGGCCTCGGCAGCACGCTTCTGCGCGCGTAGTCGGCCGCCATCGAATATCGGAGCAACGAGTCCTGCGGCAATGCCGAACGCATCGCGCTCTTCGTCGAAGAGGTCGCCGGCGTTGAACGCCTGCTGAGTAAGCGAGCCGGTCAAGTCGATGCGCGGATAGAGATCAGCGGTCGCAACGCCAACGGCAGCGGTTGCAGCGTGCAACTGTGCTTCCGCCGCGAGAATGTCGGGTCGCCGCCGTGCCAGCTCGGACGGCAGGCTGAGTGGAATATTGTTCGGCAGCACGATCTGCGCCAGATCGAAGTCGGGCAGTGAGCCATCCGCCGGCGCAGCGCCCGTGATGACCGCGAGTGCATGGCGTGCGACGCTGAGTTCCTGACGCAACGGGGGTAACAGCGCCGTATCACTGGCGAGCTGGCTTTGTGCGCTGACGACATCGAGCCGCGAGACGGAGCCCGCCTCGAAGGCGAGTTGAATCAGCTTCAGATTCTCGCGGTCACGCTCCAGCAGGGCCCCGGTCGTTGCAATCTGCGCATTCAAAGACGCGATGCGTAATGCCTGCATCACGGTGTTGCCGGTTACTGCAAGTCGTGCTGCCGTGAGTTGATGCGCCCGGTACTCGGCCAGTGCGCGCTGCTGCTCGACGGAACGCGCGACGCCACCCGTGTAGTCGAGGGTGTAGCTGATCGTCGGGCCGATGGAGAAATAGGTGAATGGCGGAATCGCCGGCAGCGGGCCGAGGAATTGAGCACCATACTTCTGCCGGCCGACGCCGGCGGTGAAATCGACCTTCGGACCCAACGCGCCGGCGCGCGCGTTGGCAAGCTCCTGTGCTTGTGCGAGTGACCAGGCAGCCGCTGCGAGCGTGCGATTGTTTTCGAGGGCGCGGGCAGTGGTCGCATTCAACGCGTCGGACTGGAACAGTCGCCACCACTCGGCGTCGAGGGGCTCGCCGGAGCGAATGTGCTGCATGCCCGCGTCGGCTGTGGTTGTCTCCGATTGCAGTGCGGTTGCGGTATAGCGTTCCGCAGCGGGTGCATCCGGCCGCTTGAAATCGGGACCGACGGAGCAGCTCGCGAGCAGTACGGCGAGTGTGGCAAGCAGTAGTTTGGGTGAAGTCGCTGGCATCATGGAGTCATCCGCGATCGAGGCGATCCTCAGCGCTGCACGGGCCGCAGTAGAACAACGAGTGGAGCGGTGCATAGAGTCAGGATCATCACGAGTTTGAAGTCGTTGTCGTACGCAATCATCGCGGCCTGGCGCGTCACTTCCGCATTCAGCGCGGCAAGACTCCCTCCCGGCACCATCACCTGCGTCGCATGCGTGCTCAATGGATCGGCGAAGGGCGTGACGTGCTCTGCGAGTCGCGCATGCATGATCTGCGTGTTGCGCACGAGCATCGTCGTGACGGCGGAGATGCCGATGCTGCTGCCGAGATTACGCAGCAGGTTGAATAACGCCGTACCTTCGTTGCGCAAGTGGGGCGCGAGTGTTCCGAATGCCGTGGCCGCCAGCGGCATATAGATGAAGCCGGTACCGAATCCTTGCAACACGCCGGAGGAGACCACTGCCCACGTGCTCGTCTGCAGAAAGAAGTGGCTCATGTGCCACAGCGAAATGGCTGTCATGACGAAGCCGGTTCCAATGACGTAGCGGACATCGATTCTGCGCATCAGCGGGCCTACGAGAAACAAGGCGGCGATGCTGCCAAGGCCGCGCGGCGCAGTGACGAGTCCTGTGAGCACGACCGGATAGTTGAACAAGCCTTGCAGCAGTGGCGGTAGCAGTGCCAGCGTCGCATACAGCACGGCACCCATCGTGAAAATGAAAATGGAGCCGGTGAAGTAGTTGCGATCCTTGAACAGCGACGGACTGACGAACACGGGTCCGCGCGCTGTGGCGATGTGAACCACGAAGAGATACAAGCCGAGGCCTGCGATGGTTGCTTCGATCCAGGTTTCCGGATCGCTGAACCAGTCGTTCACCTGGCCACGGTCGAGGAGCAGCTGCAGCGCTCCGATCGCGAGACTCAACGTCGCGAACCCGAAGAAATCGAACGGCAGGTGGCGCGGCTGCGTTTCCCGCATGAAGGTGAGTACGCCGAGGAAGCTCAGCACACCGAATGGCAGGTTGATGAAGAACACCCAGCGCCAGCTGTAGTTCTCCGTCAACCATCCGCCCAGCGCGGGGCCGATCACAGGGCCCAGCGTGACGCCCATGATCCAGACGCCCATTGCACGTGCATGACGCTCCGGCGGATTGATGTCGAGCAGCGTTGCCTGGGACAACGGCACCAGCGCGGCTCCGCACAGGCCCTGAAGCAAGCGGGCGACCACGATCTCAGCGAGCGACTGCGCCACCCCGCACAGTACCGAGGCCAGCGTGAAGCCGAGAATCGAAGCCAGGAAGACGCGGCGCCGGCCGTAGCGACTGGCGAGCCAGCCACTCAGCGGAGTCATGATGGCGGCGGCGACGATGTAGGAAGTCAGCACCCAGGAGATCTGATCCTGAGTGCTGGATAGCGTGCCCTGGATGTGTGGCAACGCAACGATCGCAATCGTCGTATCGAGCGCCGACATCACGGACGCCAGCATGATCGAGGCCGTGATCACCCCGCGGTGCGGCACCGGGGACATGGTCGGCGTTGCCGATCTCATCTGGGCTCAGCGGTCGCTGTTCGAAGCGATTGCTCCGAGGAGCCGAACAGGTGCCGTTGATGGCGCGTGTCGATCTCGACGTCGGCGCTCAGTCCTGAC
>JBEVDW010000627.1:0-17492 GCA_040513115.1 Steroidobacteraceae bacterium | reverse complement strand
TAGACATCGGCATCGGCGCGCTTGAGCGCGGACCACAGTCCGGTCCAGCGCGGATGGATGAAGCGCACGACAGGCATGCCGGCACCGGGCCGGTACGCTTTGTACGTGCGCACGCCCTGCCACTGCGCGCCGTCCGCTTGTCCGTAATCCGAGATGACCATCGACACGGGATAGCCACGTCGTGCGAATGCCAGAGCGAGCAACGTCTGCTGCACCGGCTCGCCGCCGATGTAGTGATGGTTGTACTCGCGCGCAAGCACGGGAAGATTGTCCAGCCCCAGGAAGCAGATGCTGGGTTTGCGCGCGGGCACGGATTTGGGCACAGCAGACATGAGTGTGCCCTTACATGAGCCGGCGGATGCGGTGCGCGCTCATGCACGACCTCGTTGCTGAGCCGAGGTCCGCAGGTGATCTTTCACCGGCGGACGATGGATGACGAACGGCGTCTTGCCCAACGCAGTACGCTCCAGTGATTCCACCTGCTCGAACGCGACTGCCATGCTGCGCGGCAGCTTCTCGCGCACATTGCTCAGGAAGTGCTCTTCGTCGCGCGCCGAGAATCCCGTCGTCGTGATCGCCTTGATGCGCACTTGGGACAGCGACTCCTGGATGATCTGCACTCGATGCAAGTGCGCGACATTCCGATGGAAGTGACTCAGGCCCGTGATCTTCACGCCCTCCGGCGACACGAGGATGTCGCTGTCGCGTCCGAGCACGCCCGAGAACGTGCGCAGGCCGAGCGCGAGCTCTTCAAGCTCCGTAGCGCCCCAACTCGCGGGCACTCTGATGAGATCGCCGGTGCCATAGCGCACGAGTGGCATGGACAGATTCCACAACGACGTGCCGATGACCTCGTACAGGCTTTCGTCTCCGACTTGTTCGCGATGCACGAGCTCTACCTGTCCGTACCCGGGGAGGAAGCGATAGCTGGCCGGCGCCGTGGCGTAGGCAAAGGCGACACGCTCAGCTTGACCGTAGTAATCGAGGATTGCGCAATTCAGACGCTGCCGGGCCAACGACCACGTCTGTTCGTGGAGCACTTCAGAGCTGCAAATCACGCGCGGGATGAGGACGCTTTGGTCCGTACGATCGAGCAGTGTGCAAAGCGCGTCGAGCGACGTCGGATAACCCAGCAGCACTTCGGGCCGAAACTCACGCAGAGCCGTGATGTAGGCCGGCAGCGTGGCCGCATTCAGGTGATAAGACGAGAACACCAGGCGTTGCCCGCCGGCGGCGTGGGCCCAGTACGGCGGTCCGAAATCGTTCGGGTCTTTGATGCTGTCGGTGCGCAATACGGCCGCGCGCGACTGCCGACCATCGAGGCCGAGCGATTGTTGCATGCGATCCAGGCACACCTGCTCGGCAACGATCGAGCGCAGCGAGCGCACGAGTGGCAACGGCGAGCCGGACGTGCCGCCGGTGCTCGCCTTCACGGTGAGCAGGGTAGAGCCGGCGTGAAAGGCCTGCGGTGCTGCGCGAACTTCGTCCTTGGTGAGCAACGGCCATGTGCTCAGTTCTTCCGTGCCGCGAACTCGACGACCATACGGCGAGCGGCGGGCATTCCACAGCACTTCGCTCAAGCGCGCGCGCGTCCACTCGCGTCGCCCGGCGAGGTCTGCAGCATCGACTTCGGCGAATGCGTTGCTGGCTTCGTTATAGAAGAGGGGATTGCGGCGCACCGCCAAGTCGCCCACCTTCAGCAGCTTGATCAGCTTTGTCAGCCGCTCCATTCAGCACCTACGGCGAGCGACGCCTCAGGCCGTCGTCGGTGCGAGCCCATCGCTTTCGGACTTCGTCGTTGGTAGCAACGGTTGTTCGTTGCCCTTGGTGGGCGCCACCGGTCCGTATTCGATCACTTCCGCGACCTGGTAATCCTTGATGTGACGGGCGTGAGTGAAGATCACCAGCTCGCCCAACAGGCCGAGCGCAAACAATTGCAGCCCGAGAACGACGAAAAGCGAAGACAGTAAGAGCGCGGGGCGATCGGCGAGCGGAACGCCACCGAACAGACGCTCGATCACGAGTTCGAGCAGCACCAGCACGCCGAGAATGAACATCGAGGCGCCGATCATGCCGAAGAAGCGCAGCGGTCGCTTCGTGAAACGGACGAGGAAGAACACAGTGAAGATGTCGAGCAGACGCCGGGTATATTCACGCGGCCGATAGACACCCTGGAAGCGGTCTCGCGGCGATTGGCGCACGTCGATTTCGACGACCTTGAATCCTTGCCGGTCCGCAAGCACGGGCAGGAAGCGCGATTGATCGCCGTACAGCGCGATTTCTTCCAGCACACGACGCTTCAGCGCGCGCGCGCCGCAACCGACATCGCGCACTCGTACTTTCGTGATCCACGACAGCAGCCCATGAAATGCCGCGCGGCGCACGCGTTCGAATGCACCGCCGACGCGCGGCCAGCGACGTCCGATGCAGACATCGGCGCTCGCGAGCCCCCCGAGGAGCTTTCCGATCTCACGACTTTCGATCTGGTGATACGCCGGGAGGATCAAGAGGCGCTCGCCCCGTGACCGTTCGAATCCAGCCATCAGGGCCGTCGCTTCGCCGAAGGAGCGGGTGAGACCCACGACCACGATGTTCGCGCCGGCGTTCTTCAGCCGCTGTAACGCCGTCGCGGCAGCGGGTTGCACGCCGTCCAGCACGAAGATCATTTCGAAGCGCTCGCCGGTGGCGAGTAATTCGCGCTGGTACTCCGCATAGAGCTCGGCGAGATCGGCTTGACGGCCGCCGACTGGAATGATGACCGACAAGCTCACGTCAGCAGCTGGCGTGCCCATGGTGCTCCCTCAGGTGTTTCAAACGGCCGGCGCGATCAGACGCGCGGCTTGGATCTGTTGTGTCAAACGCGAGAAATGGTGCTCGCGAATGTCGCCTAGTTTGTAAATCAGCTCGCCCAGCGCCCCAGCGCTGAACATGCCGACGGCGGAGGCAATGAAAATGATTCCGGATCCTGCCAGCGGTACCGAAGGCGCGACGCCATGCAGGAACGCGTCGGTGGTGGCAAAGAGCAGGAGACCCGTACCTAGGATCACGAGCGGCAGCGACAGCAACGCGAACCAGAGCAGCGGCCGCGACGTGAAGGACGCCACCGTCTTGATCACCATGAGATCGAGCAGCACCTTGTAGATGCGCGACAAGCCGTACTTGGATTTGCCGAACTGCCGCGCGTGATGACGCACCTTGATCTGCGCGATGCGCGGGCCTGCGACCGATGCCATCGCCGGAATGAAGCGATGCATCTCGGAATACAACGGAATGTTCTTGATCAGGTTCGCCCGGAAGGCCTTGAGCGAGCAGCCGTTGTCGCGGATGGGCACGCCCGTCACCTTGCCGATGAGCCGATTGGCAATGATGGAGGGAATCTTGCGCGACACGAGCTTGTCCTGCCGGTTGTGCCGCCAGCCCACCACGATGTCGTAACCCTCATCGATCTTGGCCAGCAGAATGCCGACGTCCGCCGGATCGTTCTGCAGGTCGCCATCCATCGTCACGAGTACTTCGCCGCGGGCGTGCTCGATGCCCGCCGCCATGGCCGGCGTCTGGCCGTAATTGCGTCTGAACTTGACCAAACGGAGGCGCGGATCCTCCTGCGCGATTTCGGCCCCGATGCGGGCTGTCGCATCGCGGCTACCGTCGTCCACGAAAACCATCTCGAAGCTGATGTCGAGTGGAACCACCGCCGCCGTAATCGCTTCGTACATGCGCCGGATGTTCTCCTCCTCGTTATAGAAGGGAACGATGATTGAGAGGCGCGGCTGTAGAGAGGTCATCGACATCCGATCGGTGTGTTCGCGTCCGCTTTGAGCGGCGTCTTGAACAATTGGCTGAGTTGGTGCGTTACAGGCCGGTAAAACACCGGCATCGTGAAGTTGGACTGCTTCGGCTTAACGGTGGAAGGTGTGGAAAGTTCCGGATTCCGACCGTAGTTGCTGCAGGGTTTCCAGGCCGAAAGTCGATACGGTGCCCTAATTGGACGCCGCCGGCGCCCTGTCGCCCGATGAAAACACTTTGTGTTTGCGCCCGCTCAGACCGCAGCGTGCGCAGCCATTTTGGAGGTAGGTGAAGATGAAGAACTGGTTTGCTGTCGCCGCTCAATTCGTCGCGCTGTGGCTGCTGTGTGGAACAGGTGCTGCAGTGCAAGCCGCAGATCTGCCGTACACGGTGAAGCCCGGCGACCTGCTCAGCGTCTCCGTCTGGAAAGAGCCGGACCTGCAGGGCGATGTACTGGTGACGCCCGACGGCACGTTCGCCTTTCCGCTCGTCGGTCAGGTGGATGCACGCAACAAGACCGTGACCGATCTGCACAAGCTCATCACGGAGCGCTTGAAGGGCTACATCTCTGATCCGGTGGTCACCGTGTCGGTCAAGGAGATCAAGGGCAACAAGGTGTACGTCATCGGCCAGGTGACACGCCCCGGCGAGTTCATCGTGAATCCCAGCGTCGATGTGATGCAGGCGTTGAGCATGGCCGGTGGCACGACGCCGTTCGCGGCGCTCGCCAACATCATGATCCTGCGTCGCGCTGGGGGAAACCAACAGTCCTTTCGCTTCGATTACACCAATGTCGTGAAGGGCCGCAGCCTCGAACAGAACATCGAGCTGCAGAGCGGTGATGTCGTGGTGGTGCCGTAATGCTTTCCGTAAGGAGCGTGATGATGTCGCGAGAAACTCTGCGAGGCGTTCGTGCCACGTTGGTTGGCGCCGTGGGGCTTAGCGTGTTCGTGTTCGGCGCGGCGGATGCTGCGGACTACCGCTTCGAGCCGCGCGTTGAGCTCGGCGGCATGCACAACGACAACTATCGACTCGCGCCGGATATCGAGGATAGCGTGCAGGGCGGTCTTGCCGACGTGTCATTGCGTCTGCGCTCGGTGACGCCGACATCCGACTTCAGTTTGACCCCGCGCGTGCGTGCGACGTATTTCCCCGACGACAGCGAGGATGACGACGTCAACGAATACGTGAACCTGGGTTTCACCCACAAGGCGCAGACGTGGCGCTTCGGCTTCGACGGCTACTATTCGCACGAGGACTTGCAGACGAGCGAGCAACCCGAGGCGGATCAGCCGGACTCAGGCCTCGGCGGCGGCGTCGGTGTGGAAAACGGCACCGTGCGCATCCAGAACGACCGCGATCTGATTCGGCTGGCTCCTTCCGTGAGCTTCGATCTGACGCCGACCAAGGCGGTGGAGGCGGCACTCGAGTACTACACGGCCGATTATTCGCGCGACACGGTCGGCTCGAACACGGACTTCGACAGCATCGCGGGCAGCTTAGGGATGAGCTTCAGATTTTCGCCGACACAACGAATCCTGGTTGCCGCAACGGGCACGTCGTTCGATCCGGACACGCCGCTCACGGGGCGCAGTACCAGCTATGGCCTGAAGGGCGAGCTGTGGACCGACCGCACTGAGATCATGCAGACCTACTTGCGGATCGGCGCGGAGCGCACAGAGGAAGACGATCCCGACATCGGTGAGGCACCAGATGCGACCACGAACTATGTGTTAGGCGCCGGTATCAAGGCGCAGTACCAAGTAACGAGCATCTTTGCCGACTTCACGCACGGCGTCCGGCCGAACGCGTCCGGCGTGCTGGTAACGCGCGATGATTTACGTGTCCAGGTGCGACGCGAATTCACTCCCACGGTGTCGGGATTCGTCGGCGTGCTTGGCGCGAATGACGAGGCGGCGAGCGACGACACCGAGTTTCGCGACCGGCGCTACTACGCCGGCTCCGCTGGATTGCAGTGGCGTTTCACTCCAGCGTTTTCACTGGTGGGCGCGTACGATTACCGGCGGCAGAAGCGCGATCAGGAGGGCACGGGCGTGTCGAATCAGGTCGTATTGTCCATCGTATGGGATCCGCCGCGGCGGCAATGAGTGCGAAGGAACACCAAGAATTTTATGGGTAGGGAAACTCTGACGTTCCCGCTGCGTTAGGTAGAAGCTCGCAGGCAATGTTTGGCCGGCCGACACTGCGGGCACCCTTCCGCTTGATATCGATCTGAGTTCCACGAGGTAGACATGGAGCAGGAATCCACCCCACGGTTGGCCGACTACGCCGTTACGTTGAAACGTCGGGGTCGGCTGGCGGCGGCTGTCGGGTTGCCGGTCGCGTTGATCGGTTTGGTCCTCGCCGTCGCTCTGCCGAATGTCTACAGCTCGAAGGCCACGTTCCAGCTGCGCGAAGGCAACGATGCGCAAGCCGTGCGTCGCGACGACAACTACGCCGATCAATATGTGTCGGCGCTGACGCTCGACGTGATGCAAGGACCGAATCGCAAAGCATTGCTGGAAGAGCTCAATCCGTATCCCGACCTGAAGGACGATCCGGCCGAAGCGAGCGCGGCGGTAATGCAGGCGGTCGCCGTCAACATGGTGACCGAGAAGATCCTCGATCCCTCCAGCGGTCGCGAGCGCGACATCAATACGGGCTTCACGGTCAGCTACGACCACCGCGATCCGGAGGCGGCGCAGAAAGCCGCCACATGGATCGGCGACAAGTTCCTGGAGATCAGCCGTCGCGATGCGGCTCAGCGCATGGAGGATCAGGCGAAGTTCTATGCGTCCGAAGCAGAGCGCACGCGCGCGCGCATCAGCGATCTGGAAGGTAAGCTCGCT
This sequence comes from Steroidobacteraceae bacterium, assembly GCA_040513115.1. Classification (GTDB taxonomy): domain Bacteria; phylum Pseudomonadota; class Gammaproteobacteria; order Steroidobacterales; family Steroidobacteraceae; genus DATELY01. The sequence continues at coordinate 10,857 of JBEVDW010000627.1, read as the reverse complement.
GACTTCAAGCGCACGCACTTCGAGAGCCTGCCCGATACCGCGCAGGCCAACATGTCGGAGCGAGCTCAGGCGGAGCAGGAGATCTCATCGATTCAGCGCGAGCTGAATACGTTCCAGCAGAGCCGCGCGTTCTTGACCAATCAGCTCACACAGCTGCGCTCCACGTCGGCCGGAGGGCAGACGTTGTATCAGTTGGAAGACGAGTACCGGCGCAAGCGCGGAACGTACGACGAGAATCATCCGGACATGGTTGCTCTGCGGCGCCAGATCGAAGGCCTGAAGCAAGGCGCGGTGTCGACCGCTGGCATGTCCCTGCAGGCGCAACTGCGAGCGAAGCGCTCCATCCTCGCAGAGACGCGTCAGCGTTACAGCGAGAACCATCCCGACGTGAAGCGCATCATGCGCGATATCGAGGTGCTGGAAGACCGCATTGCGCGTGGCGAGAAGGCGCCCCAGGAGGATTTGGACGAAAACACGCCCACTTCGATCCAATTGCGTACCCAGCTCAATGCGATCGATGCACAAGCCGCGTCGCTACAAGTGCGTAACACCGAGCTGCGCGCTCGCATCAAGGACATCGACTCGCGACTAGCATCGACGCCGGAAGTGGAGAAGGAATACGAAACGTTGACGCGCGATCTGGGCGCGGCCCGGCAACAGTACGATCAGCTTTCGGCGCGCCGCATGGATGCCGACTTGCAAGCGTCCGGCATCACCGCCGGCAATGCCGACAAGTTCCGCTTGGTGGAGCGCCCGCGCGTCTCCGACGAGCCGGCGAAGCCGCACCGCACGGCAATCGCCCTTCTGGGCGTGATCGGTGCTCTGGCTCTCGCATTCGTTGCGATTCTCGTTGCGGAGATGCTCGACAGCACCGTGCGCAGCAGTCGCGACATTCAGACGCTGCTCAAGGTCACTCCGTTGGCGGTCATCCCGGAAATTCGGCCGTCGAACTATCGTCATTGGCGCACGCGTGAAGCGCGGGTCTTGGTGACCTCGTTGATCGCGGGCGTACCCATCCTCTACTTCGTCACTCGCTTCCTGTCGCAGTAGCCTTGCATTTGCGTTACGTGAGTTCTCAATGAGCATCATCGAAACCGCCTTTCAAAAGCGCCAACGCGCAATGGCCGACGACGCAGGTGTTGCGGTGCGTTCTCCACCGATCATGCGACGGACGGCGGTCGAGACGGTCGACCGGACGGCCGTGGAACCTGCTCACATCAAGACCGTAGCACTCGACTCGGCCACGCTGAAGCGGCACAACATCCTGCTGCAGGTCTCCGATCAGGCGGCATTGCGGGCCTACAAGATTCTCCGCACGCGCGTGCTGCATCGGATGAACGCGAATGGCTGGGGCTCCCTCGCGGTTACAGGCACCGAGGCTGGTGCAGGCAAGACCATGACGGCCATCAATCTCTCGATTGCGTTGGCGCAGGAGACGCACACATCCGTCGTGCTGATCGACCTGGATTTGCAACGCCCGCAGGTCGGCGGCTATCTGGGCATGAAGTACGACAAAGGCTTGAATGACTATCTGCTGGGTGAAGCCGATGTGTCGGACATCATTTATCGCGTGGGCGTCGACCGTCTGTGCGTGATTCCCAACCGCCAGGGTCTGGGTCATGCATCGGAGCTGCTGTCCACGCCACGCATGCTCGAGCTGCTCAACAAGCTGCATACCGAGATGCCGAAGTCGGTCCTGCTCTTCGACATGCCGCCACTGATGTTGTCGGACGACGTGTTGAGCTTTGCGCCACAGGTCGACGGCGTGCTGCTAGTGGTGTCGGAAGGGCACACCCATCGCAGCGCCGTGGAGAAAGCGGCCGAGGTGCTGTCGGAGATGAACGTCGTCGGTGTGGTGCTGAACCGCTCGAACGAGCGCAACGACGCGCAGTACTACTAGAGTTTGCCCGGCGTCGCGCCTTCCCGGGCGCTCAGGGATGAATGCCGAACCTCCTGAATCAACGCCGTGCCTGGCCACTGTCGGCCAGTGGCCGGGCGCCGATTCCCACAGGCTGATTCGGTGAACCCTCATCGAGTGCAACGTCTCCCGAGTGTTTTCTGAGAGCCGGTAAATGCGACTCGGCAGGCTCGCATGCGTACAGCACACCCGAAATCGCACTCAACGGCAGCACCAATACTCGAATGAGAATCGCGACCACGAGGGCGTGCTCATAGTTCACACCGAGTGCGATCGCCGTTCCCGCGAACGCGCCTTCCAGAATGCCGATGCCGTTGATGGAGAACGGAATCACGGTCGCGACACCGGCCACCGCGGTGATGAGCGCGCATTTCGCCAGCGACACGGGATCACCCGTGCCCGCGAACAACAAATAGTTGATACCGATCGCCTGTGCCTGGAAGAGGAGCGAAATCGCGATCAGCGGCACATACGCTGCACGCGCACGCAGCAACAAGCCGACATTGTGCTCGACCGCAGCCAGCCACGGATGGCGCATCAACCGGACGATGTGTGGCCGCAGCGTCGTTGACCGCAACGCTGCGACGAGAACAACGGCCGCCGCGAGGCCCGCGAACAACACCGCCAGGAAGGCGCGAGCAAAAGCGAGTTCGCTCGCCAAGACCCACGCGCCGCAGAGGCCGAATGCGAGCAGCGCCACCAGGCCAATCAGGCGTTCGACGATGACCGCTGACAGCGCGCGCGAGCGAAAGCCGTCGTCCGGCATCGTTCGATACACGCGATAAGCATCCCCGCCGATGGATGTCGGCAGGAGGTTGTTGAGAAAAAACGCAATCCAATACACGCGCGCGAGCAGGCCGTATCGCAAATGCAGATCATGCAGAATCAACGCCCACTGCCACTTCCATGCACTGATGAACAACTGCACTGCATACGCGAGCAGTACGAGCAGGGCGACGGACAGCTGTATGCGCGACAGATGCTCGGGCAGACGGGTCCAGTCGGCCCACCAGACCAGCACCGCGAGAAACGCAAGCGAAACGACAACTTTGAGGGCGCGGCTCATGTGTCAGGCTGCGCTGGCTTGGGGTCCACCCGATAACTCGAGCCGCAGTTGCTCGCGGGGTTGCTGCAGGATCGCCATGCGATACCAGAGCTCCGCGTTGATCAGCAGCCACAGTCGATTACCGTGGTCCGCGCGTCCCGAGAGATGCTGCTGCATCAATGCGGACACGGCTTCCCTGTTCAGAAGACCAGCACGAATCAACTCAGCATGCTCGAGATACTGATGCGAGAGTTGACGATACTCGTGCCGCAGGATGTAAGGCAGGGCAGAGGAGAACCCCTGTTTCGGCCGCTCGAGAATCTGACGCGGCAAGTAGCGCGCGGCGAGCTTGCGCTGGATGTAGCGCAGCGAACGGCCACGAATCTTCATGCTCACTGGCAGGCTCGCAGCAAACTCTGCCAGACGATGATCCATGAATGGACTGCGTGCCTCCAGCCCATGAGCCATGGTCATGCGATCGGTGATCATTACGGGGTGATCCGGCAGGCGTACGCAACTGTCCGCGTACAGCATGCGATCGATGGGCTGCCCATCGCCCTCTTCGAAGGCATCCTGCAGTGGCGCCTCGGCATGAGCGTTGAACAGCTGCGTGCGAACCTCGGGAGAGAAGAGCTGTGCACGGGCAAGGATGTCGAAATAGAAGTAGCTCAGGCTTGCCGCATAGCGGGCGCCGCCCTCGGCGAAGGAGATGGTGTGCAGCCACTTCAGTTGATGCGTGAGGCTCTTGTACCACCGCGCTTTCGGCATGAACGACAGCGCCGGGCCCAAGACACGACGTCGCAAACCGGCAGGCAAGCGACCGTAGTGATCGGCGTACACATTGCCGTAATAGCGATCATAGCCGCCGAACAGCTCATCGCCACCATCGCCGCCGATCACCACTTTCACGTGTTCGCGTGCGAGCCGCGCCACTTCATAGGTGCACAACGACAATGGATCGGAAGGCTCATCGAGATGCCAGATCAGATCCGGCAGCAAGCGCGTAAGGCTCGGGCTGATCGTGCGCTCGTGATGATCGGTGCCATACATTCGCGCGACGGCTCGCGCGTGCGGTGCTTCGTCGAAACGCTCATACGGCAAACCCATCGTGAAGGTCGGCAGGTGTTGCACGCCTTCCTGTTTGGCGAGCATCGCCACGAGCAGGCTGGAGTCCAAGCCACCGCTCAGAAAAGCACCCACGGGTACGTCGCTCACGCGGTGTAACCGCAGCGACTCGGTCACCTGCGCTTCGAGCTCATCCACGAGCTGATCTTCCGAGCCTGACCGCTTGGGCGTGAAGCGCAGTCGCCAGTAACGCTTGATCTGCGGCACGCGCCCGTGCTCGATGACCATCATGTGTCCCGGCGGCAGCTTGCGGACACGCTTGAACATCGTGAGCGGCGGTGCGATCAAGCGCAGCGCGAAGTACTGATCGAGCGCGTGCAAGTCGAGCTCGCGCGCGGTCGGATCCAATGCCAGCAGCGATTTGATCTCGGACGCAAAGGCAATCCGATTGCGATCCTGCAGATAGAACAGGGGCTTCTGTCCCAGATGATCGCGAGCTGCGAGCAGGCGCTTGCGTTCCGCATCCCATAACACAAATGCAAACATGCCACGCACGTGCTCGAGCAATGCGTCGCCGTGTGTTTCATACAGCGCGATCAGCAACTCGCAATCGCTGTGCGTGAGAAATCGATAGCCGCGCCGCTCCAGGTCCTGGCGCAGCTCGCGATAGTTGTAGATCTCGCCGTTGCACACGAGCTGAATCGTATTGCGCTCGTTGCGCAGCGGTTGGCGTCCACCGGCCAGATCGATGATCGACAGTCTGCGGTGACCGAGCGAAACCCAGTCGTCGTGATACTCGCCTTCGCCATCCGGACCGCGATGCCGGAGCGCGTCGAGCATGCGCGCCATCTCCTGGGACGGATGAGCGCGGTGCCCGAGGATGCCGGCAATGCCGCACATCGATGAGATCAGCCTGCGCGCTTGCGGACAGCCACGCCGGTGCCCATGGCGCGACGGCGCAATGCGCTGTCGAAGATGGATTCGTAGGCTGCGGCACAGCGATCGATGAAGAAGGCTTCGACCAGCCTGCGATTGTGCGTACCCATCCCCAAGCGTACTTCGCGATGCTGCGAGAGATCGCTGACCGCGCGCGTAAACGAGTCGAGATCGTTGAGCTTGATCACGAACCCGGTTTCGCCGCTCTTCAAGAAGTCCGTCTGTCCGCCATGGTCGTAACAGATGACCGGCAACCCGAATGCCATCGCTTCGAGGAAGACGAGGCCGAAGCCTTCGTGCTGGCTGCTGGAGATAAAGGCGTCGGCCACAGACAACGCGCGATACTTGTCTTCGTCACTGACCTGTCCCAGCAGGTGTACGCGCTGACTGATGCCGGCAGCGTCCGCCGCTGCGCGAATGGTGGCCGCTTCGGGACCATCGCCGACGATGAGCAGGTGTGCGTTCGGGACGCCGCTGTTCTTGAGCGCAGTGACGAGCTGCCCGGTGCTCTTGCGCGCCACCAGCCGCCCGATCGTCACGGCGACGAAGGCATCGTCCGGCAACCCGAATTCGGCACGCGTTGCAGGCGTGATACCGGGTGGCCGCTCGATGCCAAGCGGAATCAATTCGACATCACGCGCCACGCCATAGATGTCGCGCACATGATCGACCGTGTTCTGCGATTGCCCGACGACGTGGTCGGCCGCGCGGAGCATCCAGCGGATCGGTGCGCGTAACCAGCCGTGGCGATGCGGGGAGCTGCGCTTGCTCGGATCGTAGAGATCACCGCCGTGGACGGAGAGCACATGCGGCACGCCATACGCGGCGGCGAGCACGTGCCCGACAGGCCCGGTGGGTACGACGAAGTGCGTGTTCACCACATCGAAGCGCGCATTGCGCAATCCAAGCCCCCGCAATGTCGCGCTCGGCAGATAGGCGAACATCGACGGAAAGTTCGCAACTGCCAGCTGTCGCCGAAAGAACACGGGGGCCCGCAGCACGCGGACGTTGGATTCGACACTCTCGCTGGGCAGGTCGAGCGCGCGGGAGGTCAGCACGGTAACCTCGTGCCGTCTGGCCAGATGGCGCGCCAGCGCTGCCATGACGACCCCGCCGCCCCCGCCCAAGGGCGGGTACTCGTAGTTACAGAACAGAATTCGCAAGGAAATTTTTCTCGTGTGGAGCGTTAAAGACAGAAGCGGGTGGGCCGGTCATCTAACGTGTGAACCCTGGCCGGTGTTGCATGGGCAGAGTGAAATTCATTACGAACCGCAGTCGTTCTTTCTGACTGCACAGCGGAGTTGAGCAATGTCGGCTAATCCCCAGCGCGGTCCGGTGGAGACTGTGCCAAGCACGTCCATGCCGCTGCAAGGCGCCTCGAGTGCGAGTAGCACCCAACCCCGGAAGCTGGCCGCGCGGCTGGAGCCGTTCGATTCGTATTGGCAGGCGCCCCAGGACGTGGAGGGCGGGTTCAAGGCATTTACTGCGTATTACCGCGCCAACTACCTGAATCGTCTGCCGCAGGACAGGGCTGCGCGGATCCTCGTGATCAGTTGCGGTCCGGGCTATCTCGTCGAAATGTTGGTACGCGAAGGCTATCGCAACGTGACCGGGATCGATTCCGACCCCGAGAAGATTGCCGTTGCACACAAGCATCAGCTGCCCTGCGAGACCGCCGAAGCGTTCCCGTACCTGCTGGCCCATCAGTGTGCCGAGTTCGATGTCATCATCCCGGAGCAGGAGCTGAATCACCTCACGATGGATGAGACGATCGAGTTTCTGCAACTTTGTCGCGGCGCGCTGAAGCCGGGTGGACGCGTCATCGTCTACGCCATGAACGGTGCCAATCCCCTGGTGGGCTCGGAGAACCTGAGCCACAACATCGATCACTTCTACCTGGTGACGGAATACAGCCTCGAGCAGCTACTCCAGTTGGGCGGTTTCCGCGACGTGCGACCGTTTGCATTGAAGCTCTACGTGTTCTGGAAGAACCCGTTGAACTACGTCGGTCTTGCCGTAACGAGCGTGCTCGAGCTGAGCATGCGCATCATCTACAAGCTCTATGGCAAAAAGGTGACGATCGTCGCCAAGAAGATTGGAGCAGAGGCCACGAGCTGAGACTCGATCTCGCCCGTTTCACAGTTCACCTTTCGACCGATACCACTCGGCGGTTTCTCGCGCCCCCTGCGCGAACAGCACCTGGGGCGTGAAGCCGAGCACGTTGCGTGCCTTGACGGTCGAGAACAGAAAGCTCTTGCGGAAAAAGTCGAGTCGCCGGCGATGCAGCGGTGGTTGAATGCCGATGGGTCGCAACAGCGTTTCCATCGCGACTGCGCTTGCAAGAACGGGAAGCAGGGGGATTCGTCCGCGAGGCGTCGCTCTTCCCATGGCGCGCGCGATGCTGTCGACCATCTCGCGGGTGGTCATGACTTCCTGTCCTGCAAGGATGAACGTTTCTCCGGCAGCAGCGGGATGTGTCGATGAGAGCAGCAGCCCGGCGACCACATCGTGGACGTGAATGACCTGACGGCGGTTGTCGCCGGCTCCAATCATCATGAACGTGCCCGACGAGATGGTGCGAAACAGCTTCAGCAGCCGATGATCGCCGGGGCCGTAGGTCTCGGAAATGCGGATGACCGTCGTTGCGATCGACTGGCCGTGCGCTGCACGCACGAGCTGTTCCGCCTCGAGCTTCGTACGGCCATAGATGTTCTCAGGCCGTGGCGGTGAGTTTTCGTCCAATACGCCGCGTTCGGCCGAGCCGTAGATGCCGATCGTGCTGCCGTAGACGAAGCGCCGCACGCAGGCAGTGCGGCTTGCTTCGAGCAATGTACGGGTGCCGGCGACGTTCACCTCATGAAAGTAGCTGTCCGGTACGTTGGCTTCGTGCTGTGCCGCGGCCAGATGGATGACCGCATCGCAACCGGACACCATCGTCGCGGCAATGTCCGGATCCTGCAGGACGCCTTCGACCACTTCGATGCCGGCGCTTTCGAGATAGTGATGCCGCGCGCGTTCGGCCGCCGTATTGCGTTGACCCGCCGCGGCCACATCGAAGCCCTGCTGACGCGCATGCAAAGCGACATGCGAGCCGATGAATCCCGTGGCTCCGGTCACCAACAAGCGCATGGCAGGTCAGGTTGCGTACTGAGCTTGCGCGTCGAGCGCAGGCGCCTCCGTCGTTGTAGCGGCGACTGCGTGATGACGCCGCAGCGATTGGTCGGTCTGCGAGAGCTCTTCCATCCGTCTTCGATCCGACCAGCCGAGCAGCTGCTGCATCCTTGCCGCAGCCATGTCGAGCGCGCGGGGACCCGGATGTGAGCCCGAGCCCATGTCGGTGCGACGCAGAACGACGTCTTCCAGATGCACAGCCATCTCGGCGCGCACCGCGTGAGTGACTTCCGCGAGCAGCGTGTCCGTCTGCCCCACGCGTTCACGCTCATTCGCGTTCTCCGTGCCAAGGGCGAGCAGCTGCGGATATTCCGTGCCGTGATTGTGCAGTAGTGCATCCAGCGAACGTGCACTGATGTGCGCGGGACGCGCCAACTGCGCACGACTGCGCAATGCCGCCGTATCGGGAATGTCGCCGCCGATGAGCGGCAGATTCGCCGTGTTGGGTGAGTGCGGTGCTTTCGGCATTTGACGTAACAACAAATCCAGCGCCTGGGCCGCATCGGCGCGTGCTGTCGTGAAACGGATGCCGATGAGCGTGACCAGACCTTGGATGCCGTGCTTCCTGCGATGATCGATGAAGCGCGATTCCTTGCCGAAGCTCATGTTCTGCGACGTGCTGTTCGCCGCGCCGAATGGCACGAGCCCGCAATTCGCATAAATGATCTCCTCGCGTTTCAGTCCGAGCGCGGGATAGGACGCGCTCAGCTCGGCAACCCACTCGCCCAGCTCTTGCTCTTCGATGAGCGCGCTCTCGGGCTTGCCCGCAAATACTTTGTGCCACACACCCACGAGCGTGTACTGACGCCAGGGAGCGATGAACAAGTGTCGCGCCGCGCGACTCAAGACGGCATCCCGATCGCGGCTCTGACCTTGAACGGCGAGCGCATACGGTGAAGTCGGAGGGCGATTGATGATGAAGTACGCATCACGCGAGAACACACCGCGCTTCCAATTGCGGACGCGGGCATGGGGCTCGAGCAGATATTCGGCACCGGGACCGGCCGCATTGAGCACCAGGCGCGCACGTACATCGAACGTGTCGCCATGCAGACGGTCGCGCACGCGTACACCCGTGACGCGCTCGCCGGACCACAGGAACTCGGTGGCTTCAGCGTAGTTGAGCGCTGTCGCGCCGGCGCGAACGGCGGAATTGACGAAAGCGAGCACGAGACGCGCCGGGTTGTACATCTGGCCGTCATCGAATACCACGGCGCCCGTGAGATTGTCCCGACGCAGATCGGGGAAAAGCTCGGTCACCGCTTCAACCGATAACTGTCGCGTCGCAGGGATGCGACGCGCAGGATCGCCGATGCCTGCGTTACGATCCAACGTGAACGCGTCATACACGCGTGCGCCCGTGCTGAGAAAGAAGCGACCCTCGCGTCCGCGGCCATAAGTCGGGATCACGATGGGCAGTGGCTGCACGAGATGAGGCGCGATGCGCAGGAATGCGCTGCGCTCATGGGCCGAGTGACGCAAACGCACGACGTCAGCATGCTGCAGATAGCGGATGCCGCCGTGGACCATCTTGAAGCATTCGGCTGAAGCGCCGCTGCCAAAATCGCGCGCCTCGATGAGGATCGTGCGCAGACCTCGTAGACTCGCGTCCCACGCGGCCGCCGCACCAAATGCGCCACCGCCGATGATGGCTACATCGAATTGTTCATCCGTCGCTGCAGAGGTGTTGCGTTGCATTGAAGGCTCAAAATACCCGCGCGCCAATCGACTCGCACACAACGCAGCAGCGATCCAAAAGGACGCACAGCCGGAAGCGTTTTGGACATTCGCGCGATTCACCGGCAAACGCATCTGAGCTAGGAAAAGTTCCTACAGCACGCCAGCAATCGAGAGGAACCAAGTGCGACAGACGCGAGTTAACCGAAACGTTGTTCCGCAAAATATCCACTAAATCGGACTGAAGCACGATGACGGTCCCCTCTGCGGCGACGCTTCCGCCCGCCAAAGCACCCTATATTCACTGGCGGCTCGCGGGCTTGAACGATTCTTTTGCGAATCTCTTTCGAGTGAGCGCAGTCACCTCACGCGTCGGCGCGTGGGAATGGATGGCGTTGATCGCCATCGTAACCTTTGGTGCCGTGCTGCGCTTCTGGGGTCTTGGCGTGCACGGACTCGAATACGATGAAGAGACGATGGCGATGCCCGTCATGCACATCGTCGAGCGCGGCACGCCCGTGATGCCGAGCGGGATGACTTACGTGCGCGCCGTTGTTCAGCTTTATCTGATGGCGGGCTCGGTCATATTGCTGGGTCCCACGGAATGGGCCTTGCGCTTGCCATCGGCAATCTGCAGCGTGCTGCTGCTGCTCGGGTGTTTCTTCATGGGCCGGCGCTTCCTGCCGCCGGTTTGGAACATCGCGTTCGTGGGCGTCATCGCGATCTCGTCAACGATGATTCTCGATGCGCAGGAAGCGCGGATGTACGTGTTCCTGGTCGCGAGCCTCGTCTGGAGCAGCGTGTGCGTGTTTCGTTGGGAACGCACAGGGCAGCTTCGCGATCTCGTGGCAGCGGTGATCTTGCTGATCCTCGCGATCCAGTTTCATAGCCTGGCCGTGTTCGGTGCGCTGCCTCTGCTCTTTCCCGGTTTGCTGCATGCGGATCGCCGACGACTGCTACAGGGCATGGTCGCGTTCGTCATCGTCGTCGGTGCATTCGCCGTGCTTCATCGGTGGGTCGAAAGTTTTTTCCCGCCTTCACAGCT
>JBEVDW010000626.1:0-18611 GCA_040513115.1 Steroidobacteraceae bacterium | reverse complement strand
CATGACTGCATGGCCTCTTCGGCCTGCTCGAGCGCCACGGCCGATTGTTCGGACTGAGCGCGCGCCGTCTGTAGCTGCGGCTCCAACTGCTCGAGCTCGGCGCGTAACTCGTTGATTTGCGCCTGATCGCGCGTGAGGTGCTGGTCGGCATCGGTCAAACCGCGCTCGACTTGCTCCAGATCCTGCCGCTGGCGTTGTCGCAGCTCACGGGCGTGCTGGATGGACTGCTCTGCACGCGAGATTTCCGCGCCAACCTGGTAGTAACGCGCCTGCACTTGATTGAGCGCTTCGGAGCGATCCGTGAATGACTCACGGGCCGTCTCGATAGCAGCTTCGGTGGCACGCAGGTCCGCAATGGCCGCTTGCAACTGCGTTTCACGCTCGCTGTTGCGCGCAGCACGCTCCGCGGATTCGGATTCGATATCTCGCAAACGCAGCGCCAGCACCTCTGCCGCGAGCTTGCGCTCGTCCTGCTTGAGCGCCTGATAGCGCCGTGCCGTGGCAGCCTGACGCTGCAGATGTCGGAGCTGCTTCTCGACTTCCTCGCGAACGTCGGTGAGGCGCTCTAGATTCTCCCGCGTATGGGAAATGCGATTCTCGGTCTCCCGGCGACGCTCCTTGTACCTGGAAATGCCGGCCGCTTCTTCTATGAAGCCGCGCAGCTCTTCCGGACGCGCCTCGATCACGCGCGAGATCATGCCCTGCTCGATTATCGCGTAGCTGCGCGAGCCAAGGCCTGTACCGAGGAACAGCTGCGTGATGTCCTTGCGACGGCAACGTGCGCCGTTCAGGAAATAGGCTGAAGTGCCGTCGCGGGAAACCACGCGTTTGAGGGAGACCTCGGCGTAATTGGCGTATTGGCCGGCGAGCTGACCGTCAGAGTTGTCGAACACCAACTCGACGGAGGCCGTGCCCACAGGTTTGCGCGAGCTCGAACCATTGAACACAACGTCCGCCATGGAATCTCCGCGCAGGTGTTTGGCGGAGATTTCGCCCATGACCCAGCGGACGGCATCGATGATGTTCGATTTGCCGCAGCCGTTGGGCCCGACGACACCGGTGAGATTGCTGGGAAGGTTGACCGCCGTGGGATCGACGAACGACTTGAATCCGGCGAGCTTGACTTTGTTGAGTCGCATCGGGCCCCTGGATGCTTGGCTAGCGTAGTTGTGTTAGCAGGCAGCTGACTGCCTGCACGACCTGCGGAGTGCGCGAGCGCCTCCGCCGCAATGGGCCCGTAGTGTAGAGCATGAGTCGTGCCGCGGTGAGGCTTTGAAATGGCTTCGCTACGCGACTGTACGGTAGAGAACGCGTCTGTATAATCGCGCCCCTCGTTTGACTACGAATTGCTCGATAAGTCCCGATGACGGCCTCGAGCCGGAGATCTAGCGATGGCTGCCAAAAAGCCGGCCGTGAAGGCGAAGAAAGCAAAGGTTCCCGCCAAAAAGGCGGAGCACGCGCGTAAAGCCGAGCCGCTGAAGAAGGCTGGCGCAAAAGCTGCGCCCGCGCCGCGTGCGAAGTCTCCCGCTAGCAAACCGCGACCGGCCGCTGCTAAATCTCGTGCACCTGCCGCTGCGTCAACACACGCACCGGCCAAGACGCAACCCGCAGCAAAGCGCGCTGCGAAGCCGGTTGAAGCCAAACCAGCCGCCCCAGTTAAACCCGCTGCAGCTCCGACCAAGGCTGCAGCTCCAGTGAACGAATCCCTAGTGCCAAAACCGACCAACACCAAACCGGCCGCCAAGACCGCGACGGAGAGTCCCGAAGCGAGTGCGAAGCCTGCGGCTGCGCCGGCCAAGCCTGCTCCCTCCGAACGCCCTCCCGTCACTGCGAAGGCGACGGCTGCCCCGCGGCGTGCCAGCGAGGATGCCAACGACGCGACCGTCGACACCGAAGAGGGCGATGGCAGCGACGTCACCAGTACGAACCTGTTAGCCGGACCGCGGAATGTAAAACCCTACATTCCAAGGCGCGGCGAGCAGTACATGAACAAGGAGCAGTTGGATCACTTCCGCAACATCCTCAATACCTGGAAGCGGGATCTGATGCAGGAAGTCGATCGGACCGTGCTGCATATGAAGGATGAGGCGGCCAACTTCCCCGACCCGAACGATCGGGCTACCCAGGAGTCCGAATTCAGCCTTGAGCTGCGCACGCGCGATCGCGAACGCAAGCTGATTCGCAAGATCGACGAGGCGATGAAGCGCATCGACGACGGTACGTATGGGTATTGCAATGAGACGGGCGAGGAAATCGGCATCAAGCGGCTGGAAGCGCGACCGGTTGCGACGCTCTGCGTGGAAGCGCAGGAACGCCGCGAGCGTCGCGAAAAGCAGTACGGCGATCGGGACGATCGTTATCGCTGATCAAGCCCCGGCGTGAGGTCATCGCCGAGCCGGGTTGAACCGATGGGATCCGGGGCAAAGATCCCACCACCGACTCGCTATCGTGGGCGCTTCGCGCCCTCCCCGACCGGTCCCCTGCACTTCGGCTCGCTAACGACTGCCTTTGGCAGTTATCTAGAGGCCCGCCGTGCCGACGGCGAATGGCACATCCGTATCGATGATCTGGCCCGAGCCCGAACGATCCCGGGTGCGGCCGATGACATCCTGCGGACCCTCGAAGCACTGGGGTTCGAGTGGACGGGTCCGGTCCGGTATCAAAGCCAACGCGGCGAAAGCTATGCCGCCGCGCTGGCCCAGTTGCAGGCCGACGGGCTCGTCTTCCCTTGTTCGTGTTCACGCCGGGAATTACAGCAACTCGCCCAGAACCCGTCGGATGCCGGCGTGGATGTCGAGGAGCTGCGATATCCCGGGTTTTGCCGCAACGGCCCGTTGGCTCCCGAACGCGGCACGGCGATCCGCTTTCGAGTACCGGACGGTGTAGTCGAGCTCGACGACGGCTTGCAAGGACATAGCGCCGACGACGTCCAACAGGAATCCGGCGACTTCGTCGTCCGCCGCCGGGACGGCTTGTTTGCGTACCAGCTCGCCTGCGCCGTCGATGACCACGATCAAGGCTTCACACACATCGTTCGCGGAGCCGATTTACTGGCCAGCACCGCCCGGCAGTTGCTGCTGCAACGAGCGCTTCGGTATACACCGATGTTGTATGCACACCTGCCGATCATGATGGACGCGAGCGGTAGGAAGCTTTCGAAGTCCAGTGCTGCGCCGGCAGTACATGCAGCCAGTGGGCCCGCCGTGTTATGGCAAGCCCTGACGCAATTACAGCAGGCGCCACCGGCCTTTTTGTTAGGCGCCGACATCAAAGACGTTTGGACTTGGGCTCACGCACACTGGAGCTTGGAGCCGCTCAGGGGGAAACGATGCGTCGTGGTCAGGACGTAGAACTCGAACGGTGCAGGTAAAAATGCCCTCGCCCCGCTTGGGTGCACGTCAGCGATTGGATTAGTATTGCCACACGCTTCGATCCAAATCGGCCAATTGGCTCCCCAAACTTAGGAGCATCCATGAGCGAGCCGAGAGTCATAAAGAAGTATCCGAACCGTCGGCTCTACGACACGGTCGAAAGTCGTTACATCACCTTGGCGGATGTGCGACGACTCGTGCTAGAGAAAATCGACTTTCTCGTAATCGACAAGAAATCGCAGGAGGACATCACGCGCTCCATCCTGCTGCAGGTGATCTCCGAACAAGAGCACAACGGCGAACCGTTGATGAGCCAGGACTTCTTGTCGCAGATCATCCGTTCGTACGGGGGCGCGATGCAGAGCTTCGTTGGTGCTTATCTGGAACAGAGCTTGAAGATGTTCCAGAACCAGCAAAGCCAGATGCGCGATAGCGCGGGAGCCGATCCCATCTCCGCGATGGCGGCACTCACGCAGCGAAATCTGGAACGCTGGCGTGCGATCCAGGACGACATCTTTCGCGCGATGACCACCGTCAGCCCTGCGTCGCGACCGCGTGATCCGCCGGACAACGGCTCGGATGAAGACGAGCCGCCAGTCACTCACACGTGAGGCGCACAAATGAAAAAGCCCGCTGCAGAGCGGGCTTTTCATTGAGTGAGTGAAGTTGCGTCAGTCGACGTTGCGCATGCTCAGGCGTACGCGGCCCTGTCGATCCACTTCGAGCACTTTCACGCGCACGACATCGCCTTCCTTGAGCTTGTCGCTGACACGCTCAACGCGCTCATCGGAGATCTGCGAGATGTGCACGAGACCGTCCTTGCCGGGCAGGATCGTGACGAATGCACCGAAGTCCATCAGGCGCGCGACCTTGCCTTCGTAGATGCGACCCACTTCCACTTCGGCCGTGATCAGCTCGATGCGGCGCTGAGCTTCGCGGCCCGAGTTGCCGTCGACCGATGCGATCTTGACGGTGCCGTCGTTCTCGATATCGATCGTCGTACCGGTTTCTTCGGTAATGGCGCGAATGACCGCACCACCCTTGCCGATGACTTCGCGGATCTTTTCTGGGTCGATCTTGATCGTGATGATCGAAGGCGCCCATTCGGACATCGTGGCTCGCGGTGCGGACAGTACCTTGTCCATTTCACCGAGGATGTGCAGGCGACCGGCACGCGCCTGATCCAGCGCAACCTGCATGATCTCCTTGGTGATGCCGTTGATCTTGATGTCCATCTGCAGCGCGGTCACGCCTTCGCGTGAACCAGCCACTTTGAAATCCATGTCGCCGAGGTGATCTTCGTCGCCGAGGATGTCCGTCAGTACCTGGAAGCGATCGCCTTCCTTCACGAGACCCATCGCGACACCTGCTACCGCCGCCTTGATCGGCACGCCGGCATCCATCAGCGCGAGGCTGCTGCCGCACACGCTGGCCATCGAGCTCGAGCCATTCGACTCCAGGATCTCGGATACGACGCGAATCACGTACGGGAAGCCTTCCATGTTCGGCATTACGGCTGAAATGCCGCGGCGAGCGAGATTGCCGTGGCCGATTTCACGGCGCTTCGGCGAACCCATCATGCCCGTCTCACCCACGCTGAACGGCGGGAAGTTGTAGTGGAACATGAACGGCTCTTTGCGCTCGCCACCGAGCGCATCGATGATCTGCGCATCGCGTCCCGTGCCCAGAGTGGTGACGACGAGTGCTTGCGTTTCGCCGCGTGTGAACAACGCCGACCCGTGAGTACGCGGCAGCACGCCCGTGCGGATGGAAATCGGACGCACGGTCTTGGTGTCGCGGCCGTCGATGCGCGGCTCACCGGCAATGATGCGACCACGTACGATGCGGTATTCGAGGTTGGCGAACTCCTTCTCGACATCATCTTCCTTGAAACGCGGCGTCTCGCCACCGCCCAACTTTTCGACCACCGCCGTACGAATTTCGGCGATGCGGTTTCGGCGCGCCAGCTTCTCGGTGACCTTATAGGCATCTCTGAGCGCGGCTTCGGCCTGCGCGGCCAATGCGCTTTCGAGATCCGCATTCGTTGCGGCAGGCTTCCAATCCCACGCCGGCTTGCCGACTTCTGCCTTCAGCTCGTTGATGGCACGGATGGCGGTCTGCATCTGCTCGTGGCCGAACACGACGGCGCCGAGCATCACCTGCTCCGACAACACTTCCGCTTCGGACTCCACCATCAGTACCGCTTCCGCGGTGCCGGCGACGACGAGATCGAGCTTGGATTCGGCAAGCTGTCCCTTGGTCGGGTTGAGGATGTACTGGCCATCCTTGTAGCCCACTTTGGCGGCACCGATTGGACCCTGGAAGGGCACGCCGGACAGCGCCAGGGCAGCGGAGGCGCCCAGCAGCGCAGGGATATCGGAGTCAACTTCTGGGTTCAACGAGAGAACCGTCGCAACCACCTGAACTTCGTTATAAAAGCCTTCCGGGAACAGCGGGCGGATCGGGCGGTCGATCAGGCGGGACGTCAGCGTTTCCTTTTCGGAAGGGCGACCCTCGCGCTTGAAAAAGCCGCCGGGGATGCGGCCCGCGGCATAGGTTTTCTCGACGTAATTGACTGTCAGGGGGAAGAAGTCCTTCGCGGGATCGGCATCTTTGCGAGCCACCGCGGTGACCAGCACGACGGTATCGGCCATCGAGACGACGACGGAACCATCCGCCTGGCGGGCTAGTTCACCGGTTTCGATCGTGACCTGGTGTTGCCCATACTGAAACGATTTCTTGACTGCGCTCACAAAGCTCCCTGGCGGATGCGGTGGATAAAGGGGGGGAAAGAAAAAGGGCTATGCGCCGGCGAATGCCAGCGGCGATTAGCGACGCAATCCGAGGCGGGAAACGATCTCCTGATAGCGCTCCGGCGCGGTGCTCTTCAGGTAATCCAGTAGCTTGCGGCGCTGATTGACCATCTTCAGCAACCCGCGACGCGAGGCGTGATCGCGCTTGTGCGTGGTGAAGTGTTCGCCGAGCTCATTGATGCGCGCGGACAGCAGCGCAACTTGAACTTCAGGCGATCCGGTGTCGGCTGCAGCCCGGCGATACTCGGTAACGATCTGACTTTTCTGCTCGGTCGACAGTGACATCTTGAGCGATCCTCGAACCAAAAATAATGATGGGCCCTTTTGAAGGCCGCGCATTCTACTCGTGCGTCAGCGCCTATCTCAAGGGAAGTCGTTGGCCGGACAGGGAAATCGGCCGCATCGCTGTGCGGATTCCTCCGGCAACCCAGCTCAAGCGACGGCCGTGACGTCGATGAACAATCGAGAAGGCTGCAAGCGCCCGTCGGCACTGGCCGCAAGCCCGATAAACTGACCTTCCGGACCGTAGACGCAGACCTGAGCCGCCGCCGGGCAAACCAGGTCGGCCAGCGCCTGCCCGCGAACGAACCGATCGAGCTGTGCCTGGCTGAGCGTGACCTTAGGGTCTGCACCGAAGGCTGCGTCCACCGGCAACAGAACGGCATCCCGCAGCGCTTGACCAGCCGTCTCGAGCGCCTCGAGCGTACGCATGTGCTCGGCGCGGAACGGGGCTACAGCGGTCCGCCGTAGAGCGTTCACATGCGCAATCGTTCCCAGCCGGCCGGCAATGTCCTCGGCCAAACTGCGGATATAAGTGCCCTTGGAGCAGCTCACTTCGATGGCGAGGTCCGGCGCAGACCATCCCACCAGCGTCATGGCTGCGATCGTGATCTGACGCGCCTCCCTTGCAATCGACTGCCCCTGGCGTGCCAGCTCATAGAGCCGTTTCCCGTCGACTCGAATGGCCGAATGCATGGGCGGTACTTGGGTCGATGCGCCGACGAAGCTGCCGAGCACGGCCTCGATCTCCGCCAGGCTCAAAACCGGAACGGGGGCGTTCTCGATGATGGGCGTCTCCAGATCGCCGGATGCCGTGCGTTCGCCCAATCGCAATGTCACGCGATACGTCTTCGTCGCTCCGAGCAGGTTGCCGCAAACCTTCGTGGCCTGGCCGAAGCACACCGGCAACAGCCCCGAAGCAAGCGGATCGAGACTGCCGCCATGCCCTGCTTTCAAAGCGCCGTACAACTCGCGAACGCGCTGTAAGGCCTCGTTCGAAGACAAGCCCAGCGGTTTATCGAGCAGCAGGATACCGTCGACGGTGCGGTGGAACCGGCGCGGCCGGGATGCAGTCATGAGGTGCTCGACCCATCAGCTCTGTTGATCGTCCGACTCATCCGGCTCGTCGCCATCACCGCGTCGAGCCTGATCCTGAGCGACCGCATTGTTGATGAGCTCCGACATGCGCGCGCCCTGCTCGATCAGTTCGTCGCGCCGGAAGCGGAGCTGCGGACTGTGGCGCAGACCGAGGGAACGCCCGAGCGGTCCGCGCAGGTAGTCGGCCGCGCCATCCAGAATCTCTTGCGTGGTGGCAACATCCGCCCCGAGAACCGAATAGAAAACCGTCGCATAGGCGAGGTCTTTCGACACACGCACCTCGGTCAGCGTCACCATCCCCAAGCGCGGGTCCTTGACCTCGCGTCGGAGCAACTCGCTCAGGGCGCGCTGGATCTGATCGCCAATACGGCGGCTACGGGGATAGGACTTGGTGGACATGGGAGTAGGATGAATGGGGTTTTGGCGGAGTTCTGTAGAGCTAGCTGGTCAACTGGCTAGCCCGTCTGCTGGCCAGAAAAGTAAAGTACCTCTGGCCAGCAAGCCAGCCGACCAGTAGGCGAGCGAGCCGCGAGCGGCCTCACGGCCGCTCAGCTCAAACCGTCCGCGCAACCTCAACCCGCGAATAGCACTCGATCTGATCGCCGACGCGCACGTCGTTGTAGTTCTTCACACCGATACCGCATTCGGTGCCGGAGCGCACTTCATTGACGTCGTCCTTGAAGCGCCGCAGCGATTCCAGACCGCCTTCGAAGATCACGACGTTGTCGCGCAATACGCGAATCGGATTGTTCCGACGCACGTAACCATCGACCACGATACAGCCCGCGACCGTACCGAACTTGCTCGAGCGGAACACCTCACGCACCTGCGCCAGACCGACGATCTGCTCTTTGATCTCCGGTGCCAACATGCCCGACAACGCTGCCCTCACGTCATCGATGGCCTCGTAGATGATGCTGTAGTAGTGCACCTCCACGCCGCTTTCCTTCATCGCGGTACGGGCAGCACTGTCGGCACGCACGTTGAAGCCGATGATGCGCGCGCGCGATGCGGCCGCCAGCGTGACATCGGACTCGGTAATGCCACCGACGCCGCTTGACACGACCTTCACCGAAACCTCATCCGTGGACAGCTTGTTCAACGCATCGCGCAATGCCTCCGCGCTGCCTTGCACGTCCGCTTTGATCACGAGCTGGACGCTGGCGGCCTTGCCCTCGCCCATCTGGGTCATCATGTCTTCGAACTTGGCTGGACCCTGCTTCGCCAGCTTCGTATCGCGCAACTTGCCCTGACGATACAGCGCGACTTCGCGCGCCTTGCGCTCGCTTTCGACCACCAGCAGGTCGTCACCCGCATTTGGGGCAGCCGACAAGCCGAGCACGACGACCGGCGTTGATGGACCCGCTTCAGTGACGGACTGTCCGTTCTCATCGAACAGCGCACGGACGCGACCAAATTCCTGCCCGGCGATCACGGGATCACCCGGTTTCAGCAAGCCGCGCTTGACCAGCACGGTCGCCACCGCGCCGCGGCCCTTCTCCATGCTGGATTCGATCACCACGCCCGCAGCCAAGCCGTCGCGCGCGGCCTTGAGTTCGAGCACATCGGCCTGCAACAGCACCGCATCGAGCAACTTATCGATGCCCTCGCCGGTGCGCGCAGAAACGTTCACGAACAACGTATCGCCACCCCAGTCCTCGGGAATGACGTTGAGCTTCGCGAGCTCGTTCTTGACGCGATCGGGATCCGCATCGCCCTTGTCGATCTTGTTGACCGCAACCACGATGGGCACTTCAGCCGCCTTGGCATGCTGCACGGCTTCTGTCGTTTGCGGCATGACGCCATCGTCGGCCGCCACCACGAGGATGACGATGTCCGTCACCTGCGCGCCGCGTGCACGCATCGCGGTAAACGCCGCGTGACCCGGCGTATCCAGGAACGTGACGGCGCCTTTCGGCGTCTCGACGTGATACGCACCGATGTGCTGCGTGATACCGCCGGCCTCACCCGCAGCCACCTTGGCGCGACGGATGTAGTCGAGGAGCGATTTCTTGCCGTGATCGACGTGACCCATGACGGTCACCACGGGCGCACGCGGCAACAGGTCATGCGCTGCATCGCTGGTCTGCAGCTCGTCTTCCACCACGTTCTCGCGTACGAGGACGGGCGTATGACCGAGCTCTTCGACCACAAGCACGGCCGTGTCCTGATCGATGGGCTGATTGATGGTGGCCATCACGCCCATGTTCATCATGACCTTGATGACTTCGTTTGCCTTCACGGCCATGCGCTGCGCCAGCTCGCCTACGGTGATCGTCTCGCTGATCGGCACTTCGCGCTTCACCGGCGCCGCAGGTCGTTCAAAGCCGTGCTGCGAGCTGACGTTGATCTGCGCCGGACGACGCAACTTGCTGGCTTGCTGATGCTGCTTCTTCTTCTTGAAGCGAGCACTTGCCTCGTTGGAAACGTGCAATTCCGTACGTGCCTTCGATCCAGGTTGCGCGGGCTCCGCGCGACCATCGCGCGTCTCGCGACCCGCTCGTGCCGACGCCGCGGCCGCTGCAGCCGCCGCCAATTCCTGCTGACGCAGCTCGGCTTCGATGCGCTCCCGAGCCTCGCGCTCGCGGCGCGCATTCTCCTCTTCACGCAGGCGCGCTTCCTCGTCCGCGCGTCGGCGCGCTTCCTCTTCCATGCGCTCACGCTCGCGAAATTCCGCTTCGCGGGCTTCCGCCTCCATGCGCTCCTGTTCCAGGCGTGCGTTGTCCTCCGCTTGCTTGCTCTTATCGCTCTCGGACTGGTGAGCACGCGCGCGCTCTTCGAGCACGCTGCGGTTGAGGTATGTCTTCTTCACGCGCACTTCGACGTTGACGGTGCGCGCGCGTCCTTGCGGAGAGGCCACTTTGATCTCGCCCTGCGACTTGCGCTTCAACGTGATCTTGCGTGGAGCAGCCGCATCCTCAGTCCGGCCGTGCGAGCGCCGCAGGTAGGTCAAGAGCTCCATCTTGGCCTCATCGCTGATGGTGGCATCGGCACCGCCCACTTTGATGCCAGCTTCATCGAGCTGGCTCAAAAGGCGTTCGACCGGCACCTTCAGTACGTCGGCAAATTGTGTAACCGTCACATCGGCCATGAACACTCCTCCTCGATCCTCAGGCGCGCTGGCCCGCGGATTCGAACCAATGCTTGCGTGCGGCCATGATCAGGTCCGCAGCGCGTTTCGCATCGATACCCTCGATCTCCGTCAAATCATCGATGGCCTGATCCGCCAGATCCTCGCGCGTCACGATGCCGTGACCGGCGAGCAGCTGTGCGAGATCCTCATCCATGCCCTCGACGGCCAGCAGGTCTTCGGACGGTTCGGCCGCCTCGATGACCTCTTCGCTCGCGATGGCCTGCGTGAGCAGCACGTCGCGAGCACGGTTGCGCAGCTCTTTGACGATGTTCTCGTCGAACTCGTCGACGGCGTTCAGTTCGGACGCGGGCACATAGGCCACTTCCTCGATCGTGGAGAAGCCTTCCTGCACCAGGATCTGCGCCACTTCTTCGTCCACGTCCAACTGCTTCATGAACGACTCGACCAGCGAGCGCGACTCCGTCTCGCTCTTTTGCTCGGCAGCCTGCTCCGTCATGACATTCAGGTCCCAACCGGTGAGCTCGCTCGCCAGCCTTATGTTCTGGCCGCCGCGACCGATCGCCTGCGAGAGCTTTTCCTCCGTCACGGCGATGTCCATCGAGTGGGACTCTTCATCGACGACGATCGATACGACTTCCGCCGGCGCCATCGCATTGATGACGAACTGGGCGGGGTTGTCATCGAACGGAATGATGTCCACGCGCTCGCCTGCGATTTCGTTCGAAACCGCCTGCACACGCGAGCCACGCATGCCGACGCAAGCGCCGACCGGGTCGATGCGCGAATCCGTGCTGCGTACGGCAATCTTCGCGCGTACACCGGGATCCCGCGCGGCGCCGAGAATCTGGATCAGGCTCTGCCCGACCTCCGGTACTTCGAGCTTGAACAGCTCGATCAGGAATTCCGGCGCGGTGCGCGTCAGGAACAGCTGCGGTCCACGAGGCTCGGGACGCACATCGTGCAGAAACGCCTTGATGCGATCCTGCGAGCGCACGGGCTCGCGCGGAATCATGTGCTCACGTGGCACGAACCCTTCGGCATTGCCGCCCAGGTCCACGAACACGCCGTTGCGATCGACGCGCTTGACGAGGCCTGAGACCAGCGTGCCGATGCGACCCTTGTACTCATCGACGACCTGCGAACGCTCGGCTTCGCGCACCTTCTGCACGATCACCTGCTTCGCGGTTTGAGCAGCGATGCGACCGAAGGCCACCGACTCCATCGGTACCTCGACGTAGCCGTCCACCTGCGCGTCCTTGGAGATGTCTGCCGCGTCTTCCAGGCGCAGCTCGCGGTCCGGAAATTCCAGCTCGGTGGAATCGTCCGCAAACACCTTCCAGCGGCGGAACGTGTCGTAGTCGCCGGTTTTGCGATTGATGGCGACGCGCACGTCGATGCCGTCGCCGTGACGCTTACGAGTGGCGGAAGCGAGCGCCGCTTCCAGCGCTTCGAAAATGATCTCCTTGTCGACGCCCTTCTCGTTCGAGACCGCATCGACAACCATCAAGATCTCTTTGTTCATTCCAGTTACTCCCGCGCTGCCGAATCGGTCCGGCACCTCAAATCGCCCATGGCGCGACCCGCGCCTTGTGTATCCCTGCCAAGCTCAAGCTCACCGGCGCGCCATCCACGTCCAACGTAACTTCGCGCTCGCCCACCTCGCGCAGCCGGCCGAGGAAGCGACGGCGGCCGTCCACCAGGTGCTTCATCTCCACCCGCACTTGCTCACCGACGAAGCGAGCGAAGTGCTCGCGCGTGCGCAGTACGCGATCCAATCCGGGGGAGGACACTTCCAACGTGTAATGCCCCTGGATCGGGTCGTCGGCATCCAGCCGTTCGCTCACGGCGCGGCTGACTCGCTCGCAATCTTCCAGACTGATGCCCTGATCGGCGGCGGCATCCGACGGCGCCCCGGCGGCAGCACCTTCCGGCACATCTATATAGAGCCGTAACAGTGCCCCGTTGGGTCTGGGGGCGTACTCCAGCTCCCACAGCCGATAGCCCAGGTCGTGCACCAGCGGGGCCAGCAGTTCTTCCAACTGATCTCGGACCACTGCACGCTCCTGACCCACCGAATTCGACCGCGCGTTGGGCACGTGTGCCCAAATCACGGACCCAGAAACAAAAAATGGGCCACGAGGCCCATTATTCGCGTGCTTTTCGGGGGCGCCGATCGAGGCGCTCAGAAACCAAAAAGCCCCTGACAAGGGGCCTTTCGTCCGAAAAGCTTGGTAGCGGGGGCAGTATCTTGAACCTGCTCGAGCCTCGACATCCTCTGCGTAACGCTTCAGATGAGGCATTCCCGCCTTGCTTCAAGGGGTTCCGCCCCGAAGCAGGGCGCGGATTCTAAGTCGATTCCACTGGACCGTAAAGCCAGAATCGCCCTGGCTCTCTACGAACCCGACGTAACGGGCAAGATCAGCCTCCAATCAGGCCGTGCCTGAGAGCTGGAGGCCTCGCCGGTGTCGGAGGTGAGACGGCGACCCGGCCGTGAGACTGCGGCCCGAAGTTCGAGCAGTTGTGCTTGTGTCATGCCACCAGCAACAATTCCGGACATGGCAGCGTGAATCTCTCATGTACGGTTGGGGGCAGCACTCCCAGGAAAGCGAGGCATCCCCCGCATACCCAGTTCCGGCACACGTCGCAGAATGGATTCGTGACTTGAGGAGCCGCTCGTGCAGACACCCATGCGCATTACTTATCGCCACATCGATCCCTCGGCTGCAATGGAAGCGCGTATCCACGAACACGTGGCACACCTGGAGCAGTGCTGCGAGATCCACGAATGTCATGTCACCGTCGAGGTGCTCGCGGGCAAGCGTCGCGCCAGCACGTCGTTCCAGGTGAACATCGACCTCGCGATCCCTGGCCGGCAGATCGCCGTGCATAGCGGCCGTGCCGACCGCTTCGCGCACACGGACATCGACGCCGCGCTGCGCGAGACGTTCGCAACGGTACGCCGGTTGCTGCAAGACTACTTGCCTTACAGCCCCGCGGACGATCACGGCGATACGCGGAATTCAGCACGTCCCTAGTCAGGCCCGCGTTCTCTCAGAGGTAACGCCATGCACTTTCTGCTGATCTATGACGTCGTCCCCGATTTCGTCGCGAAGCGCGCCCAGTTCCGCGATGAACACCTGGCGTACGCTTGGCAGGCGGCCGATGCGGGCGATCTCGAATTGGGTGGGGCTCTCGAAGAACCTACCGAGCAGGCATTCCTGTTGTTCCGATCGTCGACGCCGGACAGCGCCCTCCGCTTTGCTCAATCCGATCCCTACGTGCGCGCGGGGCTCGTGAAGCACTGGCGGGTCAAGCAGTGGCACACAGTGGTCGGCAAGCTGGCGGCTTCGCCCAGAAGACTGTCTGTTTGATCGTTGCGTCTGCATGGGCGCACGCAAGTGCTCACCGCGGTCCGCGGCGAGGTCGTGTAGTCTCTAGCCGCTACACGACGCACGATGAGTCGCATCGTTGTGCGTCCGCTCGACAAGAACTGCTGGCACCGCTGGAACACTCGACGTGGGCAAGAATCGACTGGAAGCATTCAGCGATGGCGTCATCGCCATCATCATCACGATCATGGTGCTGGAGATGAAGGTGCCGCATGGCGCCTCGATGGAAACGCTGGCGCCGCTGTGGCCGGTGTTCTTGAGCTATGTCCTGAGCTTCGTGTACGTGGGCATCTATTGGAACAATCACCATCACATGCTGCACACCATCACGACCGTTTCCGGCGGCGTGTTGTGGGCGAACTTGCATCTGTTGTTCTGGCTCTCGCTGTTTCCGTTCACGACGGGCTGGATGGGTGAGAACCACTTCGCCGCATTACCGTCGGCGGTCTACGGCGTCGTGCTGCTCGCAGCAGCGATCGCGTATTGGATCCTGCAGCAGACCATCATCTCGACGCAGGGCGCACACTCGCCGCTGAAGCACGCGATCGGCACCGACTGGAAAGGCAAGCTATCGCCCGTCATCTACAGTGCAGGCATCGTGTCGACCTGGTGGCGACCCTGGATCGCACAGGCACTGTATGTCGCAGCTGCTGTTCTGTGGCTCGTCCCTGATCGCCGCATCGAACGCTCCGTCGCTGCCCATGAAGGGGCGGGTCACGCGCATCGGCCCTGATTGCGCTCTTGAAGGCTGCCACGTGTATCGATACCGCTTACCTGATCCGCTCGCGCACCGATGGCCGTCTATTGGGCAGCACCGGGCTCACCACAGGATGTGATCTGCTACGAGCTGCCGCTCTTCGCGGCCGGCTCCTGAAGGACATTCAGGCGCAGCGTATTGAACCTCAGCGGCTCTTCAACGCCGTCACTTCGATCTCGATCTTCATGCGGGAATCGGCCAAACCCGCCGAGATCATCATCGCCGCCGGCCGGCATTGACCGAAGTACTGGCGCAGCACCGGCCAGCACTGTTCGAACTCAACGGCGTTGGGCACGACGTACGTCACCCGCACGATATCGCTCATCGAGGCACCCGCCGCTCGCAACGCCGCTTCGATGTTCCGACAACACTGCTCCGTCTGCTCGACGATGCCATCCGCGATCGTCATCGTCGCGTAGTCGAAGCCCGTGGTACCCGACACGAACACCCAGGGCTCGGCCACCACGGCACGCGAATAGCCGATCTGTGCTTCGAACGTCGAACCGGAACTGATCAGCCGCCTGCTCATGCAACCTCCTGATGTGGGCATTGCCGTGCGACCTGCTGTTAGTATAACCGCACTAGAGGCGGGCGCCTTGGATCGCGCGGTGCCACTGGACAATACCAATGAACACATCACGCAAGGTCATCGTCGTAGGCGCCGGACTGGCCGGCCTCAGCGCGGCGTATCGGCTCCAAGAAGCCGGCTACGGCGTCACGGTGCTGGAGAAGCTGGATCGCCCCGGCGGTCGCGTGCTGACCTTGCGCCGCGATGGCTTCAGGATCGATGCCGGTCCCGATGCCATGACCAGCGGTTACCGCGAGTATCAAGCGCTCGCGACGGCCGTCGGCTTGGGCGATCGCTTCGTGCCCTCGAGTCCCGTCGTGGGTTTGATTCGCGACGGGCGCGTGATCGACATCGATACGGCGCGAGTGGCGACGCTGCCGTTCACACCCGCGCTCAGCGCGCTAGCCAAGCTGAAGTTGATTGGCGGCGTGATGAAGATTCGCGCACAACTCAAAGGCGTGGATTCGTTTCGTCTGACCGAGTCGGCGCATCACGACGACGATCACGAGACCGCCCAGCAATTCTCCGAGCGCACCTTCGGACGCGAAGTGACCAACTACCTGATGGATCCGCTCGTGCGCCTCGTCGTCGGCAGCGGCGCCGCCCACGCTTCGCGGCTGAGCGTGCTCGGTGCATTGGTGAACTGGTCCGTGCCATTGATCAATATCCGTGGAGGGCTGGATACGCTGCCTTACGCACTCGCCTCACGCCTACCGATGAACTACAGCGCAGAGGTCCAGCGCGTCGCTGAGACGACTACCGGAGTCGAAGTTGCCTACACAGACCGCGATGGAGCCGTAAACACGCTGTCCGCAGACGCATGCGTCATCGCAGCGACGTTCGATGTCGCCCGCTCCATCCATCAACCATTTGCCGACCGGACGGAAGACTACTCGCGACACCTGAGCTTCTTGCGACTCGTGTCCGTGTCATTGGCCTATGCCGCGCCAACTCGCTCTCGGGCGTACGTCGTGCAGGTGCCCACGGTGGAAGATCCCGAGACGCTGTTGATATTCCTGCAACACAACAAGGCACCCGATCGCGCACCTCCCGGACAGAGCCTGATCACGCTCTACACGGACGGGATGGCAACGCCACGCTTTCTGCCGCAAACGGACGAAGCCATCATCGCGTGGGCCCGCACGCGCATCGAACGTCTGTTTCCCGAAATCGCGGCACGCTTCCAGTTTGCGACCGTGTCACGATGGCCAATCGCGGGTTATCTGGCGACACCCGGCTTCTGGCGCAGGACGCGCGGACTGCTTGAAGACCTGCATCCTGAGTCGCGCGTGCAGATTGCGGGCGATCTCTTCGGCGCCGGCTCGATGGAATCTGCAGTGCTCTGGGGTCACCGCGCGGCAGAGCGCATCATCGCCAACAAGCTGTAACGGCTCGAGTCGAGCGCTGCAGCAGGCTAGGCGGGCTTCCGCTTTCGATCCGCCGGCTTCTTCTCCGCAGGCACGTGTTTCACGACGCTCTGGGTTTCATCCGTCGAAGACGCACTCTCCCGGGCCAACGCAGAGATGAAGTCGTAGTTCTTCATGCTCATGCATTGATACGCGCGGGCAGCATCGCGCCGCAGCAGCGCCTGCGTGCCCTTCTCGTACGGTCCGACCGAACGTTCCAGCTCCTCGAAGCTGGCAACGTCGCGGATACGGCGCTCATAGGGATACAGGTAATGACGCCGCGTGATCCGCACGAGATATTCGTTGCCGCTGGCTTCGCACACCAGCTCGTGATAGCGAATCATCGCCCGCAGAATGCCGCGATGGTCCTTCGCCACGGCGCGCTCGCGCATCCTGCGCGCCTGGTCGAACAGCTGGGCCATGTACAGCGAGTACTCCGGGCTCGCTACCATCTGCTCCAGAGCCGTGCGATTCAGAGCGTCCTGCACGAGCAGCATGTCGAGCAGATGCTGCGTGGTCATCAGGGGAATGCGCGCGCCACCGTTCTCGAACAACTCCACCAGCCCATCGTTGGCGAGCATCCGGAGGGCTCCACGGACGGTGTCTGAATCGATACCTAGCGCGCGTTCGAGCTCCACTTCGTCCAGGTGCTCGCCCAGCTCGTATTCCTCAGACTCGATGAGCTTCGCGATCTGCTCTGCAGCGCGCTTCACGGGATTCTCGACGGCTACAGCCGTCTCAGGCTGGAGCGCCTTGGACTTGCGTCGGACGGAGGTCTTCAATGCCATGTGTCTGTACGAGGGATAGCAGACCCCTAGCGTACGACACTTGTCCTATGCCGCGAATGCTCGTGGTGCGCGAAACAGAGACATCCCCCAGGCAGAATTCAAGGATCAGGCGTGGCTAGTGAACCTCATCGACCGGTGGCGCTGCCGGGGTTCGGGCGCCCCGCCTTCCTATGTTGCCGTCCGCTTCAGGCAGGCATTCGCACTAACAGCACCGGCATGCTCGCGGAACGCAGCACGCTCTCGGCATCGCTGCCCAACGCCCAGCGACCCAATCCGCGTCGCCCGTGAGTGCCCATGACGATCAGATCAGCCGCCCACGCTGCCGCGCACTTCACGATGGACTCCGCGGCCTTGTTACCCACGGCTTCGACGAGCTCGATTTGCGCCTCGACGCCGCGGCTGAGCGCGAACGCCTCCGCTGCCTGCAGCACGCGCTTGCCCTGCTCGCGCAGCGACTCGATCACTGTCGGGAAGTCGTAATACATCTGCTCGCCACCGACCACGATCAACTCGTTCACGACGTGCACGATGCGTATTTCTGCCTGCAACTCCAGCGCGAGATTGACGGCCTCTTCCAGACCGCGCGTTGCCGTCGCACTGCCGTCCACCGGTACAAGGATTTTCTTGTACATACCTCACCTCCGCCGCAGCGAGTATTGAAGCCAAGGCATGGTGCCGAATGCTTCCCCTCGAGTCCCGTCAGGAGCAATACCGTCGCGGGTGTGGCAAGCCAGTACTTTGTACCAACCCAACGTGAGGCGATCCGTGCGGCGCGGCGCAAGCATTGCCTCAAAGCCGTACAGGCGGAAGGCTGCGGCAGTGACGCTGCAGGTCGGGCATCATCGCGAGTCGAGTCCACAACGAAAATCACGCGATGGACAAATTCGGCTTCGATCCCCTCATTCTCGCCACAGCCGTCGCACTCGGAATCGGCCTGCTCATCGGTAGCGAACGCGAACGCTCGAAGGGCACGGGAGCCGAGCGCGAGATTGCAGGGTACGCACGTTTTCCATCGTCGCCCTGCTGGGCTTGCTCGCGCAGGTCCTGG
>JBEVDW010000625.1:0-3801 GCA_040513115.1 Steroidobacteraceae bacterium | reverse complement strand
GACCAAGCTCCTGTCCGCCGCGCACGTGTGCGATGGCGAACACGTAGCCACGATCCAGCAATGACAGGCGTGTGCTGCTGAACGCCGGATCGATCGTGACGCCGTAGGCGCCGTACGCATACAGGTACAGCGGCGCGGTACCGAGCTGCGCACGATCCGGCCGATACACGAGCGAAATGGGAATGCGCGCGCCGTCACGGCTCTGCGCCCACAGAAATTCGCTGTGATAGCGCGCGGGATCGAATGCACCCAGGACGGCCTCGCGTTTGAGCAACGTTTGCTGTCGTGTCACGACGTCGTAGTCGTACGTGCTCAGCGGTGTCGTGAGTGATGTGTACACGTACCGCAGCTGAACCGCATCGAGCTCGGGATTCGCGCCGATGTCCGTCGTATAGGCCGGGTCCGTAGCGGCAATCAGAAAGCGCTCGCCGTTTGCCATGTGCACGCGGAGGCGACGCAAGCCGTCGGAGCGCTCACTCAACGCGAGGAATGTGCGAAAGACTTCCACTTCGTGAATGAAGACGTTCGCATCGTGCTCCACGATCTCCGACCACCCCTCGCACGTGGCATGCGCAGCAATGGCTGCACGCATGATGCGAAAGTTCGGTGCGTGCCAGTTGGTGCGCACGATGAAACTGTCTTCCAGATGCTCGATGTCGTACTCGTGATCGCGAACACGCGGCAGGAACATCTCGAACCGCACCTGCGGATCGCTCGCCAATGCGTAGCGCCATTCGGATGACACCGTGCTTTCCGCCAGGATGAACAGGTAGCGCTCGGACTTCGATCGCGTCACCGCCAGATCGAAGCTCTCGTCGCTTTCTTCGTAGATGACTGTGTCACTCGCGGGGTCGCTGCCCAATGCGTGACGCTTCACACGCCTGCCTAGCAGCGTGACGGGATCCTGTTCGACGTAGAGCACGCTGCGACAGTCGTCAGTCCACACGACGCTACCCTCGACGTGGTCGATCACATCGTCGAGGAATGCGCCGCTGTGCAGATCCTTGATGCGCAGTTGCAGCTGCCTGCGGCCGACGAAGTCTTCGACACAGGCGAGCAAGCGGTTGTCGGGACTGACCTCGTAACCACCCAACTGGTAGAAGTCATGCCCGGCAGCGCGTGCGTTGCAGTCCAGTAGCAGCTCTGGCTCGCTGCCTGAGCGATCTGCTCGTCGCCAGTACCACGGGTACTGACTGCCACGACGCTGTTCGGTCCAGTACCAGTAGCCTCGATAACGCACGGGAACGCTCATGTCGTCCTCGCGAATGCGCGCAACGATTTCCTCGTACAGGCTCTCGAGCAGCGGCGCATGCGGTCGCATCGTCGCTTCGTAGTACGCGTTCTCGGCAGTGAGGTAGGCGAGGACGTCGGGATTCTGGCGCGTGTCATCCCGCAGCCAAAAGTACGGATCGCGGCGCGAACCATGGGCGGAGCTCACGACGTGCTCGCGAATGCGAGCGATGGGAGGTTCAAGCACCGTGGGTGTCCTGGCAGAAGGCTGGGAGGGCGAGCACGTAACTCTTCGCAGTCTGGCGAAGATTCATGACTGGAACTCGCGTGTGGCGCTGCAGCACCGGTTGAAGCGGAGGCTGCTCGAATCGGTGACACGGTCGCACGTATTGGCGCCGGGCCGCCGTCAAAATCGGTCGCATGAGGTCGTCAGGTAAGCGAAGGGTGCGGGTTCTGGGCGACAGTTCACGCCCAATTTGGGCAAAAGACTGATGCAGTTCTCAGTCAATCGATATTCCATAAGTACCATTACGCCCGGCTACATTGACGGTTCATCCACGTACTTTGAGTCCCGAGGGTAAGGGTCTATGGGCAACGTCCACTCCATTCGTCCGGATGGCGCACAGAACAACAACGAGGAAGTCGATCTGGAGATCGACGACACGCAGAACGTACAACAGATGACCGAGACGAATCCGGGTCAGCCGGCGATTCTCGTATTGAGCCGCAGCGCCGAGCTGGTGGAAACCGTGCGCAAGGCAGCGCCGCGCGGCACGCCGGTGTCGAAAGCACCCGATCTGGATCATGCCGCCGAAACCCTCTCTTCGCTGCGTCCCGGCGTGCTCGTAGCCGACACGGCCAGCACGAACGATGTGGCTGGCATGGTCGCGCAGCTCACCCAGCACTTTCCAGACCTCGTGGTCGTGGTGGCCGGCAAGCGCGAGGACAGTGCGTCCTTGATGCAATTGACCGCCGCGGGCCGCATCTTCCGTTTCCTGTTGACGCCGCTCTCTCACGGACAGACCAAGCTCACGCTGGAAGCGGCCGTCGCACAACACGTCGACCTCGTGAACTCGGCTCAGCGCAAGGGCCTGGGCGCGAGCAGCGGTGGCGAAAGCAAGAGTTACTTGAAGGGCTATCTCGCGCTCGGCGGCGCGCTCATCGTCGTCATCGGCGGCATCTGGTTCGCCGTGAGCAGTATGACCGGCGAGTCCGACGCACCGGCAGTGCAGGGCACGGCCGCGACCCAGCAAGCGCCGAGTGCGTTGAGCGCAAAGCCGGATCCGCTCAAGGCCGAATTGGCCCTGGCAAAAGAAGCGTTCGACGCGGGCCGCTATCTGGAGCCTGCGGGCGAGAGCGCGCTTGACCTGTACCGCAGCGCCTTGGCGGTGGATCCGCAGAGCGAAGCGGCGCTCGCCGGCATTCGCAGCGTGGTCGACAAAGTCCTCGAGCGCGCCGAGGCCGCGCTGCTTGCAGAAAAACTCGAAGACGCGATCAAGAACATCGAGACGGCGCGCGACATCGATCCAAAACATCCCCGCCTGGCGTTCCTGGATACTCAGATCGCGCGTGAGCGCGAGCGCATCAAGCTGACGCAGGCGCAAGAAGTCGGTGGCAAGGTTCGCACGTTACTCACGACTGCGAGTCAGCGGGTGCAGCAGGACGCGCTCGTCACGCCACTGGGCGGGAGTGCGCGTGATGCACTCGCCGAAGCACGGCGACTGGATCCGACCGATCCCAACGTTGCTCAAGCGATCCGCGAACTCGGTCAGCGGATTGCCGAATCGGCACGCGCCGCTGTCTCAGCGGGGCGCTTGGACGAGGCGCAGACACTGATCGCAGGAGCGCGTTCGTTGGGCACGGCAGGCGGTGCGCTTGCAACGGTCGAGCGACAACTGGCCGATGCACGCGCGAGCACGGCACGTCCGGCCGGAGCTACGCAGTCCGCGGCGGCACGTCGTTCTGCGACGGGTGCGCCTGGAGCCGCTGCTGCGAACAATGACGCTTTGATCGCAGGCATCCGTCAGCGCATCAGCGCAGGTCAGCTGATCGATCCGAAGGGCGACAGCGCTCGTGACCTCCTGGGTCAGCTGCGTGCTGCCGATGCGTCGAGCCCCGCGATCGATGAGCTCGCGCGCGCGCTCTCGATGCGCTTGCTGGATAACGGCAAGCAGGCGATGGCAGCCAAGGCATATGAGCGTTCGAAGGTCCTGCTCGCCGCGTCGCGTGAAGTCGGTGCGGCACGCTACAACGAAGCCGCGTTGACGGACGCGGAGTCTCAGTTGGCAAACGTGCTCGCTGACCAGGCCGCGTCTGCCAACCTCATCTCCGCCGGCACGCTCAAGCGTACGAAGACGGTGTCGCCTGAATACCCGGAATCGGCACGCAGAAAGAAGATCGAGGGCTGGGTGGAAGTCGCCTTCACTGTGACGCCGACCGGCACGGTCGAGGACGTGCAGGTTCGCAACGCAAGCCCTGCCGATGTCTTCGAAGACGCTGCCGTGCGCGCCATCAAGCAGTGGCGCTTCGAGCCGGTCGTGCGTAACGGCGAGAAGGTGCCGCAACGCGCGA
>JBEVDW010000624.1:0-3514 GCA_040513115.1 Steroidobacteraceae bacterium | reverse complement strand
GGCCGCCGCGCGGGCGATCGTGCCGCCCGTGCTGCTCGCTTCGTCGTCGGGATGGGCGTGGAAGCACACGATGGTCGACATGTGCCGCCAGTGTGCCAGGCGGATCGGGCCCCGCGCGCCGCCGGCGTCCGGCGACGAACGGGCCTACTCGGCGTGTCGGACGGCGCCGGACGCGAGGAGTTCCTCGACGCGCTCTGCGGTCAGACCCCAGTCGGTCAGCACGTCGCGCGTGTGCGCTCCGGCATAGGCCGGCGGACGCTCGATCTCCGGTGTGGTGCGGCTGAACCGCGGCGCCGGGGCGGGCTGGACCACGCCATCGATCTCGACGAACGTCTGGCGTTCGACGTTGTGCGGATGCTGCGCCGCCTCGCTCATCGTGAGGATCGGCGCGAAGCAGACGTCGGTCATCTCCATGGTCTCGCACCATTCCGCCTGCGTGCGTTGTGCGAACACCTCGGTGAGCCGGGCCTTCAGGTGCGGCCACCCGGAAGCATCCATCTGCTGCGCGAACTCGGCGTCGCCGTCGAGGCCGGTGAGTCGCATGAGCTCGGCGTAGAACTGTGGCTCGATGGAGCCGATGGAAATCCACTCATCGTCCGCGCAGCGGTAGACGTTGTAGTAAGGCATGCCGCCGTCAGCCATGTTGGATTCGCGCTTCTCGCGCCAGAAGCCTGCTTGTCCCATCGCATGGAAGATGGTCGTCAAGTACACCGCAGCATCGGACATGGCCGTATCGACAACTTGTCCTTGGCCGGTGACACGCGCGTTGAAAAGTGCAGCCAAGAGGCCGATCACCATGACAAGCGCGCCGCCGTAGTCACCGAGGAAGTTCAACGGGATGGCAGGGCGCTCACGCACTCCGATCGCATGCAGGGCACCGGAGATCGCGATGTAGTTGATGTCATGCCCGGCGGCTTGCGCGAGCGGTCCGGTCTGCCCCCAGCCCGTCATGCGCGCATACACCAGCTTCTTGTTACGTGCACACGCCACATCGGGTCCCAGTCCGAGTCGCTCCATGACGCCAGGCCTGAAGCCCTCGAGCACAGCATCGGCGCCGTCCAGCAGCTTGAGCGCAACGCCGATCGCCGCGGGTTGCTTCAGATCGAGCGCGATCGAGCGTCTACCGCGCGCGTCCACTTCGTGCGGCGTGCCGGCCATGGGATTGATGGTCGCGCCGCCCTGCTTGTCGATGCGTACCACTTCGGCGCCGAGATCGGACAGCATCATGGTCACAAAGGGCCCAGGCCCAATGCCGGCGAATTCGACGATCCTCGTTCCGCTGAGCGGGCCTGAGCGCTGAGTCATCGCAAGTTCCTCTCACATGGATTTGCCGTACACACCGTAGCAGGAGTGAGCCTTCCGGTGCAGCCTGCTGCAGGCTGACATGAAGGTGCTGACGACTGCTGCCGTGCCAAGAGTTACGCTACAGCGCAGCTCTTATCGCAGATCTCAGGCCAAGCCAATGACCACCATTCACGATGATTACCCGCACCCGGTGCCACCGATTGCCCAGCTGCGTTGGAAGGAGAATTACTTCTTCATCATCATGGGCATCGAACAGAACGTGCACGGCATCGTGCATCTGAATTTCGAGCCGGGACACGATCGCGCGCGCTTCTCGTGTCACCTGAGCGTGCGCGGCCAGCAGCAGAAGTACGTCAACGAGACGCGCTTTCCAGCCGAGTTCGCGATGACGCGTGCCGTGGGCGATGGCACGATTGCCCTCAAATTCCTGGAGCCGCATGCGCGCTTCAACCTCACGCTTGCAACGACGGATTTTTCCTTCGATCTGACCTTCACGAAGGCGCGACCCACTTTCGACTTCGGGGCCTGCCGCTATGCAGCGCCCGAGTTGCCCTCCTTTCAAGAGGTCATGACGCTCGGCATGAACCTGCCGTACAACCATCAGCAGCAGGCGATGAACATCAGCGGCACCGTCAAGACACGCGAGAGCGGCGAGCTGCGCATCTCGGGCTGGGGTTATCGCGATCACAGCTGGTGCATGCGGACGGACGGCGCGGTGGCCAGTCACACGTGGTCGGCATTGCACTTCGGCACACGAGCGTTCGGGGTGAAGAAGTTGCAGACGCTCTCCCGGCCTGGCTTGTGGGCACGCGAGGGCTATGTCAGCGACGACGCGGGCGAGCGCGTGCTGCGGGCCATCGAAGTGACTTACGAAGGCCAATCCGCAGATGGGCTGCCGCAGCGCGTGCGCTATGACCTCGCTGATGTGCTTGGCGGCAAGTACACGATCGTCGCCGACGTGCAGGGCCGACACGCTCAGGTACCGCTCATCGCGGAAAAGCCCGGGCCGCACGGTGCTTACAACATCACGGAGAACTTCTGCCCGTGCGTGTTGGAGGAGACGGGCGAGAAGGGCTGTGCGCTGGTGGAGATCGGCTCCGGCACGAAGCAGGTAACGGCATGAGCGAGCGCATGACTCACTACCTCACTGCGCTGCGTACGGCGTGTGAGTCATTGCAGCCGGCGGTTGCCGAGGCGGGCGCGCAGCGGCGCGTCGAGATGATCGTGCGCGTGTTGAATGGTTTGATTGCGCAGTCGAAGACGCAGGCCGAGCTCGACGACGCAGCGGTCAGCGCGTACCGGCAGTTGTTGCGGGAGATCCATGTCGTTGCCGACCAGAACCTGGCATCGGTGAGGACCTCCGTTGAGCGACTGGTTCACCAGACGAGCGTCGAACCCGGTCGCAACACCCTGTCCACGTGGCAACGCATCGTCGATATCGAGCGCACGCATTCAGAGGGCGCCGCACGCGCATTGCAATCGGAGCTGCAACAGCCGGAGACAGCAGCGCAGAGCAGCCAGCCGAGCGGACTACCGGATGCGACCAGCCTGAGCCGTTATCTCGGCGATGTGTTCAAGGCGCCGGTGCGGGTGTCCAAGATCGACACCGTCTCTCTCGGCTTTTCCAAGGCGACGTTTCTGCTCGATGTGGCCGCCGATGCGAGCGTACCCACAACGCTCGTCATCCGAATGGATCGTGCCAATAGTTATCTCGGCACCACCGTGCTCGATGAATACCCGATCCTCCAGGCCTTGCATGCGAGTGGTGTCAGCGTGCCAAAGCCGTATGCCTTGGAGAGCAGCGGTCAGGTCCTGGGTCAGCCGTTCATGGTCGTGGCACGGGTCTACGGACGGGGAGTGGGTTCTCACTTCAACTTTCCGCCGCCGAATGCCCGCTTGTGCGCGAACATGGCTTCGGCACTGGCGAAGATCCACTCCGTGCCACTGACGTCGTTCTCAACCGCGCTGTCCGGTCAGGATCAGAGCGCGTACGACCAGGTCATCGCGGACATCGATAAAGCCTATGCGGATTGGTCGGCGCTGCGCATCAGCGTGCCGACGATGGAAATCGCCTTCGCGCGTCTTCGACATCATGCACGCGCTGCGTCCACCGGACCGCGGCTGCTGGTGCACGGTGATTTCAGTCTGAGCAACGTACTGATCGACGACAACGATCAAGTCGCCGCCATTCTCGATTGGGAGTTCGCCC
>JBEVDW010000623.1:0-4109 GCA_040513115.1 Steroidobacteraceae bacterium | reverse complement strand
GCTTCCGCGCCGACCGGTTTGCCTTTGGACCACGCATCGACGTAGCGCGCTTCCATGCGGCACAACGTCATCAGTTGAATCTCCAGATCCGCCAGCTTCGCCGTCGTCGTCGTCTTCAAGACATCGCTCATGCTCCGATCGGCCAGGAAGGCCGAGTGCATCGTGCGTATATGACGCAACAGCCGTATCTTCGGTCCGGTATCCGCAATCGACGTGCGCTCGTTGCCGAGCAGGAACTTCGCGATGGTCCAGCCGAAACCCTCTTCACCGACGCGATTGGCCACGGGCACGCGCACGTTGTCGAAGAAGGTCTGGTTGGTGTGATGCATGCCATCGATCGTCACGATAGGTTGCACCGTGAGACCGGGTGTCTTCATGTCGATCAGCAGGAATGTGATGCCTTGCTGCGGCTTGCCCGAACGATCCGTGCGCACGAGGCAGTGCATCTTGTCCGCCCAATGCGCTTCGGTGGTCCACATCTTCGTGCCGTTGATGACGTAGTGGTCGCCGTCGCGTTCGGCAAACGTCTTCAACGAGGCGAGATCAGAGCCCGCTCCAGGCTCTGAGTACCCCTGGCACCACCACACGTCGCTCGACAGGATGCCAGGCAGATGCTCGCGCTTCTGCTCTTCGGTGCCGTAGGTGTAGATGACCGGGCCGACCATGTTCACGCCATACGGAATGATCATCGGTGCATTGCATACGCCCGACTCTTGCGTGAAGACGAGCTGCTTCAACAGGCTCCAGCCTTGGCCGCCGTACTCCTTGGGCCAGGCGCCGGCGAACCAACCGTGCTGATACAGGATTTTCTGCCAACGCACGTAGTCGGCTTTCTCGATCTTCAGACCCAGCTCGACTTTGCGCGCCAGATCCGCCGGCAAGTGTGTGCGCACGAAGCTGCGCACCTCAGCGCGCCACTGCCGTGCTTCCTCGGATTCGGATACGAACGCCAGATCGTCGGCCGCCGCGCTCATCGCAAACTCCCAAACCGAAATCGATGCTGATCGGCGCTGCCCAGCTCGGCACGGATCGTGGCGAGGCGGCGAGCGTAATGGCTGACGTTCAATTCGTCGCTGACGCCCATGCCGCCGTGCATCTGTACGGAGTCGTGCCCGACGCGTCTGCCGCCCGTGTCAGCGACGACCTTCGCTGCTGACACCGCCGCAGATCGTGCTTGAGTCGACGGCGCATCGAACGCTTCAACGGCGGAGTCGACGATGGCGAAGATCTCTTCGGCGGCGATGTACATGTCGGCAGCGCGATGTTGCAGTGCCTGGAAGGTGCTGAGCGTGACGCCGAATTGTTTGCGCGTGCCGAGATACGCGAAGGTGGCCTTGTTGAGCGCATCGACGATACCGGCGGTCTCCGCGGCCAGACCCAGCAAGCCCCAGTCCAATGCCTCGTCGAGAACGGTGTGCGCATCGCTCTCGAAGGTGAGCTGTGATGTCGCAGGCAAGCGCACTTCGCTGAGCGTGAGCGCGCCGGCGCCGGCGCCATCGAGCAAGCGGAACGGTTCGATCGTGAGGCCTTTGTAGTCTCGCGGCACGCGATAGAGGGCGATGCCTTTGCTCGCCCGCGCCGAGACGAGAAAGCTCGTGGCGACATCTGCATGGCGTACGCAGCGCAACGATCCCGATAGTGTCGTCTGCTCGCCAGTCACCGTGGCCGACACGCTTGGCGCTGCGAAAGGATTACTTCCGGCATCGTGCGCGAGAACGCAGATCTCCGAGCCGGCAAGCACGGCTTCCGCGAGCTCCGTCATTGCGGCAGTAGTGCAACGTTGCAGGATGCGGCCAGCGATCACCGCGGTGGCGAGATAAGGCTCCACTGCAAGCGAGACGCCCAACTGAGCCATGATGACGGCGACCGTCCGCGGATCGCCGGCAAAGCCGCCGTGAGCTTCATCGAAGGCTGCACCGATGATCCCGAGCTCTGCGAGCTGCGGCCACAACGCCAGTCGATCGGGCGGCTGCGCGCGCAAGCGGCGGCGCCGCACTTCGAATTCGTTCGCTTCGGCAAGCAGGCGTTGCACGCTCTCGCCCAGCAGCGTCTGTTCTTCAGTAGTCGCGAAAATCATTCACGGTTCGATAGTGCAGGAAGGACGGGTCGTCGAAGGCGACCGACTATAGCTTTACGCCGCATCAGCGCCAAGTTCTCATCCGTATGCTCCGCGGATGCGCGGGTTGTGCGGCGCCAGTATCCTCCGGCTGGAACCCTGGATTCACTGATGAAGTGCGCAAGGATCATCCCGAACCGCACTGCAACGCTCGCGGTGTGCACATGTCCGATCTGATTCGCTCTTCCGTTCTGACCGGCTATCGCCAGCTCGTGGCCAAGCTCGGTGGCGATGCAAGCACATTGCTGCGGCGAGCGAACATCGATCCCGCCGGTCTCGAGCGGCAGGATGCACCTATCTCGTTCAAAGCGGTCATCCGCCTGCTGGAATCGAGCGCGCGTGTGCTCGACTGCCCGGACTTCGGCCTGCGCATGGCCTGCGAGCAGGACCTGCGCATCCTCGGTCCTGTCGGCATCATCGGCTTGAACTCGGCATCGGTGGGCGACGCCATCGCCGCGATGATCGAGCACATCAGCTTCTACAGCCCGGCCGTGTTGTCGGAGATCGACCGCGTCAGTGCCAACCGTGTCCTGCTGACGTACGACATCGATCTCGACGGCGTCATTCACCGCCGTCAGACCATCGAGCTGGCGATGGGGCTCTACCTGCGGCACATGCAAACCTTGAGTGGCGGGCATTTCGTTCCGTTGGCAGTGTTGATGCGGCATGCGGCGCCGCTGCCGCAGGCGGAGTATCGACGCTTCTTCAAATGCTCCGTGCGTTTCGGTCAGTCGCTGAACGCGCTCGTCGTGCGGCCATCCGATCTGGATCGGCCGCTGAACAATGCGGACTCGCACTTGCGCGGCGTGATCGCGGAATACGTCAAGCACAGCATGACCAGCCATCCGATGGACATTCAGAAGCAGGTTGCGTATCTGGTGCGCCGCCTGTTGCCGGAGCGGCGCTGCACGCTCAACGTCGTCGCCCAGCACATGTACCTTCACCAGCGCACGCTGCAGCGTCGCCTGGCAGAGGCGGATATCGCGTTCGAAGAGATCGTCGATGAAGTGCGCCGCGAACGTGCTGAAGAGTTACTGAGCGAGTCTGCGTTGACGATGGCGCAGATCGCTCTATTCCATCCGCGGCATTGGCTTCAATGAGAGCAGCCTGGGTGCGAAGCCCAACGTCAGCGTATATGTGGATGAAGTGCCGCTCGCATTTCCGATCGTCACGGCCGGTGCGGCGCTCGATCTCGAGCGCGTCGAGATTCTCAAAGGACCACAAGGCACGCTGTTCGGACAGAACTCCACGGGCGGCGCGATCAGCTACATCGCCGCAAAACCGACGAACCAGCTCGAAGCCGGCGTGAATGCCGAATATGGCCGCTTCAACGAAGCGAATCTGGAAGGCTTCGTCAGTGGCCCTTTCAGCGACAGCGTCCGTGGTCGCATCGCGGTGAAGAGCGAGCAGAGCGACGGCTGGCAGAAGAGCTATACGACGGGCCGCAAGTTGGGCGACAAAGACAAGCTCTCGGGTCGTGCGCTATTGGAGTGGACACCGACGGATGTCTTGCAGGCGCAGCTGACGCTGAGTGGCTATCGCGACCAGTCGGACAACCAGGCGGCACAGCACATTGCGGTCACGCCGCTCGCACCCAGCCGCATCGGCTTGATTCCCGACATCGTGGCCTACCCGTTGTCGCCGCGCGATTCACGTGCCGCGGATTGGGGACCAGACGACAGCTATGGACGCGACAACGATTTCTACCAAGGCGCGTTGCGCGTGGACTATTCGTTGCCCAATGACCTGGTGCTGACGGCCATCAGCGCCTATTCGGAATATGACCAGACCAGCACCGTCGATGCCGACGGTCTCACGGTGCAGAACCTCGAGTACATCAGCGCAGGCGATATTCGCTCCTTCAGCCAGGAGCTGCGTCTGGCCGGTGTCATCGGCGAGCGAGCGCACTGGATCGTCGGCGCCAACTATGCCGACGACAAGGTCAAGCAGCGCGACAGTGGCTTCAACGGCTACAACACCAACTCGTATGCAC
>JBEVDW010000622.1:0-7525 GCA_040513115.1 Steroidobacteraceae bacterium | reverse complement strand
GCGCGAGGCGATTCGGAATTATCGCTTCGTGTGGGAAGAGCGCAGCTTCCGCCTCGGTGCCAGTATCGGCATCGTACCGGTCTCGCCTGAGAACGAAGATGTTGCTGCGATCCTATCGGCAGCCGACAGCGCGTGTGCCGCCGCCAAGGAGGCTGGGCGCAATCGCATCTACAGCTTCCAGGAAAACGACATCGACTTGATGCGTCGCCGTCGCGAGATGCAATGGGCCGCGCGCATCAACAACGCGCTGGAAGATGGACGTTTCGAAATCTTCCGCCAGGTGATCGAGCCGTTGCAGCAGCCGCGTCAGGGCTTGCACTACGAGCTGCTGCTGCGCATGCGCGATGAGACCGGCAAGATCGTCGCGCCGGATCAATTCATCAGCGCGGCCGAGCGTTATGGCCTCACACCGAATATCGATCGCTGGATGATCGAGCACGCGTTGCGTTGGCTCGTGTCAGAAGCTGACGAGCGCGAGAAGCTGGGTTTGTGCTCCATCAACCTGTCAGGCCAGAGCCTGGGCGACGACAAGTTCCTGCCCTACGTGATCGATCAATTCCATCGCAGCGGCATCGATGCCTCGAAGATCTGCTTCGAGATTACCGAAACCGCCGCCATCGCCAGTTTCTCGCAGGCCAATCGATTCATTCATGCATTGAAAGAGCTCGGCTGCAAGTTCGCGCTCGATGATTTCGGCACCGGTCTGTCTTCGTTCGGCTATTTGAAGCATTTCCCGGTCGATTTCCTCAAGATCGACGGCAGCTTCGTGCGCGAGATCCTGCACGATCCGATCGATCGCGAGATGGTTCGCTCGATCAACGAAATCGGACATCTCACCGGAAAGCAGACGATCGCGGAGTTTGCCGAGAATCCCGAGATCATCGAAATGCTGCGTAGCCTCGGTATCGATTACGCGCAGGGCTACGGCATCGCGATTCCGCAGCGGGTGATGCGCATGGGTATCGATGATGCGAAACGGGAGTCGGAGAAGAGGGGATAGCGCTCCCGCGCCTCAGTTCGACGCTTTCCACCCGCAGCACGAATACAACGCGTCGTCGTCCGACGCGTGTTTCGCACACGCAATGCCACGCCGGTCCGCTTGCCAGTCACGCCACTCGGCATCGCCGTGGCCGACGGTGTCTTCCAGTTCCTTTCCCAAGCCCGCGATGTATGCCTCGCTCACGCTGCAATAGCGCGCAATGAAGCCGGCCGCGAGGCAGTGCGCCGTATCGTCCGGAATGGATTCAGGCAGCTTGCTGGTGAGTACCGATCGGGCGCAGCTCAAGGTCGAGCGAGCCGGACGGGCATGCTTCGGTGCGAGTGGGGTACACGCCGTGCAGAGCACAGCGATCGAGGAAAGCAGTCCAGAAAGCAGTTGTCTTGGCCTCATACGCACAACGCCCCGTAACTTCCGCGAGGGAGTCTACGGGGCACTGCGTCTACGCGGCAGCTGCGGTTACGCGGCGCGCGACTGAGGCTCGACCTCGGTGTGATCGACGTGCTGATGAGCGGTCACAAACTGCGGTGCGTGCCCATCGTGGACGTGCGTGCCGCCTTCGATCTTGAAGACGGATACGAACTCGAGCAGCTGCTTCGCCTGCTGAGTCATCGATGCAGCAACGGAGGCAGTCTCGTCGGCCATTGCCGAGTTGCCCTGCGTGACTTGATCGAGCTGATGGATGGTTGCCGTGACCTGCTCGAGACCCTTGGCCTGCTCGGTGCTGGCGGCGGACATCTCGCTGATGATTTCCGCTACCTTCTTCACCGACGACACGATGTCGTTCAGGTGACGGCCGGATTCATCCACCAACGTCGTCCCGTCCTGCACCCGTGCCGTGCTGTTCTGAATCAGTGTCTTGATCTCGCGAGCAGCCGAGGCGCTGCGCTGAGCGAGGTTGCGCACTTCGCTTGCGACCACCGCAAAGCCGCGGCCCTGCTCACCCGCGCGCGCTGCTTCCACCGCTGCGTTCAAGGCCAGCAGATTGGTTTGGAAGGC
Organism: Steroidobacteraceae bacterium; assembly: GCA_040513115.1. GTDB lineage: Bacteria > Pseudomonadota > Gammaproteobacteria > Steroidobacterales > Steroidobacteraceae > DATELY01. The sequence continues at coordinate 5,529 of JBEVDW010000622.1, read as the reverse complement.
GATTTCGTCGATCACGCCGATGATGTCTGCAATCTGCTTGCTGGCGGCGTTGATCTGCGTCATCGCCGTGATCGCGCGATTGACGACCTCGCCACCGATCTGCGCCTGTTCGCGTGCACGTGTGGCCTGCTGATTTGCGGTCATGGCGTTGTCGGCGTTGCGGCGCACGGTCGAGTTCAGTTGCTCCATGCTGGCAGCCGCTTCTTCGAGGCTGGCCGCCTGTTGCTGGGTACGTGCGTTGAGGCTTTCCACCGAGCTGTCGATTTCCACGGAAGCTCGATCGACGGCCGAGGAGGAATGAGTGACGTCGCGAATCAACGTACCGAGGCGGACCCGGAGCTGCTCGATACCGAAGAGCAGGCTGCTGCGATCGCCATGCTGCAAGTGAATCCGGGTCGTGAAATCGCCGCCGGCAATGCGAGTCACGATGTCAGCAGCGCCTTCGGGCTCGCCGCCGAGCTGCTTGAAGACCTGCTTGATCAGCACAAACGAGCCGATGCCGAGAGTCAGCATCATCAACAAGCCGCTGAGCATCGAGACATTCAAGCTGCGTTCCACGTTGCTCGCGCCCGCATCCAGCAGCGAACGGAACTCGGTGACGGCGTTCTCGTTGGTCGAGGTCACCAGCGCTTGCAGCGTCTGGGACTTGCTTTGCATGTCAGCGATAGCGCCGCCTGAATCGCCGGTCTCGAGGGTCAGCAGGATGCGCGTGGCGCGCGTCGCGGCCGTGAAATACTGATCGAAGGCTGTCCGCAGTTCCGGGATCTGTGCGGTCACGTTGTCGAGCTTGCTGATCTCGTCGAGCGCGCCAGTAAGTCTGTTGGCCGCGTCACCCGCCGTTTGCAGCGCGCCCTGGTCCCCTTCGGCAACGGCTCGCTGCAATAGCTCCTGAACGCGCGTGAGCTCGGCCTGGACCGTGCGCATGTGCTCGACCAAGGGATACTGGGTTTTCTCCACCTTCGCGAGCGCGGCAGAGGTCTGTGCAGTGATGCGGGAGTTGATCAGGATGCCGGCGCCGACGATCACCGCGGTCATGATCGGAAGCAGCCAGATACGACGTTTGAAGCGCATTGACGTCAGTTGAATGGTGGTTGAACAAAAGCCGGAATTCGGCACGGGCTGTATCGGCGGCAGGTCGCTGCGGCTTGATACCCTCGTTTGAAATCGAAGACGCGCCCCATGCCTCACTCCAGGGGACGCGACTGTGCCGGACACCATCACGGCGGATTGAGTGCGTGATCGCCACGTTTCGGTAGTTCAGGGAGCGTCTCATGTCCTTCCTGCCGCACTGCGAGCGGTGCCGGCTGCCGCGGCGCGGAAGATGCCGAGGGCGATGTGAGGAACAGCTACAGTGGTGCCACGTTTCAAGCTCATCTTCTTCCCTAATCGAGGCGACTACCGTGCGTCATCTGCTCTTCTGCCTGTGCAGCGCCGCGTTGCTGGTCGGCTGCGGGGTCAATCCGGTGACTGGCAAGAAGGAGCTTCAGTTCATCTCCGAAGCGCAGGAAGTGAAGATGGGGGAGCAGTACTACTCACCCACCCAACAGAGCGAAGGTGGCGACTTCGACACCCTTCCCGAGCTCACCCGCTATGTGAACGAAGTTGGACAGAAGCTGGCCGCGCACGCGGATCGCCAGCTGCCCTATGAATTCGTGGTGCTGGACAACTCAGTGCCCAACGCCTGGGCGCTGCCGGGCGGCAAGATCGCGGTGAATCGCGGGCTACTGACGGAGTTGCACAGCGAAGCGGAGCTCGCGGCGGTGCTTTCGCACGAAATTGTCCACGCCGCCGCGCGTCACGGTGCCAAGGCCCAGGAGCGCGGCACGCTGATGCAGGCTGGCGTGGCACTGGCGCAAGTCGGCGCGGCCGTGGGCGGGGTCGATCAGAACGTTGCCGGGCTGGTGCTCCAGGGCGCGGGTTTGGGCGCCCAGCTGGTGCAGACGAAATATGGCCGCGAGCAGGAGCTCGAAGCCGACCACTACGGCATGAAGTACATGAAGCTGGCCGGCTATGACCCCATGGCTGCCGTCAGTCTGCAGGAAACGTTCGTGCGCCTGTCGGAGAACGAAAAGAAGCAGAGCTGGATCGCCGGGTTGTTCGCTTCGCATCCGCCCTCTGCGGAACGAGTCGAGAAGAATCGTGCGACCGCGACTGAGTTGGGTGCGGGTGGTGAGGTCGGTCAGGAACGGTTTGCGAAACAGGTGGCTCCGGTGCTGAAGCTGAAGCCGGCCTATGACAAGGCCGATCAGGCAGTCGCTGCAGCCCAAAAGAAGGATTTCCCCCAAGCGAAGGCCCTGACGCGCGAAGCGCTCGCCATCGCTCCTAACGAAGGGCGTTTCCACCAGCTGCTCGGCGATCTGGAGCTGGCCGAAAAGCATGCGGACGCAGCCTTGCCGCACTATCAGAAAGCCATCGATCTGAACCCCGACTACTTCGGCTCCTATCTGGGCGCGGGCGTAGCCGAGCTGCAAACCGGCGACAAGAGTCAGGCCGAAAACTGGTTGAAAAAAAGCATGGACCTGCTGCCGACGGCCCCCGCGGCTTACTACCTTGGAACGATTTCCAAGGATCGCGGCAATACCGATGAGGCCCTGCAGTACTACCGAGCTGCGGCGGGGTCGAACTCCAAGTACGCGGAGCTGGCTGCAGCGGAGCTGCTGCGCGTAGATCTGCCGCGCAATCCCGGCAACTATGTGGCGACTGCGGGGCAGCTGGCGCCGGACGGGCGCTTGGTGTTGATCGTCGAGAATCGCGCGCCGTTGGCGCTCTCGGACATCCAGGTGACGCCGGTGTTGCTCGACAACTTCGGACGCGTGGTGAGCGAAGGCTCGCCCGTGCGCATTCATCAGGTGCTCAATCCCAATCAACGCGTGGCAGGCGATGCTGGCGTGGGCGCGCTGTCGCAGCAGCAGTTGGCTCAGGTGCGCTTTCGTGTGGATAGCGCGCGGTTGGTGAATGATTGAGAGAGGCAGCTAACCACTCGCTGCAAGCTGTTCGTCCAGCGTAGAGGCCGCGATCGAGCTCGGTGTCGCGGACGTCAGATCGATGCGCACGCAATTGCGGCCGGAGCGCTTGGCCACGTAAAGCGCGGTGTCGGCCCGATGCAGCAGGGTGCTCGCCGAGTCCTGGGCCGAGAGCGAGGTGGTCACGCCGATGCTCACCGTGATGCGTCGTCCATCGAGCCAACCCGTCGTATCGATCGCGGTCACGGCTTCGCGGAACGTTTCGGCGGCCGTTGCAGCATCATCGGCTGCGATGCTCGGCAAAACGATGATGAATTCCTCACCGCCAAGGCGACCCATGAAGGCGCCATCTCTGAGGCACGTGCGCAGGGCGGTCGTGACGTGTTTCAGCGCCTCATCGCCCGCAGGATGGCCGTGGTGGTCATTGATGCTTTTGAAATGATCGATGTCCACGATCAGCATCGAGCACGGCGTGAACGGTGCATGCCGCAACAGCGGATCCAACTGCATCAACACGGCGCGCCGGTTGGGCACGCCGGTGAGTTCATCCGTCATCGCCAATGTCTTCATGCGCAGGGACGTGCGCCGCTGATGTACCGCAAGCCCCGTGAGCAGGATGAGCAAGATACCGCTCAATGCGATCACCGCGGCCTGAAGACTGCGCGCGGTGCGCTCGTGCGCGAGCGCGGCTTCCTTTGCTTCGTTCTCGCGCTTCAATAGCAGGTTCTGCTTTTCCTTCGAGGCCGTATCGAATTCGACTTTCAGCGTGGCGAAGCGCTGATCGAGCTGGTTACGGAGCAGCATGTCGGACGTGGTTTTGGCGGCGCGTTGATGGTCGTATGCCTCGCGCCAGCTCTTTTGCGCCGCGTACACCTCGGCCAACTCGGCGTGGACTTGTTCGAGCTCGCGCATAGCATCGGCTTGCTCGAACACGATGCGCGCTTTCTGCAGCGTTGCGGCACTATCCTCCAGGCGACCGAGCTGGTGCAGGGCAATGCCACGCGCCAGGTCGATCTGCGCGTCGAGTCGCGCATCCGGCGTTTGGCGCTGCGCCTGCCGCGCGCGATCGAGGATCTCGAGCGCCGCCTCGGGCTTTCCGGTGGCATTCGCGACGGCGGCCAGCCCACGTAGCGCATGTGCTTCGCCGCGTGCGTAGCTCAGAGCGCGGCTGATCTGCAGCGACTCGGTGAAATTCGCGCGAGCTTCCTTCCAGTCCGAGAGATATTCGTGCACTCGCCCGAGATTGTGCAGTGTGACGGCTTGTTCGCGTTTCAGTCCGGACTCGCGTTGAATCTTCAATGCGCGCTGATAGATTTCACGCGCTTGAGAGTAGTCGCCGAGTCGGTTGTAGAGGATGGCGATGCCGTTGAGCGCTGTGAGCGCGTGTTGCGGCATGCCGAGCTTTTCGAAGAGCGCTTCCGAGCGCCGCAGATCGCCGAGCCCTGACGCGAACTGACCCATGACGCCGTAGAGGTAGCCGCGCGAGAACAACACACCCGCCAGCATCTCCTCGTCCTGCGTCGCTGTTGCGACCCGCACGCCTTCCTCGAACAGCGCGCGCGCACGCGTGTTGTCGCCCGTGGTCTCGTGGATCTCGCCTTGGCATTGCAGGACACCCGCGCGCAAGCCATGCCGTTTCACGGCCACCAGCAGCGCCTCCGCTCGTGCGATGTGTTGCTCGGCGAGCGTGCGATCGTTCTCGGCGTAGTAGTCACATAGCAGCAGGCGGGCTCGCACTTCCAGGTCCGTATTCGGCGCTCGGGCGAGCAGGGCCAGGGCTGCCTGGGCGTCGCGCAGCGTGGCCTCCGGGTCGGTGCGCATCTCCGCCGTGGCCTGCTCGATCAACGCGGCGGCGGGGTGTGCACTTTCCGCGTGCGCTGCTTCCAGACCACCCCAGAGCAGTAACGCTACGAGCGCGGACGTGTGCAGCACAGACCGAAAAAGAGGGGGGCTCGCCACGCTAGTGGTTCACGGTTTATCAGCCGACTGGGTAGGGATCGCGGGGGCCCGGAGATCCGAGCGGCAGTTACTCTAGCGCATTGATGCATGCACTGGCACGACTGGCAGGGTTTGCCTCCCCCAACTCTGTCCCGCTTCGCGCAGGAGGGGGAGGTGAGTGCGGATGCGAATTCTGGCTCCTTCCTCCGCGCAGCGGGGGAGCGTCAGTGGCGGGGGCGTTAACCGCCGTCCGCTTCGAAACGCATCGACAGATCGATTGCTTGCAGATGCTTCGTAAGCCCACCCACGGAGATGAAGTCCACGCCCGTTTCGGCCACGGTGCGCACAGTCTCCAGCGTCATATTGCCCGACGCCTCCAACTCGGTTTGGGGGAGAGCCGACGCGCGCGTACGGCTGACGGCGATACGCATATCCTCGAGCGAGAAGTTATCGAGCAGGATGCGATCCGCGCCCGCCTGCAGGGCTTCATCAAGCTCCGCCATGTTTTCCACTTCGACTTCCACCATGACACCCGCATCGATGCGCCGTGCGGCTGCCACGGCCGCACCGATGGAGCCCGCCGCTGCAATGTGGTTCTCCTTGATGAGAATGGCGTCGAACAGGCCGA
>JBEVDW010000621.1:0-30933 GCA_040513115.1 Steroidobacteraceae bacterium | reverse complement strand
ACTTCGAGTATCTCTGCTCGTAAATGCTCAATAGCTCGCGAGAGACACGCAACGGTTTGGCTGTCGCTTCATTCGGACGGACTCGTTGTGTTTGCGATGACGCACACGAGGCGGCCACTGATGCAAACGCGACAATTAGCAGCCGCGGAATCAATTTACCCATATCGATCGTCAACTTTCTCAGCCAGCGCAAACGCCTCAGACGGCGTCTTCAATGACAGCCTTGGCGTACGGCTCCGCCAGATCCGAAATCACCCTCTCCGGGTCAGAAAACGCGCTGCCTAGAGGCGCCCCTTCCGAGCTTTGTTGAACACCTTTTGGCTGATTGCGCCTTTTTTGCCCAACAACAGTACAGCCAAGTCTCCCCCTACCGAGCCCAAGGTTGCTTCGCAATACACGACAGTTGCTTTTCACTTAATGACAGCGATCCCCTTGTAGTCAGCACCGCGCTTGGCTGCAGTCCGTTGGAACGCTCATGAAGAAGCAGCGCCATCGCGGCTATACTGGCGACGTCCCCGCATTCTCCCCGGCAACCCCGTTAGACAGGGGTTAGACGCAACCCCCGGAGCAGGTGGTCTAGAAACAAGGAAATGCCGGGAAACACAGCCGCGCGGCCGTAGCTCAGTTGGATAGAGTACCTGGCTTCGAACCAGGTGGTCGGGGGTTCGAATCCCTCCGGCCGCGCCAATTCAATCACTTAGACGCACCCCTCCCTCCGCCGGGCCCCCTCAGCTTGGCAACGTATTCGTTGGGCTTGCAACTGTAATGCGAATCATTATCATCTGGACACATGAACCCCGACCTGTCCAGAACCGAGAAACCAGCCGCCGGCGCGTCAACCACGCGAGCTCAGAAGAGCGGCACCTCATCCAGCCCCATTCGCTCGCGCGAATTGTTCGGAACGGGCCGACAGCTGGTCATCGAGCACTCTGGACACCTGTATCTCTTGCGGATCACGCAGAACAACAAACTGATTCTGACGAAGTGAATTGATCGCCCGGGATCAGCCAGCCAGTTGCTCGACTCAGCCGAGCACGTCATCGCCAGCCGTCCCTCGCAACACGTGGCCACGCCACGCGAGGAAGTCATGCGGCCCATACTCCAGCCCACCTGCTTCACCCGCGTCATTCTCGACGGAAGAGACGATGTGGAGATTGCTCAACTGCATTTCGTCGAAGCGCGTATTCGCGACTCCTTGCAACACCTCCCGGAAGCGCAGCGCCTTTACATCGGCAAAGCGCTGCTCAATTTGGCGATCACTCGCATGATCGCGAGTAGTACGGTGCGAGAACAGCGTGGACCAACCTGACGCTGCGTATTCGCAACGCGCATCCGAAAGCGCGAATATTGCGAGCTCTGCTGTGAATCCACTCGATCATGCGTACCGTAAGTGCATCGGTTACATTGATCGTGATTCCTTTCAGGAGAGCAGACATGAAGAAAATGGGAAAAGCGTCGGGTGCCGCCGTTGCTACTGCCGCCGCATTGTTGTTCAACAGCTTCGCAATCAGCGGAGCAAGTGCTGAAGAAGCCAAGGTGCAATGCATGGGCGTGAATGCTTGCAAAGGTCAGTCGGCTTGCCAGACCGCGCACAATGGATGCAAGGGTCAGAACGCATGCAAAGGCCAGGGCTTCAAGGAAATGACAAAAGCAGAATGTGAAGCGGCCAAGGCAAAATCGCAGAAGAGCTGAGCGACGCTCGCGGGGCGGGTCGCACGAAGACCCACCCATTCGGAGCACGGCATGCCGTCATTGGGTTTTGGTTTGGGATTGCGCGCCGAGCACTACGAGGCCGTGCTGAACGAGCGGCCACGTGTGGATTGGTTCGAAGTCATCACCGAAAACTATCTCGTACCCGGCGGCAAGCCTCTCTACTACCTCGACCGAATACGCGAGCGCTTTCCGCTCGCCATGCACGGCGTATCGCTATCGATCGGCAGCACCGATCGGCTCAACCTCGATTACCTGCGCCAACTCAAACAGCTAGCCAATCACGTCCAACCCCGGTGGATTTCCGATCATCTTTGCTGGACCGGCGTGGATGGACTCAACCTGCACGATCTCATGCCCTTACCGTACACCGAGGAGGCGTTGCAGCACGTGGCCGCGCGCGTCCGGCACGTACAGGATTTCCTGGGCCAGCGCATCTTGCTCGAGAACGTGTCCAGCTATCTCGACTACACCGATTCGACGTTGTCGGAGTGGGACTTTCTCACCGCACTCACCGCCGAGGCAGACTGCGACCTTCTGCTCGACATCAACAACATCTATGTCAGCAGCGTGAATCACGGCTTCGACCCGTCCGAGTTTCTCGCGGGCGTACCCAAAGAGCGCGTACGCCAGCTACACCTCGCAGGACATCAGAACCTTGGCACGCATCTGATCGATACCCATGACGCGCCGATCGCAACCGCGGTGTGGGATCTCTATAAAGCGGCGCGACTGCGTTTTGGCGACGTGGCCACCATGATCGAGCGCGATGACAAGATCCCACCGCTCTTCGAGCTGATCGCGGAGCTCGATATTGCGCGAGCCTGCACCGGCGCCAATCAAGCGGAAGCGGCTTGATGCGTCTCACCGAACTGCAACAAGCCGTTCAAGCAACCGTTCTTCGCGGCGATCGAGCCGCAGAACATCTGGTGCGGGGGACAGCCCATTTCGACGTCCCCTCGCGTCTACAGGTGTACGAGCACGCATTTCATGAACGGCTCGTCGAAGCCTTGAACGTCACCTATCCGGCACTGCATGGCGTGCTTGGCGATGTGAAGTTTCGTCAGCTCACGGGCGCCTTCGTGAGGCGCGTTCCGCCGCGACACTTTTCCATTCGCTATTTCGGCCGCGAGATGGATTCGTTCATCGCTTCTGAACTCACGGGCCGCAAGGCAATCGTGCTCAGCGACCTCGCCCGCTGGGAGTGGGGCCTTGCTGCGGCATTCGATGCCGCTGACTCCGAGTCGTTGACTGCCGCCCAGTTGGCGGCCATCGATCCGGGCGAGTGGGCGCAACTGCGCTTCCATCTATCTCCGTCTTTGCAGCGGCTATCCATATCCAGTAACGCCGTGCAGTGGTGGCGATTCGCCACCCAACACACCGCGCGCCCCACTCGATGGCGACTCGTCATGCCAAGAGACTGGGCGGTGTGGCGCTCCGAGCTCGCAACATTCTTCCGCTCATTGCCCGCGGACGAAGCTCAAGCGATCGCTGTTGTCGGTGCAGGACAGTCGTTCGCGGCGGTTTGCGATGTCTTATCCGAAATTCACGGCGTCGACGCGCCAGTCCGGGCAGCAGCCCTCTTACAACAATGGCTGCGCGATGGGTGGATTGCAGGAGTGCAGCACTCTTAACTTTCTGCCTGAGTCGCAGGCAGCACAGCATCGTTCCGCAGCTCTGTCTGCAGGCGGTTGCGGTCGAGCGCCCCGACCCAGCGCGAGATCACCACGGTCGCGACGCCGTTACCGACGAGGTTCGTGAGAGCTCGTGCCTCGGACATGAACCGGTCTATCCCGAGGATCAGCGCGAGCGCCGTCACCGGCAACGTGCCTACGGCAGACAACGTCGCCGCCAGGACGATGAATCCACTCCCCGTCACTCCAGCGGCACCTTTCGATGTGAGCAGCAACACACCGAGTAAGGTGAGCTGGTCCATCAAGCTCATCGGGGTGTTAGTGGCCTGCGCGATGAATACGGCTGCCATCGTGAGATAGATCGACGTGCCATCGAGGTTGAAGGAGTAGCCCGTTGGAATCACCAGGCCGACCACAGGCCGGCTGCATCCTAATGACTCCATGCGTTTGATCATCCGCGGCAGAACGGACTCCGACGACGACGTCCCCAACACGATGAGCAGCTCTTCGCGGATGTACTTGATGAACGACCAGATGCCGAACCCATGTAGCTTCGCGATCATTCCCAGTACCAAGAACACGAACAGCAAACACGTGGAGTAGAAGCACATCATCAGCTTCGCGAGCGAAGCCAGTGTGTCGACGCCATATTTGCCAATCGTGAACGCCATCGCACCGAACGCACCGATCGGCGCCACGCGCATGATGATGCCTACTATCCCGAACAGCACCTGCGACAGGCGCTCGATGAAATCGAACACGGGCTGTCCGCGCGTGCCCAGTGCATGCAAAGCGAATCCGAACAGCAACGAGAACAGCAGCACCTGCAGGATTTCGCCGCGGGCAAAGGCATCGATCACGGTCGTGGGAATGATATTGAGAATGTGATCGACAACCGTTTGCTCCTTGGCTGCGGCGGCATATGCAGCAACAGCGCCGGGATCGAGTGTCGCGACGTCGACGTTCATCCCACCACCGGGTTTCAATACATTCACGACGATCAACCCGATCACGAGTGCGAGCGTGCTCACGACCTCGAAGTACGCCAGTGCATAGATTCCTGTTCGACCGACCGACTTCATGTCCTCCATGCCGGCAATCCCGGTGACGACCGTGCAGAAGATCACCGGCGCGATGATCATCTTGATGAGCCGGATGAAGCCGTCTCCCAACGGCTTCATCTGCGCACCCAACTCCGGATAGAAATGGCCGAGCGCGATCCCCAGGAGAATGGCGATCACCACTTGAAAGTACAGCGACCGATAGAGCGGTTTGGCAGCCATGGCGGTTGTGCGAGTTCTTTCGCCGCAGTGTCGCACAGAGACCGTCTCGTCTGCTGGTAAGCTCCAGGGTGCCTCGCAGGAGTTTCCATATGCCCCCTCGACATCGCGAACGCCATCGCACCGATCGCACCGGCTGGCTGCGTGCGGCCGTCTTGGGCGCCAACGACGGCATCGTCTCGACAGCGAGCCTCATCATGGGTGTGGCCGCGGCCGGCGCCACACGTGGCGCTGTCGTTACGGCTGGCATTGCAGGTCTCGTAGCGGGAGCGATGTCTATGGCCGCGGGCGAGTACGTATCGGTGAGCTCGCAAGCCGACACGGAGAATGCGGATCTGGAACGGGAAAGGCGGGAACTTGCGACCGATGTCGAGGCAGAGCGCAAAGAGCTCGCAGCGATCTATGCGCAGCGTGGAGTCGAAGCCCAGCTTGCAAGGCAGGTAGCCGAACAGCTCATGGCGCACGATGCGTTGGGAGCACATGCGCGCGACGAGTTGGGAATCTCCGAAGCGCTCAAGGCGCAACCGGTTCAAGCAGCGCTCTCTTCCGCGACGGCTTTCGGCACAGGTGCAGCCTTGCCCGTAGTCACTGCCCTGTTGTCACCTGCGGAGAGCGTAACGGTCATCGTCGCGCTGACGGGGCTGGTCTTCCTCGCCATCTTGGGTGCGCTGGCTGCACGCGCGGGCGGCTCCCCTCCAGCACGTGCAGCGGCACGAGTGACCTTCTGGGGTGCATTGGCCATGGTGCTTACGACCGTCGTGGGATCGCTGGTGGGGAACGCGGGTTAGTCGGGTCGTTGTATGCAAGTTGGCCGATCTCCCGCTCCCTCGCGCGACTTACGTCTCGACTTGTGTACAACACTCCCGTAGCAAGACCGCAACCGCTGCAACCTTTCGCGTCTCTACCCGCATCTAAGCTTGCGATCACGAAGGTGGGCTAGCAGTATCCGCGTCACGCGAGTGCTGGCGCGGGCACGCACTCACTTCGTTGATCCGCTCGTTTCCAGCGGACATCCCAATGAACCTGCAATGTCATCAGCCGATGCGGCGGCACTTTCAATGTCCGCTCGCGTCGAACTCGAATCCGGTCGCCGAACAGGGAGTTGCGTCATGACGGCTGCAACGCAGCGACGCATGTTGTGGTCCGCCGCAAGCATCGCGGTCTTGCTCGTGCTGGGTGTGATCGTATGGCTCGGGCGTTCCTCGTCGCCCGCCGTCGCCAGCGACAGCATGCAGGACACGCTACGCGTATCCGTGCTCGTGCCCGGTCTGCGGCCCGTCACCTCCGCCGTCGCATTCACGGGCAGCATCGCGGCCCGCTATGAAATGCGCATCGGCCCTGAAGGCGAAGGCGGACGCATCACGGGCGTGTTCGTCGAAGCGGGTGATCGCGTCGAACAGGGTCAACTCCTGACAAAGCTCGATCAGTCCGTCGTGCTGGCGCAGGTCAACAGCCTGCAAGCTGCTCTCGAGGACGCGCGCGCGCAGCTCACGTGGTCGCAAGCCGAGTACAAGCGCGCGGTACAGGCTGGCCATTCGGGCGCGTTCTCGAAGTCGCAAACGGAGCGATTGGCGGCCGGAGCACTCGGCGACGAAGCCAAAGTGAAAGTCGCTGCAGCCCAGTTGGCAGAAGCTCAAGCGCGGTTGCAACGCACGGAGATTCGTGCGCCGGCAGATGGCACCGTGCTCACACGCAATGCCGAGGTCGGCCAGACCGCTGCGGCAGGAGAAGCACTGTTTCGTCTCGCACAAGGCGGCGAGATCGAGATGCGCGGCCAGGTCGCCGAGCAGGATCTGCCGCGGCTCGTCGTCGGGCAACCCGCCGTCGTGCAGCTGGCCGGCGTGGCGCAGTCCTTCGAAGGCAAGATCAGATTGTTGGGCGCCGTCATCGATCCGCAAACTCGACTCGGTGAAGTGCGCATTGCCCTCCAGCCGCATCCGATGCTGCGACCCGGCGCGTTTGCACGCGGCCGCGTCACGATCAACTCCACCCGGCGTCCGGTGCTGCCGCAAACGGCCGTCCTGTCCGATGCGAAGAGCACTTACGTACTCATCGTCAATCGCTCGAATGCAGTGGAACGTCGGAACGTGCGCGTAGCGGAAGCAATCCCCGAGGGCATCGTGATCGCCGAAGGACTGGCGGGCGACGAGCGCGTCGTCAGCACGGCCGCCAGTTTTCTACGCGAAGGCGAAAAAGTCATGGTCACGGAGCGGGGATAGCTCATGAAGAACATCTCCGCGTGGGCCATCCGCCACCCGGTCGCCCCGCTCGTCTTGTTTGTCGTGCTGCTATTCAGCGGCATCGCTGCGTTCATTCGCTTGCCGATCAACTTATCGCCTGACATCGCGTATCCGCTCGTCACGGTGCACATCTCGCAGCCCGGCGCAGCACCACCCGAGATAGAGAGTCAGATCATTCAAAAAGTAGAAGGAGCGATCGCGAGCGTCGGCAATGTCAAAAGCCTGACGTCAGTCGCCATGGAAGGCCAGGCCATCCTGAACATCGAGTTCCAGATCGGCACACCGATCGATCGCGCTGTGAACGATGTGCGTGACGCCGTTGCGAAAGTGCGCAGCGAGTTACCGGACGGCATCGATGAACCCCTCGTTCAGCGTGTCGACGTGGAAGGCGGCGCAATCGCCTACTTCGCCGTCAGCACGACGGCGATGACACCGGAAGAACTGAGCTGGTTCGTCGACAACTCCGTGACCAAGCGACTGCTCGGCCTCTCGGGCGTGGCACAAGTGGACCGCGGCGGTGGCGTGGATCGGGAGATCCGAGTCGAGCTGGATCCCGCACGCATGCAGGCGCTCGGCCTTACCGCCGTGGAAGTGAATCGACAACTACGCCAATTGAACCTGGATGCACCTGGCGGGCGCGCGCAGGTCGGTGGCGGGGAGCAATCGATTCGCGTGTTGGGCGCGGCGCAATCGGCAACGCAACTGGCTGCGACCCAGATCTCATTGCCCGGCGGTCGCATCGCCCGCTTGGGCGACATTGCCGAAGTGCACGACGGCATCGCCGAGCTGCGCAGCATCTCGCGCCTGAACGGCCGACCCGCAACGACGTTTGGCGTGTTCAAAGCCAAGGGTTCCTCGGACGTCACCGTGCTCGAGAACGTGCAGAAGGAGCTGGCGAAGCTCGGCAAGGAATTTCCCGGCGTGAACATCAAGCAGGTGTTCACGACAGTCGACTACACGAAGAGCATGTATTCCTCGGCGCTGGGTGCCTTCATCGAAGGCTCGATACTCGCCGTGATCGTCGTATGGCTTTTCCTGCGCGATTGGCGCTCGACGGGCATTGCGGCGCTGGCGATTCCTCTCTCGGCGATTCCGACCTTCGCATTCATGCAATGGCTCGGATTTACTTTGAATCAGATCAGCCTGCTGGGACTGTCGCTCGTCGCCGGTGTGCTCGTGGACGACGCCATCGTCGAGATCGAGAACATCGTGCGCCACATGCGGATGGGCAAGAGCGGGTTTCGTGCAGCGCTCGATGCAGCGGATGAGATCGGACTCGCAGTCGTGGCGACGTCCGCAACCATCATTGCCGTGTTCTTGCCCGTGAGCTTCATGGGCGGTGTCACGGGCCAGTTCTTCATTCAGTTCGGTTTGACCGTCTCCATCGCGGTGTTCATTTCATTGCTGGTGGCACGCTTGATCACGCCCGTGATCGCTGCATACACGCTCAAAGCCGAGTCCATCCCGCACAAAGGCGACGGGCCGATCATGTCGAACTACCTGCACGTGTTGCGCTGGTGCGTGGCACATCGCCGGGCCACGCTGTTGGGTGGTGTGGTGTTTTTCGCGCTGTCTCTCTTTGCGCTATCCAAGGTTCCAACGTCATTCATCCCAGCCCCCGATCTCGCAAGCTCGGCCCTGCGCATCGAGTTGCCGCCGGGCGTGCGACTGGAGAAGACCGCCGCTGTGTCCGCCAATGCTTACCAGATCATCGCGCGACAGCCGGAAGTCACCGACGTGGTCGAATTCGCGGGCGCGGACGAAACAGGAGAAGTGCGCAGCGCCACGTTGTACGTCTCGCTCGTGCCGCGTGAAGCACGCGACATCACGCAGCGCGACTGGGAGCAACGGGTACTGCGCGAGCTCAGGCAGATTCCAGATGCGCGCATCAACTTCCAGAGCAACGCGAGCGGCATGGGCCGTGATATCACGATCTTTCTCACGGGCGATGACTCGGCGCTCGTCGAGCGCACAGCGCATCAGCTCGTCGATCAGATGCAGACAGTTCCCGGGTTACGTGAGCCGCGCATCAACGGCGACCTGCAACGGCCGGAGATCGTGATCAAGCCGCGCCTCGATCTGGCTGCAGAGCTCGGCGTCACGGTCATGAGCATCAGTCAGACCGTCCGTATCGCCACGCTCGGAGATCTGCCGCAAAACGCAGCGAAGTTCTCGCTCACGGACCGGCAAGTACCGATTCGCGTCAGCCTGGTCGAGAACGCACGCACGGATCTGACCACGCTCGAGAACCTGCCCGTACCGACACAGTCAGGCGCGGCCGTGCCGCTGAAAGCAGTCGCTGACATCTACTTCGGGCAGGGACCCACGCGCTTGCGTCGCTACAACCAAAGCCGGCGCATAGCCATCGAAGCCGACTTGAACGGCATCCAGCTCGGTACGGCGATGAAGTCGATCGAAGCGCTACCGCTCATGAAGAATCTGCCACCGGGTGTCCGCCGTGTCGACATCGGCGATGTGGAGCTCATGAAGGAACTGTTCGCGAACTTCGGTATCGCGATGGGCACGGGTGTGTTGATGGTGTTTGCCGTGCTGGTGCTCTTGTTCGCACGCGTGTTCCAGCCAATCACCATCCTGTCGGCCCTCCCATTATCGATCGGCGGCGCCGCCCTCGCCCTGCTCCTCACAGGCCATCCGCTCTCGTTGCCGGCGATCATCGGCTTCCTGATGCTGATGGGCATCGTCGCGAAGAACTCGATCCTGCTCGTGGACTTCGCCATCGTGGAGATGCGTGCCGGCAAAGATCGGCTGACGGCAATTCTCGAAGCGTGTCACAAGCGTGCGCGGCCGATCGTCATGACAACCGTCGCGATGGTGGCCGGCATGATTCCCGTCGCCGCCGGCTTTCATGGCGACGCTTCGTTCCGCGGACCCATGGCCGTAGCCGTGATCGGTGGCCTGATCACATCCACGCTGTTGACACTCGTGATCGTGCCCGCGGCATTCACATTGGTCGACGATTTCGAACGCTGGCTGGCGCCGAAGGCGCGGGCGCTGACGACGCACTCAGAAGATAGCGGCGCGCCGGCGGCGGTTGAATCGAAGTAGCGCGTCAACCGCCGCTCGATGAGTGCGTTGTATTCCGCACCGAGCCGACACTGTCGTGGAGCACCCATGTTCAAATCGCTTGCTGCAGCCATCCTGGGCTCTCTAGCCGCCACTCTTGCGCTCGCTCAAGTTCCTGACCGCCCCGCGGCGATGTTCAAACACGCCGATGCCGACGGCGATGGGCTCCTCTCGCTGGATGAGTTCAAGTCGGCTCGCACGGAAACCTTCGCCAAGCGCGATCGCAATCACGATGGATACATCGATGAGAGCGACATGCCGCCGCTTGCCTCTGCGCGACCCAAGGTGCGGGCCGCTGTCGAGAAGGCCAACGCGAAGCTGGATCTCGATCAGAACGGAAAAGTCACTCAGAAGGAGTTCGTGGATGGCGCGGTGCCCGTGTTCGAGCGCGCGGACAAGAACCACGATGGGATGGTGGATGCGAAGGAGCGTGAGGAGTTCAAGGGGTCGGTGAAGGAGCGGGTGCAGGAGATGCGGAAGTCGGGCTGAAATGGTTGATTGCGTCGCGTCCGTCCCCACAGAAAAGAGCGCCCCCGACCGCCCATCTGCTCCGCTTTTTTCCACCCCCATCTGCATCTGTTATGCATCACAGTCCGCCCTTATCCTTGCACCCGATCCATCAACCCTCTCGACCACCACGATGCGAATCGCCAAACCACTGCTGCTCATCACGACGCCGATCGGTCTCGTAGGCGGTGTGTACGAAGCCTTCCGACTGGCTGGGAGCCTCGCGTTCCTGATGATCGCGTTGATCCTGATGATCGGCGCGTGCTTCGGCATGCTGATCCACACGATCCGCAAGGAACAGGCGGAGGAGCGCGCCAAGCAAGCGGGCGGCGAGACGCAGCAATCGGCATCCCCATGAAAGCCCTCATCATCATCACGTTACTCGGCATCGTCGCCAGCCTCGGCCATGCGCTGTTCACGATGAGCAGCGGACCCACCGACTCCAAACGCATGGTGCAGGCGCTCACCGTACGCATCGGCCTGTCGGTCGCGTTGTTCGCGTTCCTGATGATTGGTTGGTACCTCGGCCTGCTGTCGCCGCACGCGGTCGGGCATTAGTGTTCAGCCGCTAGAATGGCGGCATGAAATTATATCGTGCGCTCGCCGATGAGCTGAGCGGGCTCATCACTCAAGGCACGCTGCGTCCCGGCGATCGGGTGCCAAGCATCCGTCAGCTCGTGCGCGAGCGCGACATCAGTCCCGCCACGGCCATGCGGGCGTATCAAGTGCTGGAAACCGCGGGCCTGATCGAAACCCGCCAGCGCTCGGGTTACTACGTCAGTGAGAAGTGGCAACAGCCGCTGCGTGAGCCGCAACGATCGCGCCCCTCCTCCCGCACCACTCATGTCGAAGTGAGTGAGCTCGTCTTTCAGATTCTCGCAGCCGTGCGCGATCGCGAAGTGGTACCGCTCGGGTCGGCGTTTCCGAGTCCCCTGCTGTTTCCGTGGGCCAAGCTGGCCCGGCATCTGGGCAGCAGCGCACGCCATTTGGATCCCTGGAGCACGGTCGAAAGCCTGCCGCCCGGCAGCGCAGAGCTGCGACGCCAGATCGCACGCCGTTATCTCCAGTTCGGCACGCGGGTTCCGACGGACGAAATCGTCATCACGGCAGGTGCGCTCGAAGCGTTGAACTTGTCGTTGCTGGCTGTCGCACGTGCTGGGGACACCATCGCGATCGAAGCGCCCGCGTTCTACGCCTGCTTGCAGGCGATCGAAGCCAATGGCATGAAGGCGCTGGAGATTCCCACGCATCCGCGCGAAGGCGTGGACATGGCTGCCTTGGAACAGGCTATCGGACGGCATTCGATCCGCGCGTGCTGGTTCATGACGACCTTCCAGAATCCTTTGGGCGCGACGCTGCCTGCCGCCAAGAAGCGCGAGCTCGTGCAGCTCCTTGCGAACCATGACATTCCATTGATCGAGGACGATGTGTATGCCGAGCTCTATTTCGGCAGCGAGCGTCCCAAGCCTGCGAAGGCCTTCGATGCCAAGGGCCTCGTGCTCAACTGCGGCTCATTCTCGAAATCTCTCGCGCCGGGTTATCGGCTCGGTTGGGTCGCAGCCGGTCGCTTCGCCCAAGCGGTGCAACGGCGCAAAGTCATGAGCACGTTGGCCACCAGCATGCCGATTCAGAATGGCATCGCGCTCATGCTGCGGCAGGAAGGCTACGACGCGCACCTGGCCAAGCTGCGGCACGCGCTTCAAAGTCAGCAAGGCGAGGCGCTGAAATCGATTCGCCGTCACTTCCCCAGCGACTGCCGGATCGCCATTCCCGATGGCGGCTACTTCCTATGGCTGGAGCTCGCACCGACGATCGATGCGCTGCAGGTCCATCGACTCGCACTGCAAGCCGACATCAGCATCGCTCCCGGGCCGATGTTCTCGGCACGCAAGGCGTTCGCTCATTGTCTCCGCTTGAACTACGGTCATCCTTGGACCTCGCAGATGGATCGAGCGGTCGCGCGTTTGGGGCAGATCATTCGCTCGGACGAGGTGCGGCGGCGCGCTTGAGGACCTTGGGGATCAATTCGATTCCCATCGCGCTCACCATTAATCGCTCTTTGCAATTCGAGAGCAACCGCTGCGTCCACGTGGCAAGTCCCCCATCGGACAGATTGAACCAGCCCGACGCGGTCTTCACGTTGATGTGCAGGCACAGACCCGAGTAGTAATTGCGCGCCTGCTCGCGTTCGCGGTCGAGCGCGAAGGCTACGGCGGGATAGCGTTCGACCAACGGCGCGAACACGTCTTGTTGTACCTGTGCAAGCCGCCGCTCATCCCGCTGCGTATGACTCACTTTGACTGCGATCTCGCCAACCTGATAACCCAGCGCCGCGACCCGTCGCAGCAGATCCAGGTGGCAATCGAGGTGCTCGAGAACACTGTCGAGCTCGAAGCGATAGTCGCCGCGATCGCGTCCCGCCGTGACCCACGAGAACAACCCGAAGTGCGGCGAGAACTCGGGTATCGCGAGTGGTTGCAAGCGCAACATTCGAGCGCGCGAGCACAAGCGAATGTCATCGCGCTGCCCTGCGCGACGTCGTCGCGCGCACTCGAGCGCCGCCACGGTCGTTGGATCAGCCAGCACTTCCACACCACGAACCGTGGCCAGGCAATTGTTCTGATGAATCTGACCGAGCACCGTGTTCAGACCCAGTGGCGCCACTGGCGATAACTCGATCGCTTCGAATTGCGGCGCTGAATCGTACGCGGCCTGCTCCAACTGGAGCAGCTCGCGCGCACCCACAGCGCCGGGGCGAACCATTGCGCTGCGCTCATACTGTCCGAAGAGCTCGGCCTCGCCGCGCTGTGCAGTGCGTCGTGCGAACACGTGCAGAAGGAGCGACTGCAAATCGGTGGGCGACAGTCTGGATTCGAGTGCCTCGAGCGCATCGGCAGCGCCCAAGGCGCGCGCTATCCGGGCGATCAAGGATGAGTTCGTCATGCCTGTGGTTGTACCGCGGACACTGCCTGTAATCCACAGGCAGGCGCCTCCTCTCGAAATTCGACTGACTTGTAACCCGCGACCGATTAGCGTCCCATCACTGTCCGAGAAGTGGTGATCGCCATGGTTCCAGCGAGCCCAAACCTGTCTCTCAGCTCTACGCGTGCACCGCAGATGTACGTGCGGAAGTTTCGTTTGGAAACCCAGGAAGCTGACGCATGGCACCTGCGTGAGCGCCCTTCGCTGGCGGCACGCACACGAAGACGCGCGTGGATTTTTGCGGGATCGATATTGACCGCGAGCAGCCTCCTGGTTTGGGCCGCATGGCAATGGGCGCAGCAGTAACGCTCACTGCACCAGCGCGACTACCTTCACCATCGCCCACACTTCCATTCCTGGCCGCAGCTGCAGCAGCTCGGCCGAGCGTCGCGTGACACGCGCGAGCAACCACTCGTCTCCCACTGCCAGGCGCACCAGCTCCTGTCCTTCCAAGTGGCGTGCGGGCATGAGATCGGCGATGCGGGCTTGCAACACATTGAGGATGCTGATGTCCTGCGGTTTGGAGAGCGCAAGGCTGACATCGCGCGCGGCGATCTGGATCTGCGCCTGCGCGCCCACCGGAAGATCGAGTCGCGGTAACCACAACACGGTCCCGCCGCCGCGAGCGCGAGTGAGTGCCGCCTGCTCGTCATGTGCTTCGATATGCACCGTCAACACACCGGCAGCTTCATCGAGATCTGCAAAGGGCAGCTTCAAGTCGGTGAGCACTTCCGCCGCTGGGCCATAAGCAGTGACTCGACCCTCTTCCAGCCACATCATGTCGGCGGCGATGCGAGCGGCCTCGCGCAGATCATGCGTAACGTACAGCGTACGCACATCGAATTGGTGCAGCACTCGCGTGAGATAGGTCAGCACCTCGTGCCGGCTCGCCACATCGAGTGCCGAGACCGGTTCATCGAGCAGCAACACACGCGGCGCTCGCATCAATGCGCGACCGATCGCCACACGCTGACGTTCTCCGCCGGATAGCTCATGCGTCCGCCGCGCCAGCAATTCACGCAGCCCGAGGCTGTCGATGACTTCGGCTTCGCTGGGCTGCGTCGCATCCGTGCGTCGACGCCCGTAACGCAAGTTGTCGCGTACGTTCAGATGCGCAAACAGATTAGGCTCCTGCGTCACGAAGCCGATGGGCAGCTCATGCGCGGCTCGTCGCAGCGATTGCGATGAATCGAGCCAACCGTCTGCGTCGACGAAGAGCAGTCCCTGCACAGTCGGCTCCAGGCCGGCAATACAACGCAGCAGCGTGCTCTTGCCTGCGCCGGAAGGACCGCACAGTGCTGTCGTGCCCTGAGCACGCAGATCGAACCGTGCATCGAGCGCAAATGATTGACGCTGCAATTGCAGCTCACCTCGGATACTCGTCACGTCGGTTGTGTCCTGCGCGCGGCGCGCTGAAGGAGCAACAGCGCCAGGAACGAAATCAGAACGAGTCCACCCGCCAACCAATGCGCCTGCGCGTAGTGCAGCTGTTCGACTTCGTTGTAGATGGCGATCGACAGCACTTGTGTCTGTCCCGGTATGTTTCCACCCAGCATGAGCACGACACCGAATTCGCCGATCGTGTGGGCGAATACCAGTACCGCAGCGACCGCAAAGGCCGGAGCGCTCAACGGCACGGCAACCGTGAAGAAGCGGTCGATCGGCTTCGCTCCCAGCGTGGCGGCTGCCTCCAGCTGTCCCGATGGAATGCGCTCGAACGCATTTCGCAGCGGAAACACGGCGAACGGCAATGAGAAAATGACAGAGCCGATCACTAGGCCGCTGAAACTGAAGACGAGCCGCAGATCCAACGCGCGTAGCAATCCCGCGAGCGGACCATTCGGACTCAGCACGAGCAGCAGGTAGAAGCCCAGAACCGTCGGCGGTAATACGATGGGCAGCACGACGAGCGCCTCCACAGTTGGACGCAACCGGCTGCGCGTGTGCGATAACCACCACGCGAACGGCGTCCCCAGCGTGATCAATATCAGCGTCGTAGTGCTCGCGAGCTTCAGCGTCAGCCAGATAGGTGCAGGATCGAGCGACATCAACGTGGCATCGGCGTGTCGTAGCCGGCGGCCGCGATGATGCTCACACCTTCCGGACTGCGCACGAAGGCAAGGAAATCACGGGCCAGCTGCGAGCGCTCACCCCCACGCAACAACACGGCCTGTTGTTCGAGCGGTGCGTAGAGCTTGGGATCGACGATCACGATTTCCTTGCGCAGCGGCCGGTCTGCATCGGCTTCTGACTCGTAGATCTGCGACAACGATACGAAGCCGAGCTGTGCGTGCCCGCTCGCCACGAATTGATATGCCTGTCCCAGACTCT
Organism: Steroidobacteraceae bacterium; assembly: GCA_040513115.1. Lineage (GTDB taxonomy): Bacteria > Pseudomonadota > Gammaproteobacteria > Steroidobacterales > Steroidobacteraceae > DATELY01. The sequence continues at coordinate 15,165 of JBEVDW010000621.1, read as the reverse complement.
CGCCCTGCACGAGCCTGAAGGTCCATGGCGTTGATCCCTGCAGTGCCTGCAACACTTGCTGGGCAGCCGCGCCGTACGGCGCGACTTGCGGATTGGCAATGGCAACGGTGTCGATCTCAGGCGAGCGCAGCACGCTCGCAAGCTCGCCTTGCCACAGGCGCTGCGGCCGCCATGCCACGAGTCTTCCGACTGCATACGTGAAGCGCGTGCCTGCCACTGCCAAGCCTTCCCGCTCCAGGCGCTCCGCCCGTTCGCGATCGGCTGAGAAGAACAGATCGAACGGCGCCCCCTGCACGATCTGGCTGTAGAGCTGACCCGTTGCACCCGCGCTCACGACGAGCTTGCCGCCGTGCTTCGCATTGAACGCCTCACCCATGCGCTCGAGCGTTTGCTTGAAATTCGCCGCCACCGCGATGCGCACTTCGAGCGGAGCGGACCGTGGCGCCGCTGCTGCGTGGGCTACGGCACTGAGCAACAGCCAACCGAACACACCAGCCAGCACGCGATGCATGTCACTACCCGGGTTCCACCACAGAAACGTGCCGGCCTTATACCCAGCCGTCGCCGACCCTGTCACGTATTGCCATGCATCGCGGCGCAAGGCATATCATGGACGCCTCGCCCGTGCTCACGGGTGTTATCACGAACAATCGCTGGGGGAATTATGAAAAAGGTATGCGCGCTGTTGGCCATGTGCGGCTGCATGGTTGTCTTCCAAGCGCAGGCTGAATGCACCTATCCGCAGGCACCCGCCGCGCTGCCGGATGGGAAGACAGCGACTGAAGCCGAGATGGTCGAGGGCATGAAGGCGGTCAAAGCTTATGACAAAGCCGTGAACGACTACCTCGCCTGTCTGGACAACGAAAAGCAGTCCACGCTCAGCTCGATGGGCCCGGACGCGCCCAAGGACCAGGTCCAGCAGATCAATGCCATTCACAGTAAGAAGTACAACGCGGCCGTACAGGAACTGGAACAGCGCGCCGCGAACTTCAACGAACAAGTGCGCGCTTACAAGGAGCGCAACAAGAGCTGATTGCGCGAGCGCCGTCGATTGATCGCGGGCGGGTTGCATGGGCAAACCCATGCAGCCGCCCGCGATGTCGTTTCTAACTTAATCTGAAGCTCCCGCCTACCGCAGCTGGGGCTGCCGCGCCCCACACGACTCCTCACTGTTCACTGCAGCAAATTCGTTCTCAAAGAGTGCGAGCGACATCGCATTTTTTGCTCCACCCCGCCTCGCGCGACTCAAGAGCACCGCGAACGGGCCGATTCCAGAGGAAACAGCAGGACACAAGGCTCCTACCGGATCGCCGTCAGCCAATGGCTGGGCGACCGAGGGTGTCTTGAACCTGCATGACTTGAGCAATCAACTCTGAGAGGTGCGAGCGTGAAATCTTTGTCTGCATTGTTATTGGTGGCGGTGGGCTTTGTAGCCACAGGAGCGCAAGCGGAATGCGCGTTCCCGAAGGCGCCGGCATCGATGCCCGATGGCAAGACGGCCACGGCAGATGTGATGCAGGCTGCTGCGGCTGAATTCAAAGCCTACAACGACTCGGTCACGGCTTACGGCGCCTGCCTGGAAGACGAAACCAAGTCGAAAGCGGGTGGCATGGCCGACGGTCAGATCCGTCAGCTCAAGACCATTCAGGTGAAGAAGTACAACTCTGCGGTGGACGAACTGCAGAGCAAGGTCGCGCAGTTCAACGAGCAGATTCGCGCGTTCAAGGCTCGCGGCTAATTGTCCTCAGCGCTCCGCGGGTTCCCGCGGAGCGCTCTCTCCCCCGGAGCAATCTGTAGCCTCCTCACCCCCGACGTGACACACTGCCGCGCCCAAGCCGCGGAAGTACGCTGTCACTCATGATGGATCCCGCCGCCGCCGAAGCCGCTATACGCGCTCACGTCCGGCTACTACCCACAGAACATCGACCGCTCTCCGCTCTGCACGGGGCCGTGCTGCGCGAGCCGCTCGTGGCTGCGCGCGATCAACCGCCCTTTCATCGCGTCACGATGGATGGCATCGCGTGTGCGAGCCAAGCCGTTGCCGGTGGACAGCGCTCATTCCGCATCGCGGGCACACAGCCCGCCGGCTCAGCGCCACTGCAACTGACTGACCCGAACACCTGCTTCGAGGTCATGACCGGAGCTGTCGCACCGGAGGGCTGTGACTGCGTCATTCCGGTCGAACGTCTGAAGATCTCGGACGGTGTCGCCGTGGTGAACGAAGATGTCGCGGTTTCACCATGGCTCAACATTCATACGCGTGGCCTGGATGGCCGCGCGGGTCAGGTGCTGCTCGAAGCGGGTACGCGCGTCGGCCCCACGGCGATTGCATTGGCGGCAACCACGGGCCTTCCGCGTGTGTGCGTGAGTCGCGCGCCACGCATCGCGATCATTTCAACCGGTAGTGAGCTCGTAGAGCCGGGCGCTCCGGTAGCCGACTGGCAGATTTATCGCTCGAACGCGTATGCGCTCGCCAGCGCCTTGCGCGCACGGGGCTACGATCAACTGACGGATGAACATGTCCCGGACGATCTGCCGGTGCTGCGTGAAAGGCTCGGTGCTCAGCTGGAACGCCAGGATGTGTTGATCCTGAGCGGCGGCGTCTCGATGGGACGCTTCGACTACGTGCCGCAAGTGCTCGGCGAGCTGGGCGTTCGCATGATCTTCCACGGCGTTGCACAGCGTCCCGGTAAACCGCTGTGGTTTGGTGTGTCGGATGCCGGCAAGGCCGTGTTCGCATTGCCGGGCAATCCCGTGTCGACGGCCGCCTGCCTGGCCCGGTACGTCTATGCAGGTCTGGATGCTGCGCTCGGCACCCCCACGCCACCGCCCGGCCTCGTCGCCTTGCAAGCCGACTATGAGGTGAAGCCCGCGCTCGCCGTGTTCTTGCCGGTCGAGCTCGAGCGGGATGCAGAAGCGCGGCAATGGGCGCGGCCCCGGCCGACACAGGGTTCGGGAGACTTCATCTCCCTGCTGGGCACGCAGGGGTTCGTTCAGGCCCCGCCGGGCCCACAACGCCTGAAACGCGGTACGCTCCTTCCCTTCTACGCCTGGTAGACGGATCCAAGTCGTGACCGAACGCCCCGCCATCAAAGCCTTGTCCGTGACGCCGCGCCCGCGCGATCGGCTGGGCCGGCCGCTGCACGACTTGCGCATCTCGGTGATGGATCGCTGCAACTTCCGTTGCCCGTATTGCATGCCGAAGGAGACGTTCCACGAGAACTATCGCTTTCTGAAGAGCCAGGAGCGGTTGTCCTTCGAGGAAATCTCCCGGCTCACGCGCTTGTTCGTGCAGCTCGGTGTGCGCAAGGTACGGCTGACCGGCGGTGAGCCGCTGCTGCGGCAGAATCTCGCAGAGCTCGTCGGCGACCTGAGCGACATCCGCGGCTTGGAGGACGTGGCGCTGACCACCAACGGCGTGCTGCTCAGCCAGCATGCGGCGGAGTTGAAAGCGAACGGCCTCAAGCGCATCACGGTGAGCCTCGATTCGCTGAACGAAGATGTCTTCAAGCAGATGAATGGCGGCTTTGGCGGTGTCGAGCGCGTGCTCGACGGCATCCGCGTCGCGCTCGAATCGGGACTTGCGCCGATCAAGATCAATGCCGTCATCGAACGCGGCTTGAACGATCACACCGCGGTCGATCTCGTCGAACACTTTCGCGGCACGAACGTGATCGTGCGCTTCATCGAATACATGGACGTGGGCAATCGCAATCATTGGACACTGGATCGCGTCGTGCCCTCGCGTGAGCTGCTCGCACGCATTCAGGCGCGATGGCCGGCGCGACCCACCGCGGAGAACTATCGCGGCGAAGTGGCGGAACGCTATGTGTTCGAGGATGGTGGCGGCGAGATCGGATTCATTTCCTCTGTCTCGAATCCTTTCTGTGGCGCATGTTCGCGCGCCCGCCTGTCTTCCGAAGGCGTGCTCTATACCTGCCTGTTCGCTACGCAAGGCGTGGATCTGCGCGCGCCGTTGCGCTCGGGTGCAACGGATCTTGAGCTGCTCGATTTGATCAGCAAGACCTGGCAACAGCGCGACGATCGCTACAGCGAATTGCGCTCCACGTTGCGGGCGAACGAGCAGCCGTTGCGCAAGATCGAGATGTATTACATCGGTGGATGAACTTGACGAGCTTCACGCACATCGACTCCGCCAACCAGCCCACGATGGTGGATGTGGGCGCCAAGGCAGTAACGCATCGCACCGCGGTCGCCGAAACGCGTGTGCAGTTTCCTGCGAGCGTGGCAGGCGCACTGCGGGACCAAGGGTTCAGCACGTCCAAGGGCCCGGTGTTTCAGACTGCGATCATTGCGGGCGTTATGGCTGCGAAGCGCACGCACGAGCTGATTCCGTTCTGTCACCCGCTCGGGATCGAGAACTGCAAAGTGCGCATCGAGATGGAAGGTGACGAAGCAGTCATCCGCTGCACCGTGTCCGTCCATCACAAGACCGGTGTCGAGATGGAAGCGCTCACAGGTTCGAGCGTCGCCGCATTGACGATCTACGACATGTGCAAAGCGTTGTCGCACGAGATCGTGATCGCGCAGACGCGCCTGGTCGAGAAGACGGGCGGCAAGCGCGACATCGGAGCGTAACAACGATGCCTGTCGCGCCTCTATTCGGTCTCGTGCTCGCGGGCGGCGCCAGCAAGCGCATGCAGCGGGACAAAGCTGCGCTCGAATACCACGGCAAGCCGCAGCTGCAGTGGGCCTACGATCAGGTCAGTGAGTTCTGTGCCGCCACGTTCATCTCGGTGCGGCCGGATCAGCGTGCCGATGCGCTGCGTGCCACGCTGCCTCAGATCGTCGACCGCAAACCGGGAATGGGTCCGCTCGCCGGCATCGAGGCCGCGTTGACCGAACATCCGAAAGCCGCGTGGCTCGTGGTTGGGTGCGATCTGCCGCAACTCACACCGGCGATTCTCAAGCACCTCATCGAGCATCGCGATCCAACGCGCATCGCCACGGCGTATCGCAGCGACTTCGATGGCCTACCCGAGCCGCTGTGCGCGATCTGGGAGCCCGCCAGCCGCACGGTTGTCGCCGAGTGGTTCGCCAAGAACAAGGAATGTCCGCGCAAGCTCCTCATCAATTCGGACGTCGCGCTGGTCGATCTACCCGTGGCAGCAGCGCTCGACAATGTGAACACACCCGACGAATTCGACGCTGTGAAAGCAGGTTTGCGCAGCTCGGGTCCAGCCCCGGTGCACACAGCCGCTCAAGGCAACGCCAGGTCCATTCACGTGCAGTACTTCGCAGTATTCCGCGAACAAGCGGGCCGCAGCGAGGAACCCATCGAAACGCGCGCTCGCACACCGGCGGAGCTCTACGCCGAGCTGAGCCGGCGCCATCCGTTCAAGCTGGCCCAGCAGCAAGTGAAGGTGGCCGTGAACGACGAATTCTCGAGCTGGGATGCACAGCTGCGTGCCGGCGATCGCGTCGTCTTCATTCCCCCGGTGGCAGGCGGCTGATGAACGCCTTCGATTTCACCCAGTCGCGAATCGACCCCGAAGCCCTTCGCGTGGCGCTCGAAGATCCGGCTGCCGGCGGCTATTCGTCGTTCGAAGGCTGGGTACGCAACCACAACGAAGGTCATGCCGTCACGCAGCTCGAGTACGAAGCCTTCGAGCTGCTCGCACGCAAGGAAGGCGAGCGCATCGTGAACGAAGCCATCCGCCGCTTCGATGTGTTGCGCGCCGCCTGCGTGCATCGCATCGGCTCGCTCGGCATCGGTGAGCTTGCCGTGTGGGTCGGTGTCAGCGCACGTCATCGCGCCGAGGCCTTCGCAGCGTGCCGCTACATCATCGATGAAGTGAAGCACCGCGTGCCCATCTGGAAGAAGGAACACTACGTCAACGGCGATTCGGGCTGGGTGAACTGCGAGCGATGCGCGGCGCATGGGGAAGAACACGCGCATGACCATGAACACGACCACGCTCACCAGCCGGCGCACGTGGGCGCAGCATCCAACTCGCCCGACTACTCTCGACAGATTGCACTGGCAGAAGTCGGCACTGAGGGCCAAACCAAACTCCGTGCTGCACGCGTGCTCGTGATTGGCGCCGGTGGTCTCGGCGTTCCGGTACTCAGCTATCTCGCCGGAGCCGGCATCGGCACGCTCGGCGTCGTCGATGACGATGTGGTGCACCCGAGCAACTTGCATCGCCAGACACTGTACGACCTCGACGATGCAGGCGAACCGAAAGCCGCCCTCGCCGCTCAGCGATTGCAGGCGCTGAATCCCGAAGTCGCGATCCAGGTGCATCGAGAGCGCTTCACCACCGACAACGCCGAACGTCTGTTGCAGGGATATGATCTCGTGATCGATTGCAGCGACAACTTTGCGACCAAGTTCGCGCTCAACGATGCGGCGGTACGCGCACGCAAGCCGGCGGTGTTCGCGAGCGTGTATCAGTACGAAGGACAGCTGCAGGTGTACGCACCCGAGAACGGCAGTGCGTGCCTGCGCTGCCTGTGGCCCGAAGCTACGCGCGATGGCCTCGTCGGCAATTGCGCCGAAGCAGGCGTCCTGGGCCCGGTGCCGGGCGTGTTCGGCAGCCTGCAGGCACTGGAAGCGATGAAGCTGATCCTCGGATTGTCGAGCCCGCTGCGGTCGGGGTTGCTGCTGATGGATCTGCGGACGTTGACAACCCGCACGGTCGCAACTCGTCGCTGTGCCGAGTGCAGTACCGATCACTGCAGTCGGTTGCCGTCATCCGAATCGAGCACCGACGAGTTGGAGATCGGCGAGCTCGCCCGCGCGCGAACACTCGGCTGCGAGCTCATCGATGTACGTGATGCCGACGAGGTGCGGGCCTCTCCGCTGCCATTCCCGGCTCGCAACGTGCCCACATCCGAATTACTCGCAAGCACTGCGTCGCTGAAACCGGATGGGCGCTACGTTCTCATTTGCGCGCGTGGAATTCGCAGCCGGGCACTCGCAAGTCAACTGCGCGCGCAAGGTCACGCGCATGTCTATTCGCTGCAGGGCGGAGTCGCGGGATTGCTGCAGACGACTACTGCAGCTTGAACGTCAGCTTCAATCGATAGCGCGAGTTCTTGCAGCTGCTGCTCATTACCATGTCGCCCACCGCTTTCACGGCGGCCGCATCGATGCTGGGAAATAGACTGCTCGCAGCGACCTTCACGTCGGTGGGATGATCCGCTTTACCTTTCAACGTGAACTCGACCACCACAGGACCTTCTTCATTGTCCCGGCGTGAAGCGTCTGGGTAGTAGTCCGAAATCGAGACCGGCTGCACGACTTCATATTTGCATGTCGTTGGCGTATCGAGCGGCGGCAGCGCTGCGCGCGGCTTGCAGTTCGCGTCGAACGTGCTTGCGGCCACCGAACGCTCGGCAGCGCTGATGACGATGCCGCGCGCGGATTTCTCAGGCACGAGCGCGCGGTACTCGGTCGACGGCCGCCCCGCGATGTCGGCGCCGGCATAACTGATGCTGCCGGTGCATTCCAATACCTGGTCAGCGCCGTTCAAGACGTAGAGCATGCGCACGAGACAGGCTTGCGCATTCTTCTCGCCACACGCACGTGGCGTATCGTCGCGGTAAAGCGAGAAGCTCCAGACACCGCCGGGCAATTCGGTGCTGCGACCATCCGCCTCTTTGGCCCACGAGCTGCCATCCGATTGTGGCGGGGCACTCGAGGTCGGCGCCTTGCCCCTGAAGGCATCGCAGTCGGCAGGTTTGTTCTCCGTGCCGCCGCCGCTCGTCTTGAACGCCTCGATCTGTGCCTGCAGGCACGCAGCCAGACCGCTCAACTCATCGGCAGCTTCGTTGTGAGCCGCCGCCTGCGCTTCGGCCAGCTGCTGACGCGCGGCGTCATCTTTACCAACCGACTTCTGACTCGCCTCGCCCGCCAGGCAACTCTGGTATTCGCCAACCTGGCGATCGAACTCACGCAACTTCTGATGCGCATCCAGCAAGGCCTGCTCGGTTGCGGAACTGCCGTCCGGAATCGTGACGGCGGGGCGGGGTCGAGTGCAATCGGCAGAGGCATCGAGCGAATACGTCGCGGCGGCTGCCGCAACGAACAATCCAAAGATGAGCCGCATGAGAGGTTCCGTATTCAGTCCAGCAGCCATTGTCGGCGATGCACCCGTCGCAGCGCTACTGTCCAATGCCGCGCGCGCGCGGTAGTGTTCATGGCGTCGGACCTCTTTGCGTGGAGACAGACGATGACTCAATGGCGTGCGCTCGAGCTCAATGTCCAGGACAAGGTCGCGGAGATCCGGCTGTCCCGGCCGGAACTGTTGAATCGGTTCGACATGATCCTGCATCGCGAGATGACCGACGTGCTCGGCCAGCTGGCCGAAGACAAAAGCGTGCTCGCAGTCGTGCTGAGCTCCACGGGCCGCTACTTCTCCGCGGGCGGCGATACCGAAGTGATGGTGGAAGCCGCGGACGACATCGCACATCGGCTCACGATGCTGGATGAAGGGCGGCGGCTCTTCAGAGCGGTGGCCGATTTTCCGAAACCATTGGTCGTCGCCTTGCACGGCAACAGCTACGGATTAGGCACTTCGTTGATCCTGGCTGCCGACGCGATCGTATCGACACCGACCGTCGAGTTGTCGGATCCGCACGTACGCATGGCGCTCGTTGCCGGCGATGGCGGTGTCGTGTCATGGCCGAGCGCGATGGGCATGGTGCGCGCGAAGCGGCACTTGCTCACGGGCGATCCGATGACGGCCGCGGAAGCGCATCGGCTGGGCGTCGTCACGGATCTCGTCGATACGCAGGCCGAAGTGCTGCCGACCGCGCAGGCGCTCGCGCAGCGGATCGCACAGTTGCCGCCTCTGGCGGTGCAACTCACAAAGCGAGCGCTGAACAAAGTGCTGATGACGCGCACGGAAGAAGTACTGGATCTTTCCTTCTACCTCGAAGGCGTGACGATGGGCTCCGAGGACATGCGCGAAGCCATCGCCGCGTTCAAGGAGAAGCGGCCGGGAAGCTGGAAGGGTCGCTGAAGGCGCCTTCGCCCCGCGACGCAATGTGCGTCCATTGCACAGCCGAATTAGTTCGGCTGTACTAGGCACCCTTTTCGGCGTGCCACAACATCCTCCATGACTCGACATTCACGCAAACCCCGGCTCGTGATCTACGGCATCGGCCAGTTCGGCGGCTACATCACACGCTTCGCCGTGCAGAAAGGATGGCCCATCGTCGCGGCGTTCAATCGCGCGGGGTCGAAGGTCGGCAAGGATCTCGGCCGGCTCGCGGGGCTCGACCGCGACATCGGCGTGATCGTGCAGGATTGCGACAAGGCGTCGTATGAAGGACTCGATGCCGACGTCGGCGTGGTCACGGTGGGCAATCACCTCCGCGGCAACCTGCCGGCGTATCAGCGGCTGCTGGCCGCGGGTCTCAACGTGATCTGTCATGGCGCTGAGTCCTACTATCCTTACGGTAACGACGCTGCCCTTGCAGCCGAGATCGACGCACTCGCGAAAAAAAACCGCGTGACGTTCTCCGGCTCAGGCATCTGGGACATGTCGCGCATATGGGCCGGCATCCTGCTCGCCGGCCCGTGCACCGAGCTGCAGTCGCTCTTTCACAGCAGCATCACGGACTGCGCACGCATCGGCAAAGAGCAGATGCTCTTCACCGGCGTCGGCTTGAGCGTCGAGCAGTTCAAGCAGAAGCTCGGCGGCCCGAATGCGATCGTCGCCGTGTACAAGACGATTCCCGAGCACGTGCTCGTCGCGCTGGGTTACACGATCGCGAAGACCGATGTATTGGTAGAACCGGTGACGTTCGAAGAGCCGGTAGATTGTCCCAATCTGGAACGCGCGATTCCGCCCGGTGAGTGCGCTGGCACGCGCATCGTAGCCAAGGTGAACACACGCGAAGGCGTCACGGCCCGCGCCGAGATCGAGTTGCGCCTGTTTCGTGAAGGCGAAGTCGAGAACATGTTCTGGGCTATCGATGGCAAACCCGTCTCACGCATTCGCACGGAGCGCGAGGATTCCGGCCATGCGACGGCCGCGTGTTTGTTCAACCGCATTCCGGATGTCATCGCGGCACGTCCCGGGATCGTGCTCGTGTCCGAGATGGGCCCGATGAAGCACACGGGTCTCGCGGGAGCCCGTGCATGAGGCAGTTCGTCGCAGAAGAACTGCTGGAGACTGCGCGCCGACGCACCGGCTTGCAGGACTTCGGTCCCGATGACTTTCTCGAACCGTTCAAGGTGTTCGTCGACGGCCTCAACACCGAGGCAGCGATTGCGGAGGATCGTTTCGAACGGATGGTCGCGCGTCTGCAACGCTTGTTGATGAACCGTCTCTGGTTCGCCAAAGATCTCGCGGAGCATCCTGAAATCACCGCAGAGGATGTCGGTTCGCCGATCGTCATCTCGACGCTGCCGCGTACCGGCAGCACGAAGCTGCACCGCCTGCTCGCCGCATCCGGCGATTTCCAGTACCTCACTTTCTGGAAAGTGAACATGCCGGCGCGCATTGCGGGCGAGCCCAACGGCGGCGTCGACCGGCGCATCGCCGAAACCCGCGAGCACGAGCGCTGGCTCTACGAAACCTCACCGGGCATGCGCTCGGGCCATCCCATGTACACCGACGAGGCCGAAGAGGATCAGTGGTTGATGGAAACCAGTTTCCGTCATCCGCTCCTGGCCGGTGCCTTCGAATCGACGCGCTATCTGCAGTGGCTGATGCAGGCCGACATGGGGCCGAGCTTCGATTACTTCCTGGCACTGCTCAAGTATCTGCAGTGGCAATCGCCGCACGATCGCAGCAAGCCGTGGCTCATCAAATCACCGACGCACTTCGGCAACGAGCATTACCTACAGCGGATTTTCCGCAGCCTGCGCGTCATCGTGTCGCATCGCGATCCGGCGACATCCATCTCCTCGATTTCTTCGACCACCAAGGCGGTGCGCAAGCTGTACTCGGATCAGGACGCGGGCGCCGCGATGGCGGCCAATCTCAACGCCATGTTCTCCCACGTCGCTGCAGAACACCTACGTTGGCGCGATGCCAATCCGCAAGTACCGGTGCTCGATCTCGCCTTTCGCGAAGTCAGTGTCGATGGCATCGCCGCTGCGCGCAAGGTCTACGAGTTCTTAGGCATGCCGATGTCCGCTGCAGCGGAAGCACGCATGCGCGATTGGGAACAGCGGAACGGACTCGAGAAACATGGCAAGGCCGTGTATTCCGCCGAAGAGTACGGCACAACCGAAGCCGAGATCCGCGCCGCCTTCACTACCTACATCGAACGCTTCTCACAGTTTCTGTAGGCACATCCACGCCGCATGGAACGTTGGCCACGGCAGGCCGTTGTGTCGTTTGTCCCACTGGCACAATCAAAACATTCTCAAGGACGTCTGAAGGAGAAATCGATGAATCACTTGCGGCTGCTTGCGAAAGCAGGATGCTCGCTGCTGCTCGGCTGTGCGCTGTCATTCTCATTCGCTCATGCACAGGTCGCGCAGCTTCAGCCGATGCAACAGCTGGAGCCCGATGACGCGGAAGTATTTCCCACGCCGGATGAGCTCGTGCCCGCCGGCTTCGGCACCGACGTTGCGATTGAGGGGAACCGCGCACTGATCAGCATGCCTGCAGCGGATCGCAGTGCCGGTCGTATTGCGATATTTCACCGCGAGACCTCGGGCGAGTGGGTGCGCGCGGGACGCTTGCAGTTTCCCGGCACAACGAATGGCGTGCGACAGGTGGAGTTGCAAGGCGGGATCACAATCGCCGCGTCGCAAGACACGCTCTACGTCTTCCGCCCCAAGACCAGCAAGGGCACGCCACCGGTGCGCAAGCTCAAAGTCGATGCGCAAGACTTCATCAATGATCTCGAATACGACGGTCAGTCAGCCGTCGTCGGCACGAGCGGAGCCGTGTACGTCTTCACCATCAATCAGCAGACGGCGGCGCGACAGCAGAAGATCCCCTCACCATCCGGCCTTGCCTCCGATGCATTCGGCAGCGCTGTCGCTGTCTTCGGCGACACGCTGATCGTCGGCGCACCTGGCTACAACGATGGCCAGGGCGCCGCGTATGTCTACCGTTTGCGTGGCGCGAAATGGGTACGAACGCAGACAGTGCTCGCGCCCGACGGTGAGGCACTCGATGGCTTTGGCACTGCCCTCACCGTGCGACATGGATTGATGGTCATCGGTGCGCCCGGCGCCGATCCAGCTTACGAAGGCGAGTTCGGGGAAGTCATTCGCATGGGTGCCGCCTTCGTATTCGCCCCGCGCGCGGATCGCTGGATACAGACGCAGAAACTCACACCGCTGGACGACGGCATGCCGGCGTATCTGAATTTCGGTAGTCATATCGAGATCAATGGCAGACGCGTCATCATCGGTTCGCCCGGCATCCGCGGCCTCAGCTTCGACGCAGGCTCGCTGTTCGTCTATGGACGACAGGGCAGCAGGCTGACCGCGCTCGCGCAGGCCATCGAGAGCAACGAATTGGGCTATGCCTTCGCCGTGTGGGGCACGACCGTGATCGCAGGCATCGTGGAGCCGACGTTCTTCACGGGCAGAGCGCTGGTGTTCGACCTGAACGCGGGACAATGAGCACTCGCGGCATCACGCCGCAGGTGCGCGCGGCGTGATGCATCCGGTTCAAGTGCATGCGGATTGCACTCGCTACCGACTTCGAGCGCGCGAGGGAACAAAGCCGTCATCTGAACGCATAGAGACTCATGAACCTGATCGATCCGTCAACAAACGGACACAATGCCAAGGATCAGGAATCAAAGGCCCTCGAACAGGCCAGAAGCTATCTCGCAGCGCTTGCTGAACACTCGCCCGCCGCGCTCATCGGCCTGAGCATGACGGGTGTGATCGAATTCTGGAATGCCTCGGCGGAAAGGGTCCTGGGTCATACCGCAGCGGAAGTCGTCGGCAAGGATAGCCGCTTGTTGTCCCCGCCGGACTTTCTCGATCGGCATCGAGCGCTCTCGGCGTCTGTCCGCACGGGCCAGATCGTCCGTCTCGAAACGCAGCTCATGCATCGCAATGGCGAGCGTCTGTGGGTGCTGGCGACGTCGGGTCCGGTGAAAGCGCACGACGGCACGATCATCGGCGTTTCCATCAGCGTTCTCGATATCGGCAGCAACAAAGCGACAGAGCTGCAATTGCGTGCAACCGAGCGACGGCACGCGTTCCTCGTGCGGCTGAGCGATTTCCTGCGTCGATCCTCCGAGGCCGCCGAGATCAAAGAGGTTGCCTGCACGATGCTTGGGCACGAGCTGCGTGCAGCGCTTGTGTACTACGCCGAATGCGAAGAGGATCAGGACCACCTCACGATCGAACACGACTATCACGATGGCCTGGCCAGTCTGGCCGGCAGGTTCCGTCTCGATGACTACAGCCACGTCATCGCGACCGCTTTCAGAGAGGGGCACACCGTGGTCGTGGATGATTTGATGAGCGATCCGTTCATCGAGCCGGATGCTCAGAGCCTGTATGGTGCACTGGAGCTCGGTACCTGCGTTGGCGTGCCGTTGGTTCGTGGCGACAAGCTCGTGATGCTGATGGCTGTGCTGCAGAAGGAGCCGCGGAAATGGACGACCGCGGAGATCTCTCTCATCGAAGACACGGCAGAACGCACGTGGGAAGCATTGGAACGCGGGCGCGCCGAGAGCCTCCTGCGCGCGAGCGAGGCGCGCTTGCAGCAGGCAATGCGCATCGAAACAGTCGGCGTCACCAGCCTCAGTCCTGCGGGACCCATCATCAATGCCAACGAAGCGTTCATGCGGATGAGCGGTTTTGACCTCGAGGACATACGCACCGGCAAGCTCACATGGCAGGCACTCACGCCCGAGGAATTCTGGGATGCGTCGCTGAATGCAGTCCATGAGTTGAGCACAGTGGGTCACAGCACGCCGTATGAGAAGCAATACATTCGCAAGGACGGCAGCCGGTGGTGGGGCTTGTTCGCGGCCACGCGCCTGCCCGACGGCACTTGCGTCGAGTTCATCATCGACGTCACCCAGCGCCGTGAGCTGGAGCAATCACTGCGCAACGCCGACCGTCGCAAGGACGAATTCCTGGCCACGCTCGGTCATGAGCTGCGCAATCCGCTGGCGCCCATTCGCAATGGTCTGGAAATCGCGCGGGTCGCCGCCAAACGCGATGAGGTGCTCCTACGGACGATCGCGATGATGGACCGGCAGCTGACACATCTGGTGCGGCTGGTCGATGACCTGCTGGATCTCGGCCGCATCACGGCGGGCAAGATCGTGCTGCGCACCGAGGCCGTCGACCTCCGGCAGCTGGTCCTCAGCAGCGCAGACTCGGCGCGCAGCTCGATCGATGCGCATCATCACGAGCTCAGCATCGATGTGCCGGCCGAAGACCTGATCGTCGATGGCGACTTCGATCGCCTGTCGCAGATCATTTCCAATCTGCTTTCCAACGCGTCCAAGTACACCCCGGATGGCGGCCGCATAGAGCTTCGCCTGCGCCGCGAAGAGGGCAACGCCGTCATCGAAGTCATCGATAGCGGCATCGGCATTCCGCAAGTCGATCTGACGCGAGTGTTCGAGCTGTTCTCGCAAGTGCGCACACATCAAGGTCGCGCCGAGGGTGGACTCGGCATCGGGCTGTCACTCGTGAAGAGCCTGGTCGCCATGCATGGCGGCACGGTCGAAGCGAGCAGCTCGGGACTCGAGGAAGGCAGCACGTTCACGGTGCGGTTGCCGTTGCATCGAAAGGCGGCTGGCGAGCAGCCCGCCACTGCGCCCGCTGGGTTAGCGGAACCCGCCAGCGTCGCGCGACGCATCGTCGTGGCCGACGACAATCGCGATGCGGCGCAGTCGCTCGCGGTGCTGCTGGAAATGCAAGGTCACGAGGTGGTGACGGCCTTCGATGGCGTGGAAGCCATCGAGCGGGTCCGGAACACGAACCCTCAGGTCGTCATCCTCGATCTCGGCATGCCCAACATGAGCGGCCTGGAAGCCGCGAAGGCCATCCGCGCGCTGCCGAACGGCGCGCAGCTGAAGCTGGTTGCGCTCACGGGTTGGGGGCAGGAATCGGATCGTCAGCGTACGCGAGCCGCAGGCTTCGATCGCCATCTGGTGAAGCCCGTCAGCTATGTCACGCTCGCGGAGTTGTTGGCAACGCTCGATCGATGACCTCCTCGGATTAGCGGGCCAGCCGCTGCATCGAAC
>JBEVDW010000620.1:0-5899 GCA_040513115.1 Steroidobacteraceae bacterium | reverse complement strand
GTATGCGGATCTCGATCGCCGCTTGCAGGCGATCGAGACTGGTGGCGGTGGCGGTGGGAGCGCAGCGGGTGGCGGACTGACGAGCAGCAGCGGGGGCTTGCCCGTCCCTGAGGGCAACGATCGCGCGAACTATCAGGCCGCATTCGATTTGTTGAAGGACGGCAAGTACGCAGCGGCCGCAGCGGGATTCAGGCAGTTCCTGTCCACCTTCCCGCAGAGCCCACTCGCCGACAACGCCCAGTATTGGTTGGGCGAGGCGAACTACGTCGGCAAGGACTATCAGGCGGCGTTGCGCGCGTTCCGTACGGTGATCGAGAAGTATCCGGAGTCGCGCAAGATTCCCGATGCACTGCTGAAGATCGGTTACTGCAACTACGAGCTGAAGAATTTCAGCGATGCCAAGACGGCTTTGAACCAGGTCGTGCAACAGTTTCCGGAAACCACAGCGGCCCGTCTGGCTAGTCAGCGCCTTGCGCGCATGGAAAGCGAAGGCTGACCCGCAGAGCCTATGGACTGGATGCGTCATGAGCGTTGCAGCCCCGCACAGTCCGGCGTCTACGACGCAACGTAGCGCCCGTCTCAAGCTCACCGAGATCTTCTTATCACTGCAAGGCGAAGCGGACAGCGTGGGCTGGCCGACCGTGTTCGTGCGCCTGACCGGTTGCCCGTTGCGATGCCAGTATTGCGATACGCAGTACGCGTTCTATGGCGGCGAGTGGTTTCCAATCGACGAGGTTCTGGCTCGCGTCACCGAGTTCGGCATGAAGCATGTGTGCGTCACCGGCGGTGAGCCGCTGGCACAGAAAAGCGTGCACGAGCTGATGCGACGGCTGTGCGATCTGGGTCAGCACGTGTCGCTGGAAACGAGCGGCGCATTAGCCATCAATAGCGTGGATGCACGCGTCATCCGCGTGCTCGACATCAAGACACCGGGCAGCGGTGAAGTCGCGCGCAACCGGTGGGAGAACTTGAGCGCATTGCGTTCCGAGGAACAGATCAAGTTCGTGCTGTGCGATCGCGCTGACTACGAGTGGGCACGCACGCAGGTGACCGAGCGTTACCTCGACCGCATTTGCACCGTGCTGTTCAGCCCCAGCTTCGGCCAACTCGCTGCCGGCGAGCTGGCGGAATGGATCCTCGCCGATCGCTTGCCCGTGCGTTTCCAGTTGCAGTTGCACAAAGTGTTGTGGGGCGACACGCCCGGTCGTTGAAGTGATGTCCAAGCCGCGAGCCGTCGTTCTCGTTTCGGGTGGCATGGACTCCGCCGTCGCACTCGCGATTGCGCGCAGCGATGGATTCGACTGTCACGCACTGAGTGTCGACTACGGTCAGCGGCATCGAGCCGAGCTCGGCGCAGCCCAGCGCGTGGCGCAGACACTGGGCGCCGTGGAGCACCGTGTCTTTCGCATCGAGCTCGGCCTGATCGGCGGTTCGGCCTTGACCGACACCAATATCGCAGTACCGGAGCAGCCCGAGGCGGGCATCCCGATCACCTACGTGCCCGCGCGGAACACGGTGATGCTGTCGCTCGCGCTCGGATGGGCCGAGGTCCTGGGCGCGAGCCGCATCTATATCGGCGTGAATGCGGTCGACTATTCCGGGTATCCCGATTGCCGACCGGAGTTCGTCGCGGCGTTCGAGCGCGTGGCGAATCTGGCAACCAAGGCGGGCGTGGAGGGGAGTGTCGATTTCCGTGTTGCAGCGCCACTGATCGATTTGTCCAAGGCCCAGATCATTCAGCGCGGTCGCGAACTGGGTGTCGACTTCGGCATCACGGTGTCCTGCTACCAAGCCGATGATGACGGTCGCGCCTGTGGTCGCTGCGATGCCTGCCGCCTGCGCCACGATGGCTTCATGGCCGCAGCCATGCCCGATCCGACCCGCTATCGAGCGTCATGATGGGGTGGGCTTGAGGCAGTGGCCTAGGTATCATGCGCGCCCCCGCGACCGGGCAGGACGCGGGACACAGCCGGTGCCGAGTCCTCGGCATTCATCATCGGGTCGGTAGCTCAGTCGGTAGAGCACTGGACTTTTAATCCATTGGTCGTGGGTTCGATTCCCACCCGACCCACCATTTCCCGGCGTGCACGGAACCCGTCTCTCGTCCCTGTAGTTGAATCTAGTACTACCTAGCCTGGGGGTTGTGCTCGCGGGCGGGCACCACTACCTTCGGTGAAGCTAGTTTCAGGCTAGGTACGGTGTTACCTTACATTTGCTTGATGATCACGTTCACGTTCGGCTGTAAGCCGTTGATCCGTGAAAAGACACGATGAACTCTCCCGCTGACACACAGGAACTGCCACGCGCTGCGATGCCGCATCTCGAGCGGCCGCCGTTCGCTGCGACGAGCGACGAGGCCTTCTTTTTCCCCAGTGATCAGCATCTGCGTGCATTCGATTTTCTGGGTCATGCGCTGTGGACCACATCGCGCGTGGCCGTCGTCATCGCTGAGAGCGGTTGCGGCAAGACACTGTTGATTCAAAGGCTCATGCGGCACCTCGATGACCGCTACATCGTGGCAGCAGTGCACGAAGAGCGGATGAAGCCGAATGAATTCCTCCGCCAGATCCTGATTCAGTACGGCATCGAATTGGACGAGGGCGATCGCACGGACCGTAGGCGCCTGCTCGAACGCTACATTCATCATCAAGCGGGTCTGGGTCGCACCTGCGTGCTGGTGGTCGAGAACGCGCAAAGCATGCATCCCCTCGTGCTCGAGGAGCTGCGCTGCCTTGCCGCGTTGGAAGTAGCGGGTGAGCGTGCGCTGAAGCTGCTGCTCTTGGGTCAGCCGGCGCTCAATCATGTACTCGATTCCCCGCGGATGACCGAAGTGCTCGGACCGAACGTGCCGCGCTATGTGCTTGGCGCCTTCAGCGAGGATCAGACCGCTGCCTATATCGCGCATCGCGTGCGGGCAGCCGGTGCCTTGGACGCCGATGCGCTGATGCCCTCGTCGTTGACGCGACAAATCCACGTCCGCAGTCGCGGCGTTCCTGCTCAAATCAACGCTATCTGTGAGCGGGCGTTCGCAGAGGCAGCGAGTGCAGGAGTGGAGGCCATCGACGAGGCGGTCCTCTCGAAGGCGCTCGAGGCGCTTGGGATGCCCGCAGCGCAGTCCGTCGTGCAACCTCCGCCGCCAGTCGGTGTCACCGGCTCGCTGCCCGGTCCCGCGAAGCTACTGGTGGCGCTGCAGGGCAGCGACGAGCGCGAAATCGTGCTGCATGGAAGCCGCGTTCTGATCGGGCGCAGCGAGCACGCGGATGTACGGGTCGATAGCACGTTCGTCAGCCGCTATCACGCATTGATCATTCGTGATGGTCACCTGGACCTGCTACTGGATCTCGGCAGCACGAATGGCATGCTCGTGGGTTCGCGCCGGGTGATGCGGCATGTGCTTCAGCATCGGGATTTGATCCAGATCGGCCCTGCGAAGCTCACCTATATCAATGTGGCAGCTAAGGAGCAGGCAGTGGATCACGGCGAGACGGTTTGCCTCGCACGCCCCGGCTTTCCCGTGGCGCACATGGAGAGTGCTGGCGGGACGCTGCTCGCGTTCGGCCGCCCCGAAGCCACGAACGGCTAGCGCTGCCGCCGTATCCAGGCATCCTTCGACTCGCTCACGACTCCCGTTTTGCCGGCTTGCTGCGGCGGGTATGCCTTAAGTACAGTGCGCCCCCTTGGCGGCGCGCTCCCGGTTCGATGTCACGCTCCTGTACCCCAAACAGGGAATGGTGCAGGCCCGGCGTGTGCGCGCTGCTCGCGACTTCAGCCGACACATGAAGAGATAGCAGTACGTGCAACGCTGGCGGGTACATAAATTCGGTGGTTCCAGTGTGGCGGATGCGCTCTGTATGGAGCGTGTGGCGAACATCCTGGAGGCGGATCCTCATCCTCGACTCGGTGTTGTGTTGTCTGCCTGCAAAGGCATCACCGATGCGCTGCTGAATCTCGTCACCGCCGCCGAGCGGCAGGATGAAACGCTCGCGCAGAAGATCGAAGAGATCCGTGCCCGCCACGACACGATCGCCACCACGCTCCTGAGCAAGGAGCTGCGCGATGAGTTCATGGCGGAGCTCGAAGCCGACCTCCAGAACATCGCGGGCATTCTCCAAGCCATTCGCCTCATCCGCTCTGCGGCGCAGAACGTGCGCGATCTGGTGTCTGGCTACGGCGAAATCTGGTCGACCCGGTTGTTTTCGCGCTATCTGCGTCAGCGCGCGCGCCGACCTGGGCCGGTGCAGAGGGTCGATCCGCGCGACATCGTCGTCGTCGACTGGGGCTCGCTCGGGCCCAGCGTGCGCTGGGAGCAGTCGCACGAGAACGCCTCGCAAGCGAAGAATCAGGAAGGACCGGCTACGCTGATCATCACGGGGTTTATTGCTCGTGATGCGCAAGGGTTGCAGACCACGCTGGGACGCAACGGCAGCGACTTCTCCGCATCCATCTTCGGCGCGCTGCTCGATGCCGAAGAGATTCACATCTGGACCGACGTCGACGGGGTGCTGAGTGCCGATCCGCGCCTGGTGCCCGATGCCACCGTGATCGATTCGCTCTCGTACAACGAAGCGATGGAGCTCGCGTACTTCGGTGCGAAGGTGATCCATCCGCAGACGATGGCCCCGGCGGTGCTGAAGAGCATCCCGATCTGGATCCGCAACACATTTGCGCCCGAGAAGCCGGGCACGCTCATCTGCGCGCGCTCCGATTCGAAGCTGCTCGTCAAAGGCATCACCAGCATCGACCGCATGGCGCTCGTCAATCTGGAAGGCGCCGGCATGATTGGCGTGCCTGGCACAGCGCAGCGTTTGTTCGGCGCCCTGCGCGATCACGGCATTTCCGTGATCCTGATCTCGCAAGGCAGCTCCGAGCATTCGATCTGCTTCGCGATCCCCGAAGCCGAAGCGCAACGCGGCGAGCACGTCGTACGGCAGGCCTTCGAGAGCGAGCTGCGGCAGGGACAGATCCAGAGTGTCGAAGTGACGCCGGGCTGCAGCATCCTCGCAGTCGTTGGCGACGGCATGGCCGGTGCGCATGGTGTCGCCGCCAAGGTTTTCAGCGCGCTCGGTACCGCTGCGGTAAACGTGCGCGCGATCGCTCAGGGCGCATCCGAGCGCAACATCTCCGTCGTCATCGATGGCAAGCAGGCCTCGCGCGCGCTGCGGTCAGTGCATTCGAGCTTCTATTTGTCGCCGCACACCATTTCGATCGGGCTCATCGGTCCGGGCGTGGTTGGCGGCGTGCTGCTCGATCAGCTCGCCACACAGATCGCTCGCCTCTCGCGTGAGCTCAAGCTCGACCTGCGTGTGCGCGGTCTCATGAGCTCCAAGACCATGCTGCTCGCCGACCCGGAAATCAACTTGAAGAATTGGCGGCAGGCATTCGAGGGCAGCAAGGTCGCGGCCGATGCGAAGCGCTTTGCAGAGCACGTGCATGCCGATCATCTGCCCCACGCGATCATCATCGACTGCTCGGCGAGCGCGGAAGTCGCCGCGCTGTATCCGCAGTGGTTGGCCGCTGGCATTCACGTCGTCACACCGAACAAGAAGGCCAACAGTGGCGATTACGGCTTCTTCGAACAGATCCGCGAAGCCAAGCGCCAGGGCGGTGCTCATTACTTGTACGAAGCGACCGTCGGTGCGGGCCTGCCGGTCGTGCAGACGCTGCGTGACTTGCGTGAGACGGGCGATGAGATCGTGCGCATCGAGGGCATTCTCTCCGGCACGCTGTCGTACCTGTTCAATGTGTGGGACGGCTCGACGCCGTTCTCGGCCGTGGTACGCGATGCGAAAGCGAAGGGCTATACCGAGCCCGATCCGCGCGACGATCTGTCAGGTGTGGATTTCGCCCGCAAGCTGATCATCCTCGGCCGCGAGATGGGCTTGAGGCTGGAACTGAAGGA
>JBEVDW010000619.1:0-4648 GCA_040513115.1 Steroidobacteraceae bacterium | reverse complement strand
CGACGTGTGCGATCGCGGTTTTGATTATTGGCGGCGATGCGAATCTCCGATATCGGATTACCGCACACCGGAGGAGCCATTCACATTCCGGACATCCGCGTTCCACTGCGTCTATCCACCCCGACTCAATGCGCATTTTTGATAGCCAGTGCGAAATTACCTACGCGCGAGTAGTCGACCGGGACCTTTCGGACGAAGGATCGATCGCCGTTGCCCAGAGTTGCCGCGTCAGTGCGCGATGCGGCGTGCTCGCGTGTTCAAGAGGCCACCGAGTGCGCAAGCTTCCGCAGCGACTGAGGGGCATCATTGGTTCACAGATATTTCTCGACCGGGAATAGCTTGTAGAACCCAACCTGAAAACGCCGCCACAGCCCGGTTGCTGGCTCGTGCGTACTGATTTCCTCTACACCGTCACGTGCAGTGACCCAGCGAAGGTGTCCCTTTTCATCCAACTCGACGCGCCAGCTGTTTTCCTCGCGCATGTTCTCTTCGATAGATTTCGCGACCTGCTCGGCCAGCGCCGGACTCTCAATGATCAACGCGGTCTCGGTGTTCAGATACGCGGAACGCAGGTTCACATTGAACGAGCCAACGTAAACGATGCGTCGATCGAACACGGCGGATTTCGAATGCAAGCCGAAGGCAGCGCCATCGCCACATCGATTCGACACGAGTACTTGGCACGAGGCTGCATCGGGTCTGAGCTCATGAAGCTCGATACCGGACTTGAGCATTTGCTCGCGACGCCGTGCGTAACCCGAATGATTCGTAGCAAGATCGTTCGAGGCGAGCGAGTTGGTGAGCGCCCGCAGCCGCACGCCGTTGGCTTTGAGCTGCGCGAAACGCTCGAGTGCCGGATCGCCCAGAATGAAGTAGGCGGACTCGATGAGCACTTCGTGCTGCGCACTGCCCGCGATCTCGGCCAATGCATGCGCGACAGCCTGAACCGTGGACGTATTCGAAACATCGCCGTCCACAGGCGGCACGTCATGCACGAGTCGTGCGGGTGCCCAGACGAGCTGTTTCAGCGTGGCAGCAAAATGCGCCTGGCCGGGCAAGCGTTCGTGAACGGGATGAAAGCCACGTTGCGCGAGCTCCTCGCCGGCGTGAATGGCACCTGTGCGGCGGGCTGCTGCTTCCTCTGGTGTCAGCGTTGTCTTCGTGAGCGACGCGATCGGATATGCCCAGGGGCTGTTCCAAAAGACATCGAACGCTTCTTCCACCTGCGCAACGACCGGGCCGACGCTGAGCAGGTCGCGATCCAGGAAATTGAGCTCAGCGCTGGCGTCGAAATATTCATCGCCGATATTGCGTCCACCGACGATGGTCGCCGCGCCATCGGCGGTCAGCGACTTGTTGTGCATGCGCCGATTGGCCCGCGAAAAGTCGCGAGCGAAGCCGAACAGTCTGCCCACTCCCGAACGAGCGGCGATCGGATTGTAGATACGCACCTCGATCGCAGGATGCGAATCGAGAAAGGCCAGCACGGCATCGCGTCCACTCGTATTCATGTCATCGAGCAGAATGCGCACGCGCACGCCGCGCTCTGCTGCTGCGTAGACCCGCGCTGCCATGTATCTGCCGGTGGAGTCGCTGTTCCAGATGTAGTACTGCAGGTCGATCGATCGCTCTGCCGACTCGATGAGCGCCAGTCGCTCGAGCAACGCGTCCTTGCCCGAGTCGAGCACGAGAAACCCGGACTGTCCCGCGCGCAGGGCAGCCGCTTCGGCCGCTGTGCGCCCGAGATTCGTTTCCGTTGGAGTGGAGTAGGCGCTCGAGGGGCTCCGCTCGACGTGCTCTGGCAGCGCCGCGCACGCGGTGAGAACAATGACGCATACGCACGCAACCCGACGCAGCCCCTGCGTTCCTCGACTTCTTGTGACTTCGAACATGCTGAGTTGCTTCGACAAGATCGGAGGTGATTGTTTACGCGCTACGAGCGTCGTCGAATCTACAGGGGCACACTGGGCATGGGATCACGGCGAAACAGGCGGTCATTGCCGCGATCAAAGTGGCATCCACAATCAAAGTGCCCGGGGTTTGTTTCTGAGGCACAGAGACTACGAGTCGTGCTGCTGGCGCTGCTATCGAATATGCGCATCGCATTTCGGCCAGAACGTGAATTCATGGCGTTCGAAGTTCGTCGCTAGAGCCCTCCGCCCCAGCGGTATTGCCACGCAATACCGCCTGAGTCGAAGTCGCTGCCCGTGCGAGTCGACACGCCCGAGTTAGCGAAGAGCTTGATCGAGTTGTGCCGATTGATCGGCAGCGCGAGCGTCGCGCCAACGCGCGAATTCTTCTGCAGGTCGTTGCCTCTTGCGCCATCGATGGTCGTGCGTCCGCCGGTGTAGTAGGTACCGCTCACGGCCATCCAGACGCCGGAACGAAAGCCATGGACGACACCGCCTTGCACGGAATAGATCGGATCCTGCTTGCGGGTATGGCCACCGAAAAAGTTGTCGTTGTCGCCGTAGATGGCGGCGGCCCCGGCCAGCTCGAAGGTCCAACGACCTGCCGCCTTGGAGAGTCCGAGCTCCGGCTTGACCACCCAACGGTGCGTACCGAGGTTCACGAGCCTGGTGGAGTCGTATTGCCCAATGGGAATCCCTACCTGCAGGCTCGCACCGACGATGAGGTCTTGGTGATAGCTCGCAATCTCTTTCAGCGACAGCGCCGGCGCGCCAAGAAGATTGATGGAGACACGCACTCTCGCATCGCCCATACCGGATATGTCGCGTTCCACCGGCTGACCGTCGACCTCGGCCGTGCCCGATAGCGACGAGTAAGGCAGCACGACATCGAACTTTCCGGATCGTCCCCACATGTCGACGGAGCGCGCGAACGCAAGAACCGCGGTGTGAATGCGAATGTCGGCGTTCGTGAGCGGTATCGCCGGATCGGTCACGACACCGCCTTCGGTATAGCCATAACCCGCGATCAGAAAGTTGAGGCCAACAGGTGCATTGCTGTAGGCGCGAGGCTCCAGCTCCTGCGCGTACACGCTCGGGCTCGTGACAAAAACGAGCGCGATGAGCACTGACATCACACACGGTATTCGCACGCGCGCACCTGCAACCACTGTCCGAAATGGGTGGACACCGACAACGCACGAGCGAACAACCCAGCCAGGACGGTCGCCTTTCGAAGCCCATGAATCTGGACTCGAGGATCCCCGCAGCGCGCCATTTGCCGCTATCAACAATCCGCACGCGATAGGTTCACGACGCCCGAAGATCGCTCGTCGAGCAGTGAATGCCTGCGAAATTCCGATAGCCGCTTGCAGCCTGGCTTCATATCGTTCAGCCGACGTCGGTATGCAGTTGACTCAGGATCTTTCGCACAGTGAGCGCCCTCGGCAAGACCGACTCGTCCGCCCTCCGTTCCTTCGATCTCGTCGTCATTGGTGGTGGGCCGGCGGGCACGGCCGGAGCGGGCACGGCCGCTGCGTTCGGTCATCGAGTCGCACTCGTTGAGCAAGCAGAGGAGGTTGGCGGCGCTGGTGTCATCTCCGGCACTGTACCTAGCAAGACGCTGCGCGAAACGGCGCTCGCGCTGTCCGGATGGCGCTCGCGCAAATTGTTCGGCGTGGATCTCTCGCTTCGTCGTGAGGCAACGATCGCCGATTTCACCCATCATCAACAGCACGTCAGCACGGGCGAAAGCCGACGACTCGCCACTCGGCTGCAGGCGCTCTCGGTTCAGCGCTTTCGCGGCGTTGCAAGCTTCGTGAATCCGCACACCGTTCGCGTCACCCGGGATGACGGCACGGACCTGCAATTGCGCGGCGAGAAGATTCTCATCGCCACGGGATCCATTCCCTTCCGCCCGCCAGGCTTTGCCTTCGAAGATGACCGCGTGCACGACTCGGATGAGTTGCTGCACCTGAAAGTGCTGCCGCAACGGTTGGCGGTGATCGGCGCGGGTGTCATTGGCAGCGAATACGCGTGCACTTTCGCTGCGATGGGTGTGGAAGTGCATCTCCTGGACGGACGCGATGCGCTGCTGCCATTCCTCGACGCAGAGATTTCACAGGCCCTGGCAGCAGCAATGAGAGCGGGCGGAATCAAGTTTCTGTGGAAGGAGCAGGTGACCCACTGCGATGTGTCGCACCCTGACGGAGTGCTGTTGATGTTGTCGAGCGGCGCGACATTGACCTGCGATGGCGTGTTGGTGTGCTCGGGTCGCTCTAGCAACACGGCCGGCCTGAACCTCGTCGCCGCCGGTGTTGTGCCCGGCAAGCGAGGCGTCATCCCAGTGGGCACGCACTATCGCACCGAGGTGGACCACATCTACGCCGCCGGCGACGTCATCGGTCCGCCCGCGCTCGCGGCGACCAGCATGGAGCAGGCGCGTGTGGCGATGAGCCATGCCTTCGCCATCCCAGGCAAGGCAGACCTCGCGGCACTGCTGCCCACGGGCATCTACACGATCCCGGAAGTCAGCATGGTGGGCGCAACACAGGAAGCGCTCCAGCAGCAAGGCGTGGACTTCATCGTTGGCCGGGCCCGCTACGCGGACAATCCGCGTGGACGCATCATCGGCGATGACACTGGCTTCTTGAAACTGCTGTTCAGGCGCAACGATATGCGCCTGCTCGGTATCCACGTCATCGGCGAACAGGCGACCGAAGTCGCCCATCTCGGATTGC
>JBEVDW010000618.1:0-7787 GCA_040513115.1 Steroidobacteraceae bacterium | reverse complement strand
CGCCGCGATCTGGTCGAGCAGTTCGAAGTGCAGATGCGCACGCTCAATCACGAGCAGGCGCTGAACACTGCGCAGCACCTCCTGGAGATGGCGCGCGCGGAACAACCGCGCCGCGTGCAGGACGTGGTCGAAGCCAACACCTTCATCGGCCGCGCGTATATGGCACTCGACAATACGGCCGCCGCGGAAACCAGCTTCAAGGAAGCCCTTCAGCTCGCAGAGCGCGAACTGGGTGCTTCGGATAGCCGGCTCGTCGAGCCCTTGACCGGGCTCGGCCTGCTGTATGGCCGCACGCATCAGCATGAGCAAGCGGTCGCGGCGCTGGAGCGCGCACTCATCATCAGTCGACGCAACTCGGGCCTCTTCGATCTGCACCAGGCGCCGCTTCTGAAGCAGCTGACCGAGAGTTACACGGAGCTGAACGCGTTCGCGGACGCGCAACGACATATGGACTATCTGCGGGCCGTTGCCGAACGCAGTTATGGCGCGCGCGACCCGCGCGTCGTGTCGACGCTCTGTGACATCGCCGATTGGTATTCGCGCGTGGGCGATGGGCCGACTTCGCGCATGCTGTATCGCCAAGCCATCGAGATCGTGCAGCAGAAGCGCGGCAAAGGCTCGCTCGAGATGGTCGAGCCGCTGCAGGGCCTGGCGCGTAGCTACACGCGCGAGCTCGTGATTCCGCGGCTGGACGACGCCCATCAGCGCGAACGCTCGACGCTCAACTTTGGCGGCGGCCTCGGCGGTTTGCCGGAAGAGCAACCGGATCCGCGCTTTGCAGGGCCGAAGTACCTGAACACCGAAGGCGAACGCGCGCTCGAACGCGCGGTGAAGATCCTGGAATTGCAACCGCAGCCCACACCGGTCGCGCTCAGCCGCGCGCTGATCAACTACGGGGACTGGTTCCAGATCAAACAGGACGAGAAGAAAGCTCTGTCGGTTTACAAACGCGCGGCAACGCTCACGAGCCCGGATCAGGCACGGCTCGAGACTTCCGAGTTTTTCGAAGTACCCGTGCGGCTGTATTACCCCGTTCCGGTTTCGGCCGGTCGTTACGTCAACCGGCCACCCGAAGAAGTCGAGGATCACTCCGTGTTGGTAGAGTTCACCGTGAACGCCGCGGGCGAAGTGGATAAGCCCGTCGTAGTGGAAGCCGATGCGAGCAAACGGCAGGTCAGCGATACGCTCGCAGCCGTATCACAGGCGCGCTTCCGTCCGCGCTTCGTCAATGGTGAGCCGGTCGCGACAACCGGTGTGCGCTTGCGGCAGATGTTCAAGTCGCTGAAGAAATCCGAGAAATCCGAGTAGGACTTCTTCAGCTGGATGGCTTTGGCGTCGCTTGAACAGGAGCTTCAGGGACGGCCGGCGGCGGCGCAGGCTCTGCAGGAGCGGCACTGGGCGCAGATCCCGGCGTGGCGCTGGGTTCCGGAGTGGGTACCGGACTGGTGGGCTCCGAGCTCGGCGCGGCACTCGGTTCGGAGCTGGGCGTCGGAGCAGGTGCAGCCGCGCCTTCCTCGGCATCAGGCTTCGCCGCAGGCGCACTCGACCGTTCCGCATCCGCGGACGGCAACAGCTCGCGCACGATTTCCTGATCGCGAAACTCCACGGCGAGTTTTGCCGCCGCATCGCGCAACGCGAGCGCGGTGGCCCGCTGCAACGAGTCCTCGTCGGACATGCCGGACGTGGGCGCGCTGCCGTAGCCGGTGAAGGCCCACGAGTCAGCCAGCTTGCCCTCGGGCGTGTAGATGCCCATTCGATACTTGATGCTCACCGCGAAGAACGATGAGCCCGCATCGCGCGGCGTCACGAATGCATACTCCTCAATGGCGGGCTCGAGGATCGCGCGCACAGGCTCGCCATGCGTCGCGGCATCGACACTGTCGACCACGACCACGCGCTCGAACATTGCATTCAACAGGTTCGTAAAGCCTTCCGCCTGCGCCTTACCCAGCGCGACTTCCCAGTTCACGCTCCAGCGTTTTTCCTTCTGACTGAAGGAGGAGAACTCACTGGGTACATGCAACGCCACCGCGAACGGCATCTTCGCAATCAAGGGCTGCGGCAGGGGCATGCGCGCTTCGAACTTGATGGGAAAGCACGCCGTCAACACGCCAGCACCCAGGGCGACAAGCAAGAGCGCTCGCGCGCGCGGACCCAGGCGATTGGAAAGTTTCACCGTCGTAACCTCTGGCGGCGCGCGCAATCAGCTGTGCGGCGCCGGCTTCTCCACTGGCTCAGACTGCAAAGCAGGCTGCACCGTTTGTGTCTCAGGAGCAATGCGCGAATCACCGATTTGGATTCGCGGCCGCTCCTTCGGCTCTTCCAGTCCCACGAAAGAACCGCCATTGCGCTGGCAGATGATGCGCATGAGGGTCGCGAAACGCACGCTCGTGTATTGCGGCGCATCCGGGCGCACGGGAAATCCCAGCGCGTGAATGCGTACCCGGCGCTCACCCGTCTGGTCCTCGCGATTGATTACGTCAACTGCCTTGACGACGGAATCGATGGAAGGTCCGGTGAATTCGTCCCCGATTACGTAGATGCTGATGAGCTTGTCCTTCGAGTGATACGTACGGATCGCCTCGACGATGCCCTCGATCGGACTCGAATTGGAGAAGGCATTCCAGTTGCGCAGCCGTTGAATGACGGTCTTCCGCTGTTCCGGCGTATCCGATATCCACTTGCCGCGATAGCCCGGAAACATATAGGTGCCTTCGTCGTTCATGACTTGAAAGCCCTTCACGTGCGGGTAGATGTTCAGGATCTGCTCGAGCTTCTGCAGCATCATGGGCCACACGTAGTTGAACATGCTGCCCGAAGTATCAATGCAGAAGATGATGTATTCGCTGTCGACGGGAATGCCGCCGATGGCATCGTCGGCCTTGCGCCGGAATCCCTCGCCCAGCACGCGCTTCATCTCGACGGACAGTTTTTGCTGGGCGGAGACGAGCTGGCCTTCGATCTGATTCGCGACATCCGCTTCCTGCTTCGATGCCTTGAACTGCCCACGCAGATTGCTCAGATCGCCACGCAGCCGTGCGATGCGGAGGCTCTCCTCCGACAATTGTTCCTTACGCGCTTTGAGGTCGCGATTGAGCACTTCCGTCTCCCCGCGAATTTCTACGAGCTCCTGCTCCATCGCGATGACCTGTCCCTCCATCTTCAGGCGCGATTGCTCCAGCGCCTTGGGCTCACCAAACTTGCTCAGCACGAAGAGCAGAATCACGGCGCCGAAGGCACAGCAAATCGTGTCCAGGAAGGACATGCTGAAGACGTCGAATTCGCGGCTGCGACGCATGGCTTACGGCCAATCCTTCGATGGACTCATGAATGCACCACCCGTCTGTCGCGTGGCGGCCCAGAACGCGCTCGGTGCGGCGGGATCACCTTCCATCGGCATCAGGATGACGTTGAATGGAATCTTTCGTGGGTACTTGCGCCATGCACGCTCGAACAGATCGAGGCGCTGGTCGCCGCTCACTACTTTGCGCAGGACCGGCACGCTCGTTGCCTGCGTGGGCAGGCCGTCGGTGATCATGATCACGTTGTCCGGCGCAGGCGTCATGGCATTCAGCGCAGCGAACGCATTCTCCAAACTGGTGCCGTCCTGCGGCACCACTTCGCGCAGAGCGCGCAGGGCATCGTTCATCGAATTCGTATCGCGCGTCTCGAGCCATTTGCCTTCCGACTGCGGCGTCAATGCCCACGCCTTCGTGTTGAACGCATAGATCTGGAAACGGCCTTTCTCGGGAATCTGCGCGGCAAGCCAATCGACGGTCATGACCGTGCGGCGCCATTTCTCTGACAGCAGCTTGCGAGCAGGGGACATGTTGCGCATGCGCAGAACATTCACGACCGTGTCGTCGAGCATGCTCGCCGACGCATCGACGAGGATGAGGATGCGCTCGCCGCCGACTTTCAGACCCGTGAGGTACTGGCGATCGCCCTCGCCTTCGAAGCCGCGCACGCGAGTACCCGGCTGGCCCTGGCTCTTGGAGCCGCCTTCCAAGCGGCGCGTGCCCTCTTCGAGTGACTTGAGCTCGGCCTTCAACTTCTCGATGGCCTCGCGCCGCGAGATCGTTTGTCCTTCCGCATCGGCGAGCTGCTCCTTCGTCTGCGTCGTCTCGTCGATGATGCGCGTAGCCATCCCTTGCGCCTTCTTCGTCTCCTCGTCGGTGCTGACCATGGCATTACGCAGCACCGCGAGATTCTGATAGCCCTCCAGCACTTCCTGTTCGACGCGATCGACCTCGGCATGCAGGTCCGCCGTGTTCTTCTGGAATTGTCGACCGCTCGCAGCGTTGATGACCATGTACAGCAACACGATTGCGCCGAACGCGCAGCAGATTGTGTCCAGGAAGGACATGCTGAAAATGTCAAAGCGAGGGCGCGGGTGAGCCATCGTCGTGCACCAGTTGAATCAGATCGAGTGCGATGCCCGGTGCGCCGAGACGCAGGCGATCGCCCACCTTCAACACACCTGAGCCCTGCACACGCGCGTCGTTGATGAACGAGCCGTACGTGCTGTGATCTTCGACGATCACTGCACCCTCGCGCCGCACGAGCGTGCAATGTGCTCGCGACACACCGGGCACACCGGAGGGCACGAGCAGTGCACGTGCCGCACCGTTCACGGCCCAACCGATCGTCAGCGGCTGCGGTGTGATCGCAATCGCACGCGAGTTGAACAGCACGTGCGTCGGTTGCTGTTCACGCGGAACTTGCAAGGGCGCCAGCGCAACGGCCGCCGATTCCGCTGCCAACGCCGCAGGCAGGCGCGTCACCAATGCCAACGACTCGGGGCCGCGTCGGACGGCAGCGAGGTGACGCAACGCGCCAGTCGCCGGTGCTGCATGCGCCAGCACTCGTGCTTCGATTGCCGGGATGTTGCTCAACCGTTCGACCAAACCCGGCCATGCGCTGACGCGATGCGAAATGGCCAGCTGCAATATCTCGTGCGCCCGTAGCGCACCTTGCACGAGTTGCACGAGCTCTTGATATGCGCCACTCAATGCAGCGAGCAGTCCGGCTTGCGTCAGCTCGACGGAATACGTGCCGCTGCGAGCTTCCATCGTGCATTCCGTGATCTCCTGCGCGTGCAAGCTCTCGAGCAAGCCCGGCAGGCGATCGACCAACAGCTGTTCGTTCTGCGCCTCGTACAGCGGATCGAAGCGCGTCTTGCGGACGAACACATCGGCGATGTGCTGCAAGGCTGTCTGCTGCAGCGAGACGAGACCGACGCGTGGGTTGATGTCGTACTGCACGCGAACCACGCTGTCGCGGCGATCATGCTCGAGAAGCGTGAGCAGCGAGCGATGCAGCTGCAACTCCAGATGCGCGGTGCGTGGTGCGGCTTCGGCCTCGGCAACGGCTGCCAATCCGGAGTCCACCACGCCGGCCACCGTGAGACCGCATTCCGACAAGATGCCGAGCAACAATCCCAGCTGCTCGCGCGAGAACGCAGCCGGTACGGCGAGCAGCAGCTCACCGTCGCGCTCCACCAGCGGTTGCAACAACGTGCTCAAGTGGATGTACGCGAGATCCGCCGTCGTTTGTGCCTGCTCGTCGGGACGCGCGAGCGGTTGCGTACTCAGATCCATGAAGTAGCGGTTGTGCGCGAAGCGCGGTCGCAAGCGAGCACGCGCATACGCCTGCGCGCCCGTCAGCACACGGCCCTGCTCGCTCAACGCAAAGCCGGGGCTGTCGGCCAGTACTTCAACCTGACCGTCCGCAAGCGCTCGTGCCAGCACGAGGCCGGCATCGTTCAGCTCGAGCGCATACGTTTTCGTGGCCATAGGCGCTCAGCGCACGACCATGTGCCGCACTACACGCTCATCGAGATATTCCTCGATATCGAGCACGAGGCGCTCTTGTCGCAACTGAATCTGATGCAGCATGAACATTACGAGAATGCTCAATGACAATGCGACGAGCGTGGAGTTGAACGACACACCAAGGCCCGCAACGACGCCCGACACATCACCTTCCACCGCGCGATGCGCTTGCTGGAGCGATGCGCCGATACCGCGGACCGTGCCGACGAAGCCGATCGCCGGAATGGACCACGCGACGAAACGGACCATCGCGAGCTCGGAGTCGAGACGATCGCTCTCGGTTTCACAGACCGCGCGTGCTGCGTCCGAAACATCCTGGATGTTGCGCGTGGCAGCGAAGCGATGCAGGGCGGCCGTCAGAGCTCGCGGCAGCAGCTGCCACCGTGCCTCGGCTGGCAGTGCTTCGACTTGTCTTGCGTACTCGCGCGTATCTTCCGGGAGGATTTTCATGCCCTCCGCGAGATGCAGCACATCGGTCTGCAACAGCTTGCGGTTGCGCGAAAGCATGATCGCTTTGCGACCGATGATCGTGAACGCCCAGAAGGCAAAGATCACGCACGTCTCGGGCTCAGGTTCGCTGATGACCACCCAAGGCGACAGCACGGGCACGAACAGCGGATCGCTTTTCATGCGCGCAATATCGGCCGCGCGAATTTCCTCGGCCCGCGGGCGCACGACAGTCGCATACGTGGTTTGCACCACGATGATGATGATGATGAGTGCGAACAACTCGAACCAGAAATCTTCTGCTCGACCGCTGTTTTTCATTTAGATGTCCACCGGAAATGACACGTCGAAGTCCGAACGCACTTGCTCGGTCGGAATGAAGCGCTGCGGTGTGCCGGCGCTGTCCTTGGTCGGTTTGGTCGCAGCGTTCTTGGCGTCAGGAGCTTTTGTTTCTTTCTTCGCTGCTGGATCGTCTTTCTTTGCTGCCGAATCGCTCGGCGCAGGTGCAGATGGTGCCGGTGCCTTGGTGGCCGCAGGTGCCTTGCTGTCACTTGCCGCAGGCGCCGGCTCCTGAGCAACCGCTGCGGCGCTCGCAGTCCAGCACGCAATGAGCATCATGGCTCGCAGGTTCATGGCTTGCTCTCCTCGGCGTAGCGTGCCACGCGGAAGCCGAGATCCGGCCGGGCACCTTCGCCGTAATCACGCGCCGATAGCCGCAGATCGGTGAGGCTCGACTGCCGCCAACTCGAGCCGCGAATCACATGAGACTTGCCTGAAGTAGGTCCCATCGGATCCACCGCGGGTTGCGATGCGTCGGCACTGATCTCGTAGTAGTCCTGGACCCATTCGGCCGCGTTGCCACCCATGTCAAACAATCCGAACGGATTCGGAGGGAACTTACCGACGGGCGCTGCCGCCGGATAGGGATCCTCGTAATCTGGAAGGACATCCTGCACGAGCAGTCGTGCGCTGTGATCCGCAAAATTTCCGGCGTTCGCGGGGACGGGCAGTGAGTTTCCCCAGGGATAGCGCCGCAGTTGACCCGACGACTCGCGCCGCGCCGCCCATTCCCACTCGGCTTCGGTGGGCAGGCGGTAGCCGGTGTTCATCGGGGTGACCGGCGCCAATGTGCCGTTCTTTTCTTGATAGGCGGCCGGCAGCCCTTCCTGCTGCGAGAGCCAATTACAGAATTCGGCGGCATCGCGCCAAGGAATGTTCACCGCAGGCTGGCGATCGAGGTCCAGGCTCTGCTGCCCGACGAAGCCGGCCTTGTGTGAGCCGCGGAAGGCGCGGAACTGTTGATTCGTCACTTCGTACACGGCCAGGTAGAACGGTCGCTGCAGCTCGACTTCGCGTTGGGCTTCGTTCGCACGGCGACCCGGTTCGCGCCGCGCGCTGCCCATCGTGTAGCGCCCCACCGGCAGCAGTTTGAGCTCGATGCCGGACTTGGTCTGCAGTGCGCGCGGCAATGCCGCCAGGTGCGACTGTTCCTGAGTGACGAGCGTC
>JBEVDW010000617.1:0-11127 GCA_040513115.1 Steroidobacteraceae bacterium | reverse complement strand
TCGCAGAACGTACGCTTCGAGAACGTCGAACGTGCGTTGACCCAGCCGGACACCGCGTTGCGGCTCTTCGGCAAACCTGAAGTACAGGGTCATCGCCGCATGGGTGTCAGTCTGGCGTTGGGCGCAACGCTCGACGAAGCCCGGCAGAAAGCCCGCGATGCCGCCAGCGCCGTGCTGGAGGGCGTGCAGCTGTGACGTTCTAGGCGATCTGATCGGCCGCGAGCAGGTCGCACCTGCCTTCGCGCATGGCTCGATCCGCGAATAGAAACGCCGCCGCATTCCATGATTGCAGCGGCATGCCGCTCGGTTGCAGCGTTTCGCCGTGCAGCCATTCATTGAATTCCCAATCGTTGATCGCGCAGCTGCGAGCCAGCTTGACCAGGTCGGCTTGCGCTTGTTCCAAGCGGCCTTGGCGGACGAGCGCCCCGATCCAGAACCCGCCGACCATCGGCCAGATGCCGCCGTTGTGGTATTGCCAGGCGAAGTTCAGTTCATGGCGCGACATGTACGGG
Organism: Steroidobacteraceae bacterium; assembly: GCA_040513115.1. Lineage (GTDB taxonomy): Bacteria > Pseudomonadota > Gammaproteobacteria > Steroidobacterales > Steroidobacteraceae > DATELY01. The sequence continues at coordinate 10,615 of JBEVDW010000617.1, read as the reverse complement.
CGCCACAGGAAATGCTCCTGCAGGATGGGCTCGCACACGACGCGGACGGGGTAGGGGTCGTGCACTTGCTCCTGCGTCAATGCATCGAGGATGGAGTCGGCGAGTGCCGGTTCCGCGAGGCCGCACAGCAGCGCCAGCGCATTGCCGAAGACATCGCCCTCTTCGCCGAAGAACGAGAAGTTGACGAAGCTCAGGTACAGGTCGTGCCGTTTGGCGCTCTGCAGGACGTAGTCGGCCAGCAAGCGGGCGCGCCGGTATTCGGCGAGGGAAGCGCTGAAAGGGTGGAAGAGCCCGTTGAAGTTGGCGCGCGTCGGCTCGACGTCGTTCAGACCGTAGAGCTGTTTCACCCGATACCACAGCGCGTTGGTGTACAGCACGAAGCCCGATCGCGGCATGATGTCTGCCCAGTCGCTGGCTTCGTTCTGCTGCAAGAGAAAAAAGCGTTGATGCTCCTGGGCGAGCAGCCAGTCGAGCGCTCGAGCGATGCCGTGGCGATGCTCATCAATGATGCCTCGATGAGGTGCGTGGTGTTGTAACTCCTGCAACGCGAGGAGCCACCACAGCGTCGAGTCGATGCAGCCCAGATACCAGAAGTCTGCCTCGGCATTCGTCGTATCCACGAACTTCGGCAGCTGTCCGTTGCGTGCCTGATGGCGCGCGAGCGTGATCATCCCCGTTGCGGCGGCGCGCACCAGCTCGTCATCTCCCGACCTCAGCATGCCGAGGGCGCACACGGCGGCATCGCGGCCGAAAATCGCTTCGTAGCCGCGCTCTTGCGCGCGCACAGAGCGACCCGCGGCCAGAATGCCGGCGTCGGTGCAATTTGCCTTGAGTAACGTGATGGCCCGAGTCCGCGTGGCATCGAGCAAAGCCGTATGGGTCGTTTCCATGTGAGCAGTCTAGCTTCCGCGCCGCGGGTGCGCCGGCAGGTGCTCCGTCTCTGACGGGCGAGTGCACGGCGACCGCCCCGTCGATCAACAAGGAACCGCCCCTCCTCATGGACTATTCTGTCGTAGTGCAACCGAGGATGAGCTATGCGCTGGCAAGGGCGGACAGGCAGCAATCGGATCGAAGATCGCCGCGGCATTCGCCTCGGCCGCGCCGGCGGAATCGGTGGCATCGGTGCCGTCGTCCTCGCGCTCATCGCGATGTACTTCGGCCAGGACCCGGGTGTGGTGCTGCAACAGTTCGATGGCGGCCAGACCACGAGCGAGCAGGTGCCCTACCAGGAATCGGCTACGGAGGCGCAAACGCGCGAGATGATCAGCGTCGTGCTCGCGGACACCGAGCAAACCTGGGAGCAGATCTTTGCTGCGGCCGGCAAGCAGTACGAGAAGCCGGCGCTGGTGTTGTTCTCGCAAGCCGTGGAGTCCGCGTGCGGCATGGCGCAAGCCGCAGTGGGCCCGTTCTATTGCCCCAGTGATCGCAAGGTTTACATCGATCTGTCGTTCTACGACGAGCTGAAGAACCGCTTCGGAGCACCCGGCGACTTCGCGCAGGCGTACGTCGTAGCGCACGAAGTGGGTCATCACGTGCAAACGCTGCTGGGCATTTCCGACCAGGTGCACAACGCTCGAGCGGGCGCATCTCAAGCCGAGGCCAACGCCATGTCCGTACGGATGGAGTTGCAGGCCGACTGCTTCGCCGGCATCTGGGCGCATCATGCGGATCGCTCGCGACAACTGCTCGAAGCGGGCGATATCGAGGAAGGCTTGAATGCCGCGAGCGCCATCGGCGATGACCGCCTGCAGAAACAGGCGCGCGGCACCGTAGCGCCGGAATCCTTTACACATGGTTCATCCGCGCAACGCGTGACCTGGTTCAAGCGCGGCTTCGAGTCAGGTCAGGTGGGTGCTTGCGATACGTTCAATGCGCGCGAGATTTAGTCGCGTCGCAGTCAACTCAAGTCGACTATTCGCGTCCGGCCTCTCAACACGCAGACATTTTTTCGGCTAAGCTCCTGGCACAACGATAAGGGAGCCCGGGTGGCGATCGAGCCTCCGCGACACAACGGTCATGTTCATGGCGATATGACCCAACCGATACCGATGCCGACGACGCGCACAGCAAAGTGCGCGACAGCATTCGTCGGCCGCACTTTGCGTGGGCCAGTGAATACGGCCGTCGTCGTGCAGAGCTTCGCGGAATTCCAGCAAGTGTTCGGTGGCGTGTGGCAACCGAGTCCGTTGTCGTATGCCGTCGAGCAGTTCTTCGAGCAGGGCGGCCGCGATGCGGTCATCGTGCGCGTGGCGAACGGCGCGACCCCAGTGGGCATTCGCCTGCCGTGCGGCCGCGAGCATCTGTGCCTGGAAGCCAGGGCACCCGGCACACGCGAATTCCTGCGCGCCTCCGTCGATTACGACCACGTGCTGTCGAACGACGAAGAGCGCTTCAACCTCGTCATTCAGCGAGTGCGCATACCCGGGTCCGAGTGGATCGAGGCGCAAGAAATCTTCCGTGGGCTGAGTGTGGATCCGGCGTCGCCACGCTTCGCATCAGTGGCATTGCTCGAATCGAACCTCGTGCGTGTCAGTGGGCCGGTGCCCAGCGTGCGTCCGAATCTAACGCTGCGCGCGGGCACGAACTTGCCGACGGGCTACATCGACTCGCGCCCGAGCGGCCACGATGGCGCGGCCGTAAGCGACTACGACGTGATCGGCTCGGCGACTCAACGCACAGGCCTGTTCGCGCTGGATGGGCTGGACGACATTGCCTATCTCTATGTACCGCCACTGTCGCGCACGCGGGAGATTGGCGTCAGCACATTGCTCATCGCGGCGAAGTTCTGTCACGACCGTCGCATCATTCTCATCGTCGATCCGCCCAAGGCATGGCGCAGCGCCACGGAAGCCGTGAATGGCTTTCGCGAACTGCAGTTCCACAGCGAAGAGGCGGTGATGTTCTATCCGCGCATCCAGGCGATGGATCGACATCGCGGGCGGATCGAAACGTTCGGTAACGGCGGTGCCGTCGCGGGTATGTTGGCGAGTGCCGAGGAGGATCTGCCCGTGTGGTCTTCCCCACTCTCGACAACCGAGCTGTGGCTGCGAGGCTCAGCGCGTCCGGAACTCAGCCTGACGGAAACTGATCGCCTGCGCTTGGAAGCCCAGGGCATCAACGTGCTGAACGGCACGCGTCCTGTCCGACCGAATGTGCCGTTGCGCACGCTGACCGGCGGCGCTCATGGCGCGGCCGACTGGGGTTGGTTGGCGACGCGACGGCTCGCGTTCTTCATCGTGAACAACGTGGAACGCGGAACGCGTTGGGTGCTGGGCTCCGCGCGCGACCGCGCCGTCTGGCTCGAGCTCGCACACCAAGTACAGCAGTTCTTCGATCAGCTGTGCGACGCCGGTGCCTTTCCGGGCCGTGACCGCGCCGACGCGTACAGCGTCATGTGCGACGAGCGCATCAACAAGGAAGTCGACTTGGCGGCCAGTCGCTTACACATCCTGATTCAGTTCGCCGCCGTGCATTCGGCGGAACATCACGCCTTTCTGATCACGCACTCCCCATCCGGCTCGCGGGTGCGGCGAGTGCGCATGAATCTGCACAGCATTGCCGCCCTGCGGGGCGTGCCGGCCTGGCTGGTGCCAGAAGAAGATGGGATTCCGGTGTTGAAGCTGGCGAATGCGGTGAACGTGGGCGTCGCGGGCTAGAAGGCCAACTGGCGACTAGGCCAGCTGGCCAGATATCGGACGCGCACGATGAACTCCTCTACCCAACAGACCAGTTGACCAGTCGGCTGGCTTGCCGCGGCGGACGCCGCATCACCCATTCCGCTCCCACAACACTTCCATCTTGCCTTCATCCCGCGCCAATACCCGCGCGACTACAAATAGCAGATCGGACAAGCGGTTGAGGTACTGCGCGCATTCGGGCGCGAGTGTTTCATGCTGGGCGAGCTCCCACACCCTTCGCTCCGCACGACGCGTGATCGCACGGGCCAGGTGACAGGCCGCTGTGGCGGGTGGGCCACCGGGGAGAATGAACTCTTTCAAGGGCGGCAACGGCGCGTTGAGCTCATCCAGCGTCTTCTCCAGCGCCGCAACGTGTTCGGGTTTGATGGCCCGATAACCCGGAACAGCGAGCTCGGCTCCCAACTCGAACATCTCGTGCTGAATGCGCAGCAGACAGGCCCGCACTTCCGCACGCATCGTGGTGTGGCCAAGTAGAACGCCGATGGCACTGTTGGCTTCATCGACCGCGCCGCACGCCTCGATGCGCGGATGGGTTTTCGGCACGCGCGTGCCGTCGCCCAAGCCAGTGGTGCCGGTGTCGCCGGTGCGCGTGTAGATCTTGGAAAGTCGGTTGCCCATGCGGATGCCTGTGATGCTCGGAGCGGGACAGAGATTGGGAGTCAGGTTATGCCGATTGCGAGCGCTCAGGCAACGCGGCTACTTCAGCGCGGTCGGCGAATAACGCACCGTCAGCGAATACGTACGATCCGGCTCGTTGTAGAGATACACCGTCTCGTAATCGCGATCGAGCACATTGGCCACCTTGGCCTGGATGACCCAATCGGTGCCCAGCTTCACCTCGCCGAGTAGGTCGGCAACGACGTAGCTGCCCAGCCGGACCGTGTTCGCGGCGTCGTTGTAGCGCTTACCCTGACCGCGAGCTTCGGTCCCGAGACTGAACGTACCAAACGAACGCATGAGCTGGGCGCGAGCGGAGTGTCGCGCACGCCGTTGCAGCAGGTTGTCGAAATTCGGGCCGTCGCCGCGGTTGCGCGGATCGAGCCAGCTGTAGTTGAAATCGAAGAGCCATCGATCGAACGCCAGCTCGGTGAACGTTTCGATGCCGCGGATGCGCGCTTCGGCCACGTTCTGGGGCACGAAGCTCGAGTTCAGATCGATCATGTCGTCGATATGAGTGACGAAGCCGTTGATCGACCAGCGGCCCAGCGGCACGCGCCCGGATAGGCCCAACTCGTAGTTGTCCGCATTCTCTGGATCGAGCTCCGGATTGCTGAACCCGGGGTAATACAGATCGTTGAACGTCGGTGCGCGGAAGGCGCTGCCGTACGTTGCGGTGAGGGCAAGCGTCGGCGATACGTGCCACTTCCAACCGACGTTGCCGCTGCTGTGTGAGCCGAACTGCTCGTTGTCGTCATAGCGACCGGATAGCTCGATTTCATGCTCGCCGAAGCGTGCCTGGTACACGCCAAACAGTCCCGTGTTGTCGCGGTTCGTGCGATCGAACTCCGTGGAGCTTTCGATGCGATCGTCGATGTAGTCGCCACCGAGCGTCAGCAGCTGCGTTTGTGTGATCTGCCAGTCGGCCTGCAGCGTCCCCGTGCGCTTCTCCGTGTTGAACTCGCTGCGAAATTCGCCGTTATAAAGACTGTCCACGTCGTCGTGGCTATCGCCGACCGTCAGCTTCAGTGTCAGTGCATCGGAGACACGCACGCGACCGCGCAACGTCGGGATGATCTGGCGAAACTCCGCTTCGTTCTGGAAGCCGCCGTCGAACTGGGACTTACCCTTCGCATACAACGTGCTGAATTCCACATCGGCTGCTTCGCCCCAGCGATAGCCTGCACGCACCGTCCCGGACGTATTCCGATAACCATCGCGATCCGGCTCGAAAGTGAAGCACGCATCATCGAACGAGCCGCGGCAGCTGTTGAAGCCATCGGTTTGCAGGCGATCGGCGGTGAGGTTGAACCAGTAGTCGTCTTCGACGAGACCCACGCTCGCCGTGCCCCGATAGGTTTCATCGGATGCCACACCAACGCTCGTGGAGATGCCGGGTGTGGCGCGACGCGTGAAGATCTGGATCACGCCGCTGATCGCATCCGAGCCGTAAATGCTCGACCGTGGGCCACGCACGATCTCGATGCGCTCGATCTGATCGACGGGAATGTATTCGAACGACGTGGTGCCGCTCGTGGCATTGCCCACGCGTACACCATCCACCAGCACGAGGATGTGTCCCGGGCTCGCGCCGCGCATGAACAGGGACGTGAACTTGCCCAGGCCGCCTTGATTGGTGATGTCGATGCCGACTTCACCGCGCAGCACGTCCTGCAGCGATTGCAGCTGCCGCCGTTCGATGTCTTCGCGCGTGATGACGGTAACGGAAGCAATGACGTTGTCGACGTTCTGTTCGGTGCGTGTCGCGGTCACGATGACATCGGTCGAATCCTTCTCCGCCGCAAGGACGGGCATCGAGCACACGCAGCACATGACACTGAGCGCCGATCGACGCAGTGGGATACGCGACACCGAAGTCCTCCCCATGCTCGCCCGCATGGTCAAGTTGTTGAGTGCGGACGCGGGAGGAGCTGGGCGGAGTGCCCAAGCGATCGCCCGCCGCGATGCCGCAGTGCGCTCTCAGGCCGGTCTCCGGACTCACGAGTAAGCCGACGTGTGCGTCGGCTTCGTTGCATCGCCTTCCCATGCCGGGGCTCGCGCCGCGACGCAGTGGCTGCAGTGATGCGAACTTGACTCGATTACCGTTGCGGGGGCAGTGCCGGACTTCGATCGGCCACTTCGATGGGCGTGTCGTCACCGGCTTCCCGTTAGCACTCGTGCGCCGCACGAGTGGTCACCTGAGGCAGGGCGCACGGTAGGTTGGGGCACCGCACGGTGTCAAGGTTGCGTCAATGGCGTGCTGGCGCCGCGGCGCGATAGGTACACTCACGCCCTCACGTTCTGATGTCCGCACGCCCCATGACCCATTCGCCGCTCCTGCAGACTGCACTCGACGCCGCCGATGCTGCCGCCCGGGTGATTCGCAAGTACTACCAGAGCAACCTGGCGGTGACGACGAAGGCGGACAAGACGCCGGTCACGGCCGCGGATGTCGAAACGGAGAAGGCGATTCGCCAGCTCATCGCCGAGCGCCATCCCGCTCATGGGTTTTATGGGGAGGAGACAGGCCAGAGCGCACTCGATGCCGAGTATCTGTGGTTGGTGGATCCCATCGATGGCACCAAGGCGTTCGTGCGCGAGTACCCGATGTTCTCGACGCAGATCGCCTTGATGCATCGCGGACGCTTGATCTTGGGCGTTTCGTCGGCGCCCGTATATGGCGAAGTGGCCTATGCGGAAGTCGGTGCCGGCGCGTGGTTGGGCGGACACGCGTTGCGTGTCAGTGAGATCGACTCGATCGAGCATTGCGCTGTGTCGGCGTCGAACCTGAAGTCGCTGGCGAAGTCACCGCAGTGGCCTGCGTTCGGCGCCATCGTCGCGCGTGCGGATCGTATTCGCGGATATGGCGACTTCCTGCACTATCACTTGCTGGCGGCGGGCAAGATCGATGTCGTGATCGAGTCGGATGTGAATATTCTGGATATCGCCGCGCTCAGTGTGATCGTTGCAGTCGCGGGTGGGCGGTTCACTGATCTGGACGGCGGGCCGGTTGGGTTGGAGACGCGGTCTGTGTTGGCCACGAACGGCAAGCTGCATCGTCCCGCGTTGGATTTGATGTCGGGAAAGACTGTCCCTTAAGCCTCTGCCACAAATGTGCGGCCGCCTTCCCACTGCAGCTCCCGCACCTTGACGCCGTAGAGTCGTCCGATTGTTTCTGCGGTGAGCACTTCATTCGCGGGTCCGCTCAACCAGTCGCCATCGCCGAACAGCAGCACGGCTTGATGTGCAAAGCGCGCAGCCATGCCGGCATCGTGCAAGCTCATCACGACACCGCGTCCGCGGGCGGCGCGTTCCTGCAGCACTTGCAGGATGTGCAGCTGGTGATGTGGATCGAGATGATTCAGCGGCTCATCGAGTAACAGCACTCGCGGATCTTGTGTGAGCAGCAGCGCCAAGGCGACGCGTCGACGTTCGCCGCCCGATAGCGTCGTGATGTCACGCGTCTCGAGATGTTCGATCTCCGCTTGCGCGAGCGCTTCGCGAGCAATGCGTCGATCCGCGTCATCTTCGAGATCCCAGAAACCCAAATGCGGCGAGCGACCCATGAGCACGAGCTCCATGACGGTCGCGGGAAACGGATCCTCGCTCGTTTGCGTCAGCAGCCCCAGCTCCCGTGCCAGCGCTCTGCGCGGCCACTGTGCGAGCGGCTTCTCCCCCAAGTGAATTTCGCCGCGGGCGCTTGCGCGCAATCCCGCCAGCGTGTGCATGGTGAGTGTCTTGCCAGCACCGTTGCGGCCGAGCAGGGCAGTGATCGTGCCCTCTTGCACTTTCAGATCGAGGGCACGCACCAGCGTCCGCTCTTGCACGGTGATGTCGATTCTCTGGCACTCGAGCAGAGTGCTCATCAATGCTTGACCCAGCCGATCTCTTGGGCCGATTGCGGTCCGATCAGGACCCAGCGCAGAGACTCGGGAATCTCTGCACGCTCGGGTGATAGCGGCACGCGCCCGCCCATCAGCTCCGCATAGCGTTGCGGATACAGCGGCTCGCGATCGGGTTCAGCAAAACCTTGCGGATGCAGTGGCAGATTGTCGGGGCCATACTTGTCGGTGGCGCCCAGCGTGTGCAGCAACTCGTGTGCGATCACGACATCGTTCGAGCCTTCCATTTCGCGATCTGCAAAGGCATTGACGACACCGACCAGTCCCTTCTGCAGCCCTAGTGAATGTGGCAACGTCGGCGAGCGCTGTGGATCGTGGAAGAGAACGAACATCGCGATGTCCGGTGTCGGCCCTGGCTGCTTGCGCAGGATGCGCCACGAGTAGTAACGCAGCCGTAAGCTCCACGCCATCACACGGGGTGCGCTCGCACCCGGTTCGATGATCGGCGGCAGCTCGCGTTGTGCCGGTCCGAGTATGAAGCGCACGGGGCGATCCAGATGAACCCCGTATTGTTCCGCTTGCTCGGAGAAAAAACTGTCCAACGGGAGCAACTCGTCGGCGCTCGTGTTGCCCACGAACTGCTCGGCCACGGCGCTGCCATCGCCGTTGATCGGCAACACGACGACACGCAGCGAGTTGTCCCAATTCGTGCTGTATATGCGATCGGAAACCGTGCTGAAGATGACGACGATCAGAATGAGCAGCAGGATCAGAATGCGCAGCCGTTTGAACATGGGTTGCGCGTCAGGACGCTTCGACGTCGATCGAGAGCAACTCGCCACCTTCCGAGGTGTACGTGACTTGCATTGGACAGCAGCACACCGAGCAGTCCTCGATATAGCTTTGCCCATCCACCGAGAGATCGAGCCAGAGCTCGATCGTCTCGCCGCAGCTGGGGCACGTTACTTCAACGTTGGTTTCCATGGCGGTCGTTCAGTTCACTAGGAGCCATCGGCGTTGAACGCGCCCTTGATCCAATCGAACTGCAGCTTGCCGTCTGCGTCCGGCGAGAGTGCGACCACGTCGAAGCGGGCGCGATAACGGCGCAAGTCGCTGCGTGTCGCCAGCAAATGACGGGACGCAGCGATCAGTCGCCGTTGCTTGCGTATCGTGACGGACGCGGTGGCGCCGCCGAACGAGTCGTCGCCGCGATAGCGCACTTCGATCAACGCCAATGTGTTGCCGTCGAGCATGACCAGATCGATCTCGCCCATGCGGCAGCGATGATTGCGCAGAACGAGCTTCAGTCCTCGCGCCTGCAACTGCTTCAGCGCTGCTGCCTCGCCTGCGTCGCCCGCTTCCTTGCGGTTGCCGTTCCACATGTCGGTTCATCCTCAAGGCGTCGCGTTGTTGGCCAGCGTGCGCGCGCGGCCGCTCGTGACCTGAGCCCAATCGAGCTGTCGATGCACTCGACCATTCGGGTCGACGCGCAAGAGTCCCGTCATGCCCGGTATCGGTTGACTCGCCGTGCCGCTCTTCAACGCGGGGACGAGGCGATAGGCGTCGAAGCCGAATGCATAGAGTCGGCCGCGACCGCGTGCGCGCGTGGGCCATTGACGTTGCAAGGCCGAACGCAGATCGGTGGAAACAGAGTCGGGGGAGATCACCCAAGGCATGTCGGGGAAGATGACGCCCTCGATGTCGTTGTTCGCTCGGGCATCGGGCTCGAAGATGTCGGACGTCGAATACACCGGCAAATCCTGCGAGAGATGGAAGCGCAGCGCCGGACGCAACGAGCGACCTTGCTGCGGCTGTGCGCCAATGAAGATGAACTGTACATCGGTGCGCGCACGTGGCTCGAACTCCATGCGCGTGCCGAGGGCTCCCATCAGGGCTTTGGCGCGTGCGCGACTTTCGTCGATCAACAACAGCTCCGTGACCGGCTGCGAATAGTCCCGCGCTGCTGGATCGTAGTACTCGACGCCTGCAATGCTGCCGCCCAGTTCACGCAAGCTGCTTTCGAGCGCTGCGTAAACCCGTTGTCCCCAATCGTTCTTCGGTACGAGCACGGCACCGCGCGAACGGCCATCCGCGATGATGCGTTGAGCCACCTGGCGCGCCTCTTCTTCCGGATCGAGCGCGAACTGGAACATCAGCGGCGGTGTGACCGTGCCCTCGGCCAGGTGATTCAACGCCAATGTCGGAACGGAAACGGCGCCTGCATTCGATACCGTCGTCACTTCATCCTTCGTCAGCGGCCCCACGATGAACTGCGCGCCTTCGGCGATAGCCTGGCGATACGCCGTTTCTGCACCGAGTGCCGTCGAGTCGTACACACGCACGGTGGGGCGTGTGCCACCCACCTGCTCGAAGTATCCAGCCAGGAAACCATCGCGCACGGCAATCGCTGCGCCTTGA